>CAZJRG010000036.1:0-15026 GCA_964548435.1 uncultured Sulfurimonas sp. | reverse complement strand
GGGATATTCAGAAGATCAAGGGTTTACAAGAGATCAGTGGTCGCTCTCTCACGAAGGGGACTGGGATTTTGCAACGTCTAAACTCAATGTCTACCAAGTAAATACCGCCAACAATGGTAGAACTCTCCCTTTTAGTGCAGGTGAAAGAAATGAACTCCAAACACTTTGGGACAGTGCTTGTGTGGCTGGAGGCGGGAGTGCTGGCTGTTCAAACGCGAGCATAAGCAACTTAACACCGACGCAAAACGCACAGCTTGAAGCCTTCTTGCCTAGACCTGAACGCATCATGGAGACTCGTCAGCTCACCGTAGATGGAAAGATGGATATTCCACTCGATGAGCACCTCGTTGTACTTGGGTTTCAGTACATCGATGCTGAGATGGAAGATGGCGTTTTTGGTCTAAGCGGCACTGATGGATACAACGCGGGAGCCGTGCAACCACACAAACAGTGGGCACTTTTCGCCGAAGAGAACTGGAGTATGTTCGATGGCTTTACGCTCACGGCGGGTGGACGCTATGACAAGCATGAGGTCTTTGGGGACAACCTTAGTCCGCGTATCTACGGCGTTTACAATATAGCCAAAGACTACACCATCAAAGGGGGTGTTGGAACTGGATACAAAACACCAAAAACATCTGATCTTTTTGATGGTATCGTCGGCTTTGGCGGTCAAGGAACGACGCCTTTTGTTGGAACGCCCGACCTCAAACCCGAGACAAGCATCAACTCCGAGATAGCGTTTTACTATGAAAACGCAAGAAGAGACAACTTTAACATCACCTACTTCCACAACGATTTTAGAGACAAAATTCAGACAAATATAGGGACTTATGGTGTTGACATAGGTTCTGAGTGGGCATCACTTGGTTACACAGAGTTTTCTCAAAAAATCAACATAGACAGTGCCCTCATACAAGGGGTTGAGATCGCTGGAAAGTACAATATTAACGACCAGTATGCGCTTCGCGGAAACTACACCTACATAGACTCAAAACAAAAAAGCGGAGCGAATGAGGGGCTACCACTCTCAGGAAGTGCAAGAGATATGTACAACCTCGCAGTTGATTACAAACACACTCCAGCACTTAGCTCATACATCATCTATACGGGCGAAAACAAACGCTACAGAAGCTTCGACGCAGTAACGCAAACGCCACTCTTCTTTAAAGACTATGCCGTGTTAAACGCAGGAGCATCTTACAAAGCAAACGAGAGCGTTACCTTTAACGGACGCATCAACAATCTTTTAGACCAAGATTTCACATGGTACACGACTACATTTACGGGTTCAACTGGCGCATGGACTCCAGTCTACAGAGACGACTACAACACCATGGCAAAGTCTCGCGAGTTTTGGCTTAGCATGAACATTAAAATCTAGTCAACAATCTAAACGCAGCCAACTAAGCTGCGTTTAGAAATATAATTTTAGTAAAGATTATCATTATATTAAGAATCGATTAATATCTCCTCGATAGACTTCGCATCATCAAATCATACAGGGTACATTATGGGAAAAATCATACACAAACTCCACCTCTATTTAGGTCTCGCAGCCGCGCTCATACTCCTCGTCGTAGGTGTCACGGGTGCGCTTTTATCGTACGAAAAACAGTTGCTTCGCATCATTCACGCAGAGAGCTTCACGGTCACGCCGCAAGGACAAAGGCTCTCCACCGAGGCACTTCTTGAGCGGTTTATAGAGCAAAAAGGCGAGGTCAAGATCAATGGCGTAACGCTCTCAAACGATGAAAACGCGGCAGTCGTCATCAACATCGCCAGCCAAAAAAGCCGAAAAGGCGAAAGCATCTATGTCAACCCTTACACAGCGGAGATTTTGCCTGAGGTCACTTCGCACAAGTTTTTTATGTTTGTAGAGAACCTTCACAGACGTCTCTTGCTTGGCGAAGTGGGCAAACAGATCGTGGGAGCGAGTGTGCTCATCCTTATCTTCTTGCTCTTTAGCGGTGTTTATATGTACATGCCAAAGATCAAACGCGGCTTCATCAATGCACTCAAGATCAATCCAAAAGCGACGGGTCGCTCCTTTTTGTACACGCTTCATGGAAGTGTGGGGCTTTGGGTGTTGCCTATCTATCTGAGCATTACGCTCACGGGGCTTTACTGGTCCTACCACTGGTACAACGACATGCTCCACGCCATCACGGGCGTAGAGTCGCATAAGCATGCGCCAATGCCCAAAGAGGGAATGAAAAAAGAGCAAGGCGAACAAAAAGAGCAAGGCGAACAAAAAGCCAAACGCCAGCAGATGATGAAGCAGATGGCGATGCCAAAAGCTCCAGAGAATCAACCACAAAACATAGCGCAAGCGTTTGAGCTCTTTAATGCTCTCGTAGACAAACGCGCTCAAGAGGTGATGCTACGCACGCCAAGAAGCGGCGATGTTTATATGTTCTTCTGGCTTGAGAAAGACCCAGCGCACCCTTATGCAAGAAACAAAGCAGAGATAAACGCAGCCTCGCAAGCACTCATCAAAGATGAACGCTATGATGAGAAAAACATGGGCGAGAAGCTTATGGCAAGCATCTTTGCACTGCACAGCGGCGAGTTTTTTGGCTGGATCGGACAGCTGCTCTTTTTCTTAGCAGCGCTTATGATGCCGCTCTTTGGCATCACGGGGCTTATGCTTTACATCAAAAAAAGAAGAGCAAAATATGCGCACTAAAAGTAAAATCATCCTCGCTTCGCTCCTTCTCATCGGGGGCGCGATCGGCGGACAAAGCTACTACCAAAAACTCCAAAACGACAAAAAACCAAACTACAAAACCGTCATAGTCGAACGAGGCGAGATAGAAAACGTCGTCACGGCAACAGGAAAACTCCAGCCAAGAGAGTTCGTCGACGTAGGCGCGCAAGTAACAGGTCGCTTAGATGTGCTCCATGTAGAGATCGGTGATAGAGTCAAAAAAGGCGATCTCTTGGCCGAGATAGACGTCACGCTCTTCATGGCAAAAGTCGATCAACAGCGCGCCCAACTCAAGTATCAAGAGGCTTCACTCATCGAAAGAGAAGCGCAAAACACCCTTGCCAAGCTCAACTTTGAACGCCAAAAAAACCTCTACGACCACAACGCAACAAGTCTTGAACTTCTCCAAAGTGCTGAGGCGACACTCAAAAGCTCTGATGCCCAAATAGCGATGCTCAAAGCGCAGATAGAGCAGATAAAATCCTCTCTAAGAGCCGATGAGGCAAACCTTGAGTTTACACGTATCTATGCGCCTATGGATGGAACGGTGGTGAGTCTGAGTGCCAAACAGGGGCAAACGCTCAACGCCAACCAGCAAGCTCCCATCATTTTACAGATCGCAGATCTTAGCACCATGACGGTCAAAGCCGAAGTCTCCGAAGCGGACGTCACCAAACTGCGCATCGGCATGGATCTCTACTTCAAGACCATAGGGAGTCAAAAAAAGTGGTACGCCTCGCTTGCAAAAGTAGAGCCAACGCCGAGTGTGCTTAACAACGTCGTGCTCTACAACGCACTCTTTGACGTGGACAATAACTCCTCGCGTCTCATGACTTCAATGACAACGCAGGTCTTTTTCATACTCTCAAACGCCACCGATGCGCTTTTGCTCCCTCCAAACGCCATCACCAAAGAGACGCCAAGAAGCACCACAGGAGTAGTCGAAGTCTTAAAAGAAGATGGCAAGGTAGAACGCCGCGAAGTGACTCTTGGTGTCTCAAACCGCATCTCGGTGGAGATACTCTCAGGAGTGAGCGAGGGTGAGAGGGTCATCATCAAACCAGCGCAGAAAAAGCAAAATGTTCAGCGACCAAAAATGGCGAGGATGTTTTAGTGACGCCAAGAAATTTCGACAAAAAAAGCTCGCCTCTCATCTCACTTGAGGGCATCACCAAGGAGTATCACAACGGTGACAACAACACTGTGGTGCTTCATGGCGTCGATCTTGAGATCTATGCGGGAGAGTTCATCGCCATCGTAGGCTCAAGCGGTTCTGGAAAATCGACTCTTATGAACATCATCGGCTGTCTTGACGTGCCAAGTTCTGGGAGCTACACCCTTATGGGACGCGACGTAGCTCAGATGAACCCAGAGGAGCTCTCCCAAGAGCGCCGAAGCTCTTTTGGATTTGTCTTTCAAAGCTACAACCTCATCCACTCCCTCACCGCACTTCAAAACGTGGAGATGCCCGCCATCTACTCAGGGATGCAAAAAGAGGAGCGCATAGAGCGTGCGCAGAGCTTTTTAGACGAGCTTGGACTCTCTCACAGACTCTCTTACTACCCTTCGCAGCTCTCAGGTGGGCAGCAGCAACGCGTCTCCATAGCTCGCGCACTCATGAATGGTGCCGAGGTCATCCTCGCCGATGAGCCAACGGGAGCGCTCGATAGCCAAAGCGGAAAAGAGGTGATGGCACTGCTCAAAGAGCTCTCAAACAAGGGCTACACCATCATTCTCATCACACACGACGCAGAGGTGGCGGCAAACGCCAAAAGGGTCATCGAGATCAAAGATGGACACCTTCTTAAAAACCCGCCACCAGCGAGAGCTCAAGAGATCAAAGCCATAGAGCACGTCACGCCACACGACTCTCTTCTTGTAGAACTCATAGAGTCCACGCAAGGAGCACTCAACTCGCTGCGTATGAACCTCGTGCGCACCCTGCTCACACTTCTTGGCATCGTCATCGGGGTCTCCTCGGTCATCGCGATGCTCGCCATTGGCGATGGGGCAAAACAGAGCGTTTTAAATCGCATCAGCGCGATGGGTACCAACCTGCTCATCATCCGTCCAGGAATGCCAAATACAAGAGGTCACAGTACCATAACCACCCTTGTACCCGAAGACGTAAGCGCCATCAACCGCCTTGAAAACATCATAGCCGCCGTGCCAGAGACTCGAAAAGGTATCACGGTACGGTATAAAAACTCCGACCACACCACCACACTCAACGCAACCACCCGCCACTACCCACTAGTAAGAAACTGGAGTGTGGCACAGGGGAGCTTTTTTACCAAAGAAGATGAAAACAACATCGCCAAAGTCGCCATCATCGGAGAGAGCGTCAAAACCGCCCTCTTTGGTAAGAGAGAGGCGCTTGGCGAGTTCATCATCATTGACAACATCCTCTTTCAGATCGTGGGCGTCATGTCAAAACGTGGTGCTTCGGCGTTTGGAGATGACGAGGACGACATCATATTCACGCCATTTAGCACGGGACGTGTCCATCTCTTAGGCGAAAACACTCTTAGAAACGTGACGGTGGCGTTAGATGATCTAAGCATCATGGAGCAGACGGTGGAGAACATCAAAACACTGCTCATTCAAAGACACAATGCGGAGGATTTTCGCATCATCAACATGGCGTCACTCATAGAAAACGCCACTGAGACGCAGAACACGCTCACTATTTTACTCGGCTCCATCGCGGCTATCTCTTTACTTGTGGGTGGAATTGGGGTGATGAACATCATGCTCGTAAGTGTGAGTGAGCGTACCAAAGAGATAGGCATACGCATGGCATGTGGTGCTAGACGCAGCGACATCATGCAACAGTTTCTCATCGAGTCACTCGTAGTCTCTGCGTTTGGCGGGCTTATCGGTGTAGTTTTAGGGGTTGGCATCAGCTTTTTGGCGGAGTATTTTGGTATGCCGATCTACCACTCGCTCACACCTATCATCTTAGCGTTTGGCTCCGCGTTTTTAACGGGGCTTATCTTTGGCTACCTGCCTGCCAAAAAAGCGGCAAACTTGAGTCCAGTCGTAGCACTTGCATCAGAATAATTTGAAGGAAAAAAAATGATACATAAAAGATATTTGCTTCCACTCCTCTGTGGCATTTTGCTACAGAGTGGCTGTACCACAATAGACCCAAATCTAACCATGCAAGTAGAGAGCGCTGAGCATTTTAGTGCCCCAAACGCAGCTAAGGGAGCAAAACTCACTTCAGAGTGGTATAGCGACTTTGGAAGTCAAAACCTTGTCTCTCTCATAGAGAGAGGTTTGGCTCAAAGTCCCGATATCTTAGTGGCGTTTGAGCGTATAAATCAAGCCAAAATCTTAAAACAAAACGCAGCAGCTCCACTACTGCCATCACTCGATTTTCGTGGCAACACAAGTGCTTCTGCAAGAGAGTCACAAAACGCAAACACTTCAAGAAGCGATGTGAGCAATGCAGAACTAAGCATGAGTTACGAACTTGATGTCTTTGGAAGAATTGCCGCAAATGTTCGCCTAGCAGAAGCCAACATCGCTACTTCCAAGTACGACTACGAGGCACTCAAGCTCACACTCGCTGCGAGCATCGCGCAAAACTACTTCCTCTACCAAAGCACACGCCAAAAAGCTACCATAGCCAAAAACAATCTTGAAATAGCCCAAAAGGTGCTCGACATCATGGAGGCGCGGCTACGATTTGGCTCCATCAACGCTCTGGATGTCAGTCGACAAAAAAACACGCTCTTTACCCAAGAAGCAAACCTCATAAACCTACAAAACCAGCTCAAAGCCTACAAAAACGCCATCGCTGTGCTTGTGGGAGTAAGCCCAAACAGCTTTGAGATAGCCAAGGAGTCTTTGGAGGAGTTTAGTGTACATTCCATAGAAGCAGGTCTGCCATCAGAGCTACTCCTTCGCCGTCCAGATATCGCCTCAAGCAGAGCCGCCATCGACGCGAGCAAAGCAGCCATACAGGTGAGCGATGCCGCTAGATACCCTAGCTTCTCCCTAAGTGGCTCTTCAGGGGTCTCAAGTGCCGATCTCTTGGCGTTTCGTGATCCAGCATATGCTCTCTCAGCGGGACTTGGAGTAAGCTACAACATCTTTGACGATGGACGACTCACAAACGCAAGACGCATAGAGGAGTCAAAAGCAAACGCAGTGTTACAAAACTACAGAAGTAGGGTTTTAACTGCGTTTAAAGAGGTAGAAGATGCGCTCAATACACTCCACTTCACCACACAAAACCTTGAGCTTGCGCAAAAAACACTCAAAGAGAGTGCTTATACCTTTGAGCTCGCGACCATTCAGTACAAAAATGGTCTCATCGATTTCAACACATTTTTGGATGTACAGCAGAGTTTCTTTAGTGCTAAAGAGCGACTTCTTAGTGCCAAACAAGAGCGACTCATAGCACAAGTCACCCTCTATAAAGCCCTTGGCGGAGGCTTTGAACTAAAGCCAAACGAAAGCGCCGTGACTCAAGCCTCAAAAAGCTCCTCAAGTGCCTCTCTTTGAGAGTCGTCGACCCTATAAACACCATCTCTTAAGACCAAAATCTCGGCGTTTTTAAATTTTTTGAGCACTCTTGAGAGTGTCTCTGGAGTGATGTTTAGATGTTGTGCTATCTCCACATTTGTTTTGGCGTAAAACTCCTCTTCATTTTCATATAAAAACTTCGCCACGCGCGAGGGTGCGTCAAGGGTGATGTTGGAGTGAATGATGCGCTCAAGATTGAAGACTTGTTGGGTGAGCGACTTTACAAAGAGAAGTAAAAGATCGCTGTTTTTTAAAAAGTAGTGCTCAAACCTTTTGTAGTCTATGACTAAAAAAGTAGAGACCTCTGATGCAACACAGTTAGAGGGGTAAGCGATATGCTCTAGGTTGGCAAGCTCGGCGATGAGCGAAACGTCTTCAAAGAGCTTCATCACCACCTCGTGTCCTTGTTTGTTGTGCTTGTAGATCTTGCACTTTCCATCAAGAAGCACATAGAGCTGTGTTGGAGCGTCACCTTTGTAAAAGAGTATCTCACCCTCTTGGAGTGTTTTGAGTTTGGAGATGCTTAGTAGATACTCCATATCTTCCTTGGTGAGCTTTGAAAAGATGGAGGTTTTTTTGAGTTTTTCTATGATGGCGTTTGACATTTTGGCTCTTTTTTTAGAGCGATTATACAAAAATTTTGAGATTAATACTCAATTAATATAGAGTTAGAGTTGCGTTAAAGTTGCTTTTCTATACTTTTACATATCATCAAACAGGAGTTACTTATGAAAAAAACACTCGCACTCGCTCTGGGTTTATCACTACTCACTTCACTCTATGCCATGCCGCAAAAACATTGTGGCAAAAATAGTTGTGCTACACAAAAATGCGCTATGCAGATGAAACACAAAAAAAACAAACATATGGCTTATGGCATGAAAAGAGGTCGCTCGCACAAAGATGGTGCGCTCATGGGCATCATGAATCTCGATCTCACACAAGAGCAAAAAACAAAGATAGAGACCATTCTCAAAGAGCACAAAAACACAGCCCCAAAAATGAGCGCGGCGTTTGGCAAAGAGGGTTTTGACAAAGCGCTTTTTATCAAAAACGCGGAGCAGAAAAAAACGCAAAAACTCCAGCGCAAAGCTGATCTCATCGCCAAAATTTACGCTACGCTTACGCCTGCACAAAAAGAGGCGCTTGTCGCAAAAATGAACCGCTAAGGAGTAAGCACTTGATACGCATAGCGATGATAGAAGATGATGTTGAACTCGCAGAGATACTCAGCAGCTATCTACTGCGTTTTGATATGCAAGTGAGCAACTATGCAGACCCTTTTATGGGTCTGAGTGCTTTGCAGTTTGAGCAGTTCGATCTCATTATCTTAGATCTGACACTTCCAGGGATTGATGGACTAGAGATCTGTCAAAAGCTGCTCAAAACAACGCAAACCCCCATCATCATCTCAAGTGCTCGCAGTGATATTCAAGACAAGATCACTGCGTTAGAGCTTGGAGCTGATGACTATCTTCCAAAACCTTACGACCCTAGAGAGCTTGCACTTCGCATCACTACACTGCTTCGTAGATACAACACAGCCAACAAATCCCAGCTCACTTGCCCAGAGCCGCTCTTTGTGCTCGATGAGAGCAAAAGGTCGATCACCAAAGCAAACAAAACACTCGATCTCACCTTTGCGGAGTATCAGATTTTGGCACTTCTTTGCAGACAAAAAGCGGGCATAGTGTCGCGTTATGAGATTCTTGAGGCACTTGATTCTGGTGTAGAGACACAAGGTGGAAGTGTCGCCGTTTTGGTAAATCGCATCCGTGCAAAGATAGAAGATGATCCAAAAAACCCAAAGCACCTCCTCACCATAAGAGGTATGGGCTACAAGCTGGTAGAATGAACAAAAAATCACTTACTTTTTCCATCACACTCGCGTTTGTGGCACTCTTTGCCTTTCTAATAATTGCATTTGCGTTTGTACTCCAAACCACCACTATGAAAGAGCGTTTCACCAACACCAAACGCGCGTTTGAAGTGGCGCGTTTTGCCACAAAAGAGCAACTCTTTGGCGAGTATCTCAAAGATTCAGAGTTTCGTCTCATAAAAACACCCCAAACACTCCTGCAAAACGAAGCCAAAAAGGTGCTTTGGCATGAGAAAAAACGCAGACTTGACTTAGAGATTTTTCGCCTAGATGAGCGCTATTACGTCCATATTTCACTCCCGCACAAAGAGCTGCTCTTGCAAGACGATGGGTACGAGCGAGGTGCTTATGGGCTAATAACGCTGCTTTTTATGGCACTACTTATGGCGTTTTGGCTTTTGTATCTGCGCATCATCAAAAAGCTCTCCCCCCTTAAAAAGCTCAAATCAAGCGTGCAGGCTCTGGCAAACGAGGAGTTTGACACTGCGTTTACCATTGAAGGGGAGGATGAGATAGCACTGCTGGGCGCGGAATTTTCAAAGAGTATGCAGCGTTTAAAAGCACTCAAAGAGTCGCGAAATGTCTTTATCAGAAACATCATGCACGAACTCAAAACTCCCATTGCCAAAGGGCAAATCCTCACCCAACTCCCCTGCACCCAAGAGAATCAGGCGTCACTTCAAACACTCTTTTACAGGCTCGAAGCGCTCATCAACGAGTTTGCCTCCATCGAGGCGCTCATCGCTTCGCACCAAAAACTCCACAAAAAAAGCTACCAACTCAGAGACATCGTAGAGAACGCCATAGATCTTTTGATGTGTGAAGAGGAGCAGGTGGTGATGGCGTTTTTGGAGCTTGAACTCAAAGCAGATTTTAAGCTCCTAAGCATCGCCATAAAAAATCTCCTTGATAACGCCATCAAATACTCTTCAAATCATCAAGCCACACTCTATGCAGATGCAAATAGCATCACCATAGTAAACGCAGCGCCACCACTTCAAGAACCACTGGAGTTCTATTTTGAACCCTTCTCCTCTTCGCATCAAGAGAGATCCAAGAGCTTCGGGCTTGGGCTCTATATTGTCAAGCATATTTTAGATGCGCACCAGTTCAGACTCAGCTATAGAGAGGATGCTGGCTTCAATCACTTTACAATTTGGCTATAATCGCGAAAATTTTTTAAAAAGGGTAACGCCATGCTCGTTCACATCTGCTGCAGTGTCGATTCACACTTTTTTCTAGAGAAACTCCAAGCCGATTTTCCAGAGGAGAAACTCACGGGATTTTTCTACGACCCAAACATTCACCCCTACTCCGAGTACCAACTGCGTCTGCTCGATGTGGAGCGTTCATGCAAAAAACTTGGCATCGAGCTGCTTGAGGGCGAATATGACTTTGAAGCTTGGATGGACGCGGTGCGAGGGCTTGAAAAAGAGCCGGAAAAAGGCGCACGCTGTGAGGTCTGCTTCGATAAACGCTTCATCACCAGTGCTAAAAAAGCCCTAGAAATTGGTGAAGATAAAATCACCACGACCCTGCTTGTAAGCCCCCTCAAATCGCAAGAGCAGCTCAAACGCGTGGGCGATGAGTTTCATGCCAAACATGGTGTGGAGTTTATTGCGGTGGATTATAGAAGTGGCGGCGGCACACAAGATCAGAGCCGTGTGACAAAAGAGGAGCAGCTCTACCGTCAAGACTACTGCGGCTGTATCTACGGGCTTAGTATGCAGCGCGAGCAGCAAGATAGACTCATGGATGAGATGTTCTCTCCTATCTCAAACGCCATCTTGCCCGCCTCCATAGAGGAGCGTTTGACGATGTACAAACGCCGTAACGCGCTTGAAGATGAGGGAGTGGCGTACAAGATCATCAAAGAGAAGTTTCTAAACTACCGACTCTTTAGTCTTAAAGTCACAGAGGGAAAAAACTCGCTCCTACTAGCACATGCCCTCCCTTACTCGACACTCAGTCGAAAAAGAGCACAGGGAAAAGTAGAGTTTGTCGATAAAAACCTCCACTACTTCAACCGTGAAGAGATCAAACTCATCTCTCTTGAGACATATAACGCAGCTGCAAAAAGAGAGTACAAGAGTCTCAGAGAGCTTATTTTTAACCCTCCTGCGTTTGAAGAAGAGCTAGAGATACGCTCCATCTTGACAAACTCCCCCTACGATCTCACACCCATCATCGTGCTTGAGACCATCACCGATGCCAAACTCACCATAGAGCTCGATGCAAAAACATACGAAGACACAAGAGAGAAGCTTCTACTCATCTAGTCAAATAAGCAAGAGTCAAACTTTGGCTTCTGCTCTCTTGGAAACATAATCAATCATTATGTTTTTTTAACATACGTTCAGATAAAATAAGCGAAAAAATTTACGAAGGTTTAATTAATGATTATGGATGTTATGGAAATTCAAGAGATTCTACCCCACCGTTACCCATTTTTACTCGTCGATCGTGTCACCGACATACAAAAAAATGAAACTTTAATCGCTTATAAAAATGTAAGTATCAGTGAAAACATTTTCCAAGGGCACTTTCCAGGACACCCTATCTACCCTGGCGTTATGATCTTAGAGGGTATGGCACAAGCTGGCGGCATCTTGGCGTTTAAAAGCATGGATATGAGTAAGGAGGAAGTAGCGCAAAAAGTAGTCTACTTTATGAGTATAGACAATGCGAAGTTTCGCTCTCCAGTCAAACCAGGCGACAGACTCGAGTACCGCATTTCAGTCATGAAACACAAAGGCTCCATCTGGATGCTCAAAGGCGAAGCGTATGTCGATGAGAAGCTCGTCTCAGAAGCTGAACTCAAAGCAATGATCGTAGACAAATAAAGAGCAAAACCTTGAGCACAAATAAAATATCACCACTAGCAGTTATACAAGAGGGTGCCATTATCGGAGAAAATGTAGAGATTGGTGCATTTTGTCACATCTCATCAGAGTCTATCATAGGTGATGGCACAACCATCGCGCAGGGTGCTTGCATTTATGGCAAAACAACGATTGGCAAAAACAATCGCATCTTTTCACATGCAGTTATTGGCTCTATTCCGCAGGATTTGAAGTACAACGGTGAAGAGGTTGAGCTCATCATAGGCGACAACAATACCATTCGCGAGTTTACCCTTTTCAACCCTGGCACACTCGGTGGCGGTTCAAAGACCATCATTGGCAACAACAACCTCTTCATGGGTTATGTGCATCTTGGTCATGATGTCATCATCGGAGACAACTGTATCTTGGCAAACGCAGCGACACTCGCGGGACATGTTGAGCTTGGAAACCATGTCGTCATCGGTGGTATGACACCTATTCATCAGTTTGTTCGCATTGGTGATTTTGCTATGATTGGAGGAGCTAGCGCGCTCTCACAGGACATTCCTCCATACTGTTTGGCTGAAGGAAACCGTGCGAGTATACGCGGACTCAACCTCACAGGACTTCGCCGACATATCGAGAGAGAAGATATAGATGGACTCAAATCTGCCTATAGAGAACTTTTTGAGAGTGGACGCCCGCTCAAAGATGTCGCAGAAGCTATTTTAAAAGAGACACAAAACAGTTATGTTATCAAACTCTGTGACTTTGTCCTCAACACAAAACGCGGTATCCCTTTCGAAAGAAAGACAAAAGATTAGAAAGAATAAAAAAGATTTATTTAAGGAAAATATATGACCCACAGACACTGTAGTTTTTGCAATGCGACAGAGAGCGAAAAAAATCCGCTTATCGCAGGCAATAGCGTTTACATCTGTAAAAATTGTGTCGTCTCTGCTTATAAGATTATGTTTGGAGATGAGAAAGAGACACACATGCCACACAACGAGGAGCTCTTAAACGCAGTCAATACACTCATGACACCAAAAGAGCTTGACAACTTTTTAAGCGACTACATCATTGGTCAAGAAAAGGCTAGAAAACTCCTGAGTGTCGCTGTCTACAACCATTACAAACGCATCTTTAAAAATGTAAAAATAGAGGGTGATGACACTGAAATAGCAAAATCCAATGTGCTTCTCATCGGTCCAACAGGTTCCGGAAAAACACTTATGGCACAGACTATAGCTCGCGTTTTAAATGTTCCTATCGCCATAGCGGATGCAACGAGTCTTACTGAAGCTGGTTATGTTGGAGAGGATGTTGAAAACATACTAACAAAGCTCATCCAAGCTGCTGATGGAGATTTGGAGAGAGCGCAAAAGGGAATCATCTTTTTAGATGAAGTGGACAAGGTAGCGCGTATGAGTGAAAACCGCTCCATAACACGCGATGTGAGTGGCGAGGGCGTGCAACAAGCGCTGCTTAAAATCATAGAAGGCTCGGTCGTCAACATCCCGCCAAAAGGCGGACGCAAACACCCAAATCAAGAGTTTACGGCCATCGACACGACAAACATTCTCTTCATTTGTGGGGGTGCTTTTGATGGTCTTGAAGAGATTCTCAAACGCAAACAGGGTGAAAACATCTTAGGTTTTGGTCACGAAAAAAAGAGTAAAAGCGAAAAAAAACCGACATACGATATGGTAGAACCAGATGATTTGGTGAGTTTTGGTCTCATTCCAGAGCTCATAGGTCGTCTTCCTATCATCGCTTCGCTGAGTGAAATCACCGAGGCAGATATGGTGCGCATCTTAACAGAACCAAAAAATGCACTCATCAGACAGTACAAAAAACTCTTCGCTATCGACAGTGTCGAGCTCAACTTTGAAGAGGATGCTCTCCTTGCCATCGCCGCAAAAGCGATCAAACGCAAGACTGGAGCCAGAGGACTTCGAGCTATCTTGGAAGAGGCGATGATCGAGATTATGTACGAGCTTCCAGAGTACAGTGGTTATGAGGTACTCATCACCAAAGATGTGATAGAAAATGGTGAGAAACCAATGTACATCAAAAAAACAACGCAAAAAACAGCATAAGGTAACGAGATGATATTTAATAAATTTATTGGGCTTTTTTCAAACGACCTCTCCATAGACTTAGGAACAGCAAACACTATTGTCATCGCTAAAGGGCGCGGCATCATCATCAACGAACCATCTGTTGTAGCTGTAAAGAGTGAAAAGTATGGCATAAGCAGAGTTTTGGCTGTTGGACATGAAGCCAAAGAGATGGTAGGAAAAACGCCACTCAATATACGTGCGATTCGCCCTATGCGCGATGGCGTTATTGCTGATTTTGACATGACAGAGAAGATGATTCGAAAGTTCATCGAAAAAGCTCACGGTAGAACATCACTTATCTCTCCACGTATTATCATCTGTGTCCCTTATGGTCTCACACAGGTAGAACGTAAAGCAGTACGTGAGTCAGCACTGAGTGCTGGAGCGCGTGAGGTTTTTCTCATCGAAGAGCCAATGGCAGCAGCAATCGGAGCAGGTGTAGACATACGCGAACCACAAGGAAATCTCATCGTCGATATCGGTGGTGGGACGACTGAAGTGGGTGTGGTCTCTTTAGGCGGACTTGTACTCTCAAAGTCGATTCGTACAGCTGGTGACAAGATAGACCAAGCCATCGTCAACTATGTCCGTAAAAAGTATAACCTTCTTATAGGCGAGCGTGTCGCTGAAGATATAAAAATCAACATAGGAACGGCGGTCTCTTTAGATGAACAGCTCACTATGGTCATCAACGGACGTGACCAAGTTGAGGGGCTTTTAAGTTCTGTTGAACTTACAAGCGAAGATGCAAGAGAGGCGATGAAAGAGCCACTCAAAGAGATCGCAGAAGCCCTTTGTGATGTTTTAGAGAAGATGCCACCAGATCTTGCTGGAGATATTGTCAACAACGGTATCATCCTCACAGGTGGTGGCGCACTCATTCGTCAACTTGACAAATACCTCTCAGATATTGTCAAGATTCCTGTATATGTAGCGGATGAACCACTCTT
>CAZJRG010000035.1:0-15310 GCA_964548435.1 uncultured Sulfurimonas sp. | reverse complement strand
CAAAGCGATTTTAAAAAGTTTTTAAAGTTTAAAAAGAGAGAAAAACTCAGAGCGGCTGCTCTGAGTAGATAGTGGGTTTAGTATCTGTAACGCAGATAGGCACGTATATCTTGGGCTGTGTCGACAGTTTGTGATGCGATATCACCTCCTGGTGTCATCATAGTGTCCGAGATTTCCATAGCTGAGCCTGTCGCATTTCCAAAAAATCCATTACTTCCAGCATATTTGTAGTCTACATAAGTGTAGCGAATTTGAAAGGTCAAGATGTCATCCACAAGAGGTTCTGTGAAGTATGCCTCATAAGCATCCCCGCGAGCGGCAAGTTTTGAGCCAATGTTTGTATCTTCAGCATAAGTGATGCTTCTCCAGTATTTGCTTCCTTGGTTATATTCAACTCCCCATCTTCCATCATCACTCATAAATGAGGGCATTTGCAAGCCTGCCCAGATTGAATAGCCAACTTCAGATTCTGCTGAACCTAACATTCCTGTTGGATCGTATCCTAGTGTTAATGTTTCATTTGATCTATTTTTTGGATCAGTCTGACTCATTGCTCCACTTAAGAAGAAAAACGAGTCATCAAGATAGTCACTCCATTCATTACCTATACCGTTAACAGTGAAGTTTGCTGTAAAGCTGTGCATACCCCCAACAGTATCAAAGCCTTGTGTTTGATCCATAGGATTTACGGCATCAATCAAGTTATTAGCATAGTAGTATTGTGTTGCCACACCATACTGCCCATTTTCCCATGGTACAAATATTAGTCCTATAAGATCAATGTCTGGATTTGCAGTTGCATCTTCAGCATAAGGTGCTCCACTAAATTTAGGAGCTGCGTTTGTAAGTCCACGTCCTGCACAAAGTTTTGCATACATTCCATTGACACCTGTGATGTTCTCAAGTCCAAATTTTGAACTCAAACCATCAAACTCGACATTGATAGTGTGACCCATTGGAGAGTTGGCACCATCATCATCTCTTAAATTTACGAGGTGACCATTTGTAGATGGACGACGACCAATACTAAATGTCCATGGAACATCACTACCCAAAAAAGTGTCATTAACATAAAGGAAGTAAGCAGAGCGTACTCTTAAAGAGTCATCATAAGCATTTTCATTTGTAATCCAATCGAAAGCCTCGTAAGATGAAGATGCAGGGTCATTTGCCCCTGATCGTGCCCCAAACGCCTTGTTGTAAGCCAACTGCCCCGTAAAGCTAAGATTTTTGTTTGCCTTCCAGTCCATGTTGAGCCAAAATCTGTTTGTCATAAAAGCTTCATTGCTTTTGTTGCTTCCATCAGCCATTTCATACTGCATATTGTCAAGAGCAAATCTGTAGTCCACACCAAATTTTAAGTGATTTCCGTTGGTTGCTTTGTTGAGATCAGTGAGGTTCTCTTGGATCTCGTCGAGTTGATCTTGTACAGACTCCTCTTCATCCTCTTCACCTTCATCCTCTTCGTCACTCTCTTCTTCATCAGAAGCGGCGATTTTTATCTCCTCTTCTGGTGCATCTTTTGGAGCTTTTTGCTCTGTCTTGAGTCGCTCAAGTTCTTGCTTCATTGTCTTCATCTGAAGCTCCATTGCCTGGATGCGTTCATACATCGATTCTGCACTAAGATTGCTGCTAAGTACCGTTGCAGCAGCAAGTGAAATTAGGAGAGGTTTATTCATGATTTCCCTTTTTTTGTTATCTATTCTGCGACACTATACATTATCAAATATAAATATACTTTTAAAGACAGTGCTTATTTTTTATAATAATTATTTATATTTAATTGATGTTATCACAAATATATCAAATGCTTATGAAGCTGATTTTAAAGATATTTTTAATAAAATTCGCGGATTTTTCTTCTGCCTTGTGCACGAGAAAACATTAACAGAGTTTGTCATAAAGCTAGTGCGACCTCTTTTTTAAGAGAAAATCGCCCGATGATCTCGAAGCCAACTAGCAAAATTTCTGGCTTGAAATAGAGCCTTTTAAGGATTACCCCATGGTAACAATGAAAGACCTTTTAGAGTGTGGTGTACATTTCGGGCACCAAACACGTCGTTGGAACCCAAAAATGAAAAAATACATTTTCGGTGTTCGTAAAAATATCTATATTATAGATTTACAAAAAACGCTACGTTATTTCCGTAACACATACCAAATCGTAGTAGATGCTGCTGCTGAAGGTAAAACTGTACTTTTTGTTGGTACAAAAAAACAGGCTCGTAGCTCTGTAAGAGACGCGGCAATCGCTTGTGGCATGCCATACGTAGACAACAGATGGTTAGGCGGTATGCTTACTAACTTCCCAACTATTCAAAAATCTATCCGCAAACTTGACGTCATCACTGAGATGCAAGAGAATGGTCAAATTGATCTTCTTACAAAAAAAGAAGCACTTATGCTTGGTCGTACAAAAGAGAAACTTGAAGTTTACTTCGGTGGTATCCGTAACATGAAAAAACTTCCAGATATGCTTTTCGTAGTTGATGCTGTAAAAGAGCACATCGCTGTTTTAGAGGCAAAATGTCTTGGTATTCCAGTTGTTGCTCCACTTGACACTAACTGTGACCCAGACCTTATCACTTACCCAATCCCTGGAAATGATGATGCGATTCGTTCTATTCAACTTTTCTGTCGTGAAATGACAGAGGCAATCAATGAAGGTAAAGCACTTCGTGATGCACCTGCTGAAGAAGAGGTAATCGCTGAAGAGACATTTGCAGCAGAAGAAATCGAAGAGACAGAGGAAGCGTAATCATGGCAGAAATTACAGCAGCAATGGTAAAAGAGCTCCGCACCGCAACTGACGCGCCAATGATGGACTGTAAAAAAGTTCTCGTTGAAGCTGATGGAGACATGGCAAAAGCGGCGGAACTTTTAAAAGAGCGCGGTATCGCTAAAGCGGCAAAAAAAGCAGATAGAGTTGCAGCAGAGGGTCTTGTTGGTCTTAAAATGGCTGATGACTTCTCTAAAGCTACTGTAGTTGAGATCAACTCTGAGACAGACTTCGTTTCTAAAAATGAAGGTTTCCAAAATCTTGTTTTGAAAACTACAGAAGAGATTTTTGCAACAACTCCAGCTGATGTAAACGCAGTGATGTCAAGTGAGTTTGGCTCTTACTTTACTGAGCAAGTGGTAAAAATCGGTGAGAAGATTGAACTTCGCCGTTTTGGAACACTTGAAGCTGAAGATGACACAATCGCTATGAATGGCTATGTTCACTCAAACCAAAGAATCGCAGTTATCGTAAAAGCAAAATGTGACTCTGCAAAAACTGCTGCTGGTATGAGAGACGTGCTCAAACAAGTTGCGATGCATGCTTCAGCGATGAAACCGACTTCACTCTCTTACAAACACTTCACTCCAGAGTTCGTTGAGAGCGAAACAAAAGGTCGTATTGAAGCTATCAAAAAAGAGAATGAAGAGCTCAAACGTTTAGGGAAAACACTCAAAAATGTTCCAACATATGTCTCTATGCTTCAACTGACAGAGGCTGTTTTAGCACAAGCTGAAGAGGATATCAAAGCTGATCTTAAAGCACAAGGCAAGCCTGAGCAGATCTGGGACAAAATCATCCCAGGTTCACTTGCACGTTTTATCGACGATAACACTACTCTAGATAAAGAGCAGTGTCTTTTAGATCAAACTTATGTTCTTGATGACAAAAAAACAGTAGCAGAAGCTGTAGAAGCGGCTGCTGCATCTCTTGGCGGAACTGCTGAGATCGTAGATTTTATTCGTCTTGAAGTAGGCGAAGGTATTGAGAAAGTCGTTGATGACTTTGCAGCAGAAGTTGCTGCACAGATGGGTTAAGCTTTTAGCTTTCCCATCCACTCACACATCCTCTTCTTGTTTTACTCTTAACACTCCATTAATACTTAAATCTTAAACTTCCTCTCATTACTATTTTTTATTTTATATTTAGAGGTTTGATGATGACTCATTTTGGATACACAGTAGATGGCTATGCCATACCTGTACTCAATGAAAGAGAGGCGAGAGCTGCTGCAGGCATTTTATTTTTATTTGGAATGCTTAGTTTTTTAAATAGCTTCATGCTGGGACATTTTCTCTTTACACAATATTTTGTTGGGTTTTTTATGTTGGATTTTTTGATTCGAATTTTAAATCCTAAGTATGCACCATCACTCTTAGCTGGACGCTTTTTCATTCAAAATCAAAAACCTGAGTATGTGGGTGCCATTCAAAAACGCTTTGCTTGGTCGATTGGTTTTGTACTCTCTGCGTTTATGTTTTACTTTGTTGTAGTAGAGCCGCAGATGACACTCTGGAAAATTATCATCTGTGTGAGTTGTTTGATGCTTCTTTTTTTTGAGTCTGCATTCTCTATATGTATAGGGTGTAAAATTTTTGCACTCATAAAAAAACAAAGTGCACTCTATTGTCCAGGTGGAAGTTGCGAGCTGCAAAATCGCGAGCCTATAGTGGCGTTTACACTTTTACAAAAAATTATTTTGTTACTCTTTGTCACTTTGACAACTCTTTTGTTGTATGTGTTTAGTGTAAATACTCCAAACTACTCCTTTGCAATGGAGATGATTCCTATGATGCTTGAGTGAGATAGAAGTATAGATTGGTTATAATCTACACTATGAATCTACTCAGTGCAAAAAATTTATCACATACATTTGATTATGAACTCTTTAGGGGTGTATCTTTAGAGCTTCAAACGCGAGAGAGTATTGCTATTATCGGTATGAGCGGAAGTGGAAAATCTTCTCTCCTGCATATCCTCTCAACACTCTTAACACCAAATGAAGGAGATGTGTTTCTATTTGGTGAAAATGTCCGCTCCATGAGTAAAAAACGACTCATGCAGATCAAACGCCATGATTTAGGTTTGGTTTTTCAGTCTCACTATCTTTTTAATGGTTTTAGTGCTTATGAAAATCTTGAAGTTGCAGAGATACTTTCTCAAAATCGAATCGATGAAGATCTTTTAGAACGTTTGCATATAAAAGAGTCTATTTTGCAAAAGGTAACACATCTCTCAGGTGGGCAGCAGCAGCGAGTCTCTATTGCTCGTGTGCTGACAAAAAAACCAAAAATTATTTTTGCAGATGAGCCAACTGGAAATCTTGATAAGCAAACTGCATCTGAGGTGATGGAGCTCTTCTTTGAGTATTGTGAAACACAAAACGCAGGAATGATACTAGTGACACATGACAATGAGCTTGCCCATATGTGTAAACATGTCTACAAACTTGAGAACAAAGAGCTTGTAAAGGTCAATTGAGTGGAGTGGGTAGCACTTTTTAGCGAAAACCATGTGGTCGGGTTTTTGCTTCTTTTTTTTCGTTTTGCCGCACTCTTTATAGCTACACCTATATTTTCACACAATGCAATTCCAATCAGTATTAAAAGTGCTTTGGCACTCCTTTTTACTATTGTTTTTTACTCTTCTATGCCACCTTTGGCACTACACATCGATACAGCTACAGTCGTTTTGGCTATCCTCAGTGAGTTTCTTTTTGGTTTAGCCATAGGTATAGTTTTGTTGCTCGCGTTTAATGTCATCACTTTTGCTGGTGGACAGATCTCTTTTATGATGGGTTTTTCACTCGCGAGCGCTATTGACCCGCAGTCTGGTGTTTCTATGCCGATTATTTCCCAGTTTCTTTCGCTTTTGGGGCTTATGATTCTCTTTGCTTTTGATCTGCATCATTGGCTTTTGCTCTTTATTGAGAGTTCGCTCATCAGTGTACCCTTGGGTGGATTTGTAGTCGAGAAAGAGTTTTTTGCCTACACGCTTCATGCAGCTACAAATATGTTTTTAGTCGGTTTTCTTATCGCGTTTCCCATAACTGCACTTGCATGGTTGCAAGATATTATATTTGGAATGCTGATGAAGACAATGCCACAATTTAATATATTGGTCATTGGTTTTCCTATTAAAATCACTATATCTTTTGCGGTGCTTATCGCTACACTCGCAACCATTATGTACCTGCTCAAGGGGCAAATGCTTGATGCATTTAATGCCCTAGAGATGTTTTTTTAGTTTATTTAGATACAATAATGACCAAACGCAAAAGACCAAATATCAAATCGATTCATAGGAATTTTTTATGAAAATATTGCTTGTAAATGAGAATCCTGTCGTTACAAAACTAGTGACATTAAGCGCTCAAAAGACATCAGATACACTTGATGTCGTGAGCTCAGTAGATGCTATAGGAGAGAGTTTATATGATCTCGTTGTGATTGATGATGGAGTATTTAGTGAAGCACTCTTTGAGGAGTTAGAGACTGTGGTAAGCTTTTCTCACTCTCTTTTTATCTGCTCTAGAGAGACGAGTGTTTCAGATCTCTTTACTCATACACTAAAAAAACCTTTTTTACCCACTGATTTGGTAGACATATTTGCAAATGTAGGTGTTGAGAGTGGCGATATGGATTTGGATGATTTGAGTGATGATCTTGTATCTTTGCCCGAAGATATTGATGTATCTGCTGGGCTTGAGGAGCTGGCATTTGATGAGATGGATGAAGAGTTGGATTTTGATGAAGAGCTAAATCTAAATGACGAACTCACTCTTGATGATGAGGAGTTAAATCTTGACGACGATCTTGCTCTTGAGGATGATCTTGCTCTTGGGGATGAAGAGTTGATGGATGAAGACTCTTTTGGGGAGAGTATACTTGATACCGAAGAGGCGCAAAAAGTCAAAGATCTCCTTGAAGAGACAAGCGAAGATGATGGTCTTTTAGATGAGTTTCTTTTTGATGAGCTTGAAGAGGATAAACCTCAAGAGGATATGTTTGATCTTGAAGCAGAGATTGCAGCAATGAGCGAAACGCAGAGTGAGCCATTAGAGGATGAAATACTTGAAGATGATCTAATGCAAGAGAGTTTTGAAGATGAAGAGCTTCTTGGAGCTGAGATACAAGATGCTATAGATTCACTTTCAGATGAGGATTTAAATAGCGAGTTTGATGATGATATGCTTGAGGGACTTGAGGGTGTCAGTGCCAAAGATCTTAAGCTTGCTATTGGTGAAGAGCTGCAAGGTGATGAAGAGAGTTTAGAAGCACTCGACAAGATGGATGACTTAGATACTTTTGATATGCAAAGCTGTTGTGATGAGGATGAGTCACAGAGCATAGAAGATGATGCTGAAGCCCTTGAGGGTGTCGAGGCACTGAAAAATCTTCTAGCGGCACTCAGTGATAAAAAAGTTGCAGCTTCCATGAAAGGGATGCAGATCACTATAAATATTACACTGGGTGTGAAGTAATGGTGGTTGAAAAAAATGGTGTTGTTTTGGTCCTTTCAGGTCCAAGTGGAGCTGGAAAAAGCTCGCTTATTAGCAAGATAGCAGATCATATTGGAGATTATTACTTCTCGATTTCCACTACGACACGCTCTAAACGCGAGGGTGAGATTGAGGGTGTGCATTATCATTTTGTAACAGAGGATGAGTTTAAAAAAGATATAGAGCAAGATCATTTTTTGGAGTATGCTCTGGTGCATGGCAACTACTACGGCACATCTCTCAAGCCAGTAAAAAAAGCGCTCGCAGAGGGGAAACTGGTCATTTTTGATATAGATGTACAGGGAAATATGGCGGTTCAAAACAGACTTGGTGATATTACCACATCGGTTTTTATAACGCCGCCAACACTCTCTGAACTCAAACGCCGTTTGCAAAATCGCTCTACAGATACTCAAGATGTCATAGAAAAACGCATTGAGATGGCAAAACGCGAGATACAGCGTACTGCGGAGTATGATTATCTTGTTGTTAATGATGATTTGGAGCTCGCGTCAGAGGTTTTAAAGAAGATTGCAATTACTGCTCGCCTCAAAATCCCACACGATAAAATCAATGCGTTCGTGCAGCAGTGGGAAGATATTTAAATAAATTTTTAGATATAATTCACGACTTAAATTTACGACAAGGGAAGAGATTATGGGAATGCCTAGCGGAACAGAATTATTGGTTATATTTGGAATTATTGTTTTACTTTTTGGTGCAAAAAAGATACCTGACTTAGCAAAAGGTATTGGCAAGGGTATTAAAAACTTCAAGTCTGAAATGAAAGAAGCAAATGAAGAGGTAGCACAAGAGGCTCCTAAAAAAGTTGAAGGAAGTGAAACTGTAGCTTCGGCTTCAACGACAGAAACCCCAAAAACTACTACGCAAGCCTAAGCTCTTGAAACAACGTGTTGCTGCGTTACTACGCGAAAAACTGGGTCGAGAAGTTGTTTTAGAGAAGCCACGTGACCGCTCTTTTGGTCATTTTGCTACCCCAATCGCATTTTCACTTGCTAAAGAGCTGCGAAAATCTCCTATGCTAGTTGCAGAGGA
Organism: uncultured Sulfurimonas sp.; assembly: GCA_964548435.1. Lineage (GTDB taxonomy): Bacteria > Campylobacterota > Campylobacteria > Campylobacterales > Sulfurimonadaceae > Sulfurimonas. The sequence goes on along the minus strand of CAZJRG010000035.1, from coordinate 6,974 downwards.
GCTCGCAGGCTCTTTTGGTGAGAGTGAAGAGTTTTCTAGTGTTGAGTCTGTGAAGGGTTATTTGAACTTTCGTCTGAGTGAGAGTTTCTTGGCAGAGTATGCATCTTGGGCTCTCAACAATCCTGAACAATTTGCCAAAGGCGAAAAAAATCAAAAAATACTCCTAGAGTTTGTGAGTGCTAATCCTACTGGACCTTTACCTATTGGACATGCTCGCGGTGCTGTTTATGGCGATACACTTTACCGTTTAGGCAAACATCTCGGTTATGATATCACTGCTGAGTATTATATCAATGATGCTGGAAATCAGATAGATCTTCTGGGTCTTTCGATCCAGCTTTATGCCCGCGAAAATATTCTCAAAGAGTCTGTAGAGTATCCTGAAGCTTACTATAGAGGTGAGTATTTAGAGCCACTAGCGCACGGTGCTGGGGAGATCTTCGGCATAGAGATATTTAGCGATGTTTCACGCCAAAAAGAGCTTGCTATGTGGGCGAAAGAGCAAGTTATGGAGCTTATAGTTGGTACACTTGCAGATACAAACATCCATTTTGACACCTTTGTAAATGAGTCTTCGCTCTATGATGAGTGGAATCGCGTTATGGTGAAGATGGGCGAGAATGTTTACGAAAAAGATCAAAAACTCTGGATCGCTTCGAGTCAAAAAGGGGACGATCATGACCGTGTAGTGGTGCGTGAAGATGGACGCCCTACCTATCTCGCAGGAGATATCATCTACCATAATCAAAAATTTGAGAGAGGGTATGATCATTACATCAACATTTGGGGTGCAGACCATCACGGTTATATTCCACGAGTAAACGCAGCTGTCGATTTTTTAGGATACGACTCAAGTAAACTCGAGGTGTTGCTTTCGCAAATGGTGAGTCTTTTAAAAGATGGTGAGCCTTACAAGATGAGCAAACGCGCTGGTAATGTCATACTTATGAGTGACATTGTCGAAGAGATCGGTGCAGATGCACTGCGTTTTATATTTGCCAGTAAAAAGAGTGACACTGCGTTAGAGTTTGATCTCTCTGAGTTTAAGAAGCAAGATAGCTCAAACCCTATTTTTTACATACAGTATGCACATGCTCGTATCCAAACGCTTCTCTCTAAAGCGACTCTAAGCATCGACGAAATAAACGCAGCGAGCCTCAAAAATCTTGGAGAAAACGCAGATATGCTTCTCTTTGATGCACTCCTCTTACCAGAGGTGGTAGAAGACGCGTTTACTTCACGTCAGGTACAAAAACTCCCAGAGTATCTCAAGTCTCTGGCAGCTTCGCTTCATAAATTTTACTATGATGTGCGTATGATTGGAACAGAAGATGAAGCAAAACTGCTCAAACTTCTGCTCGTAGTTGCACTCAGCCTAAGAACTGGACTGGCACTCATGGGTATTACAGCTAAAGATAAGATGGTCAAAGACGATGAGTAGCAGTTTTGTGATTCCTGATAATCGTGAAGGCTTCTCTATGAGAGTAAACGGTCTGCAGCTCAATCGTCCAGACCTTCATCTCATTGCTGCAGAGTTGAAAATAAAAACAAAAGATGTACTTGTAGAAAATGGTGTACTTACAATCTACAACACCTCTAAAGAGTCTCAAGAGATTATTGACGATGGAGCACTCGTTGCTGTTGTGGCTATGACACTCTCTATTGCACAAGAGGATATTACAGATCTGCAGAGCGTTAAGGCAAAACCAAAAGTTATTGAACGTGATGCATTTGATGAGGATGAAGAAGATTAGACTTTTTTAGCTGAGGATAGAGTTCTAGAATCTCTTGGGATGCAGATTTTGGCACTTGAATGAGCAGAGGATTTTTTCTTTTGTCAAGAAGCTTTAAGATCCTGAGCAGATCTGCTTGATTCATTGCTGTGCATCCAGCTGTGGGTGCATTTGGACCCTTTTGAATGTGTAAAAATATACAAGACCCCTTTTTTCTCTGCGCTTGAAGATTATGACCCACCATAACACCATAGCGATACTGCGCGTCCTTGCGTCGCATCCACTCAAAACTCTTAATGTTTTGCATCTTCATAACAACTTGGTTATAGAGTTTTGAGTCGCTATCATCAACACAGATGAGCTCTTTTGAGGCATAGAGATAGGGGAGATTGGCAACTGGTTTTGCGGCATATCCAAATGCAAAAGGAAGTCTAAAAATGCCTGCAGGAGCTCTTTTGTCACCCTCTACTTTTTGTGGGTCTGTTATGTTTGTACTTAGTTTTTTCTCTCCAATACCCCATGCCAAACCTTTAGATCCCAGCGTTACATTTGCCTCGTGCAAAAGAGTTGTACCGTCGTAAAATTGAAGCTTTGCATCACTTGAGTCAAAGTTGTCGGCAACGACTAAAAGGAGCTGTTGCGAAGCAAAAAGCACAGAGGTAAAACTTATAAAGATTAAGAAGCTTTTTATCATAAAGTATGGTACTATTACTTTCTTATGAACTAAATTAATTTCTGGACAATTCAATGGGTATGACGATAAAGCAGGCAATGCCTCAAGATGCACCTTTTTTAGCACAGATGATGTTACAGAGTTCTCGTGCAGGAAAAAAAGAGGGCTTTTTCGACTTACTTTTTGGTACAAATGACAATGGTGTCATTGTAGAAGCTCTTGAAAAACTTACACAAACTGAGGCAAAAAGTCGTTGCCATTTCAAAAACTTTCTTATTGCAACCATAGATGGAAAATCTGTGGGAACACTCTGCTCTTACGAACCTCGTATTGCAAACGCAGAGGCATTTGAAAAAGCACTCATTGAGATCGGTTATGAGCAGAGTGAAGAGATATTTGATATATTAAGAGAGTGCGATTTTGGGCTCAACACTCGTGTGATAATGTTTGACTTTTTAGAGGAGCTTGAGGGTTTTTTAGATGTAGGTATACTCAAAGCATTGATGCAAAAGAGTCTACTTAACGCACGCCTAAAAGGCTATACGATTGCGCAGACAATTATAGAAATAGGTTCCCTAGAGGATGAACTTTTTTATAAAAAACTTGGCTTTAAGGTCCTTGCACAAAGAGAGTGTGATCTCTACAGAGAGAAGTTTGGACGTAGCGGGTTTATGCTGCTTACTACAGAGTTCTAGGAGCTCTCCATAGAGCCGACACCTCTCTCCCTTCTTCCTTCGTTTATTGCAATTTTTCTAGCACTCTATACGAAAAATATCTCTCTTTCACTTTTCATTGGTGTCGCTGTTGGGAGTTTTATGCTTCATGAGTTTAACCCAGTTGATACTTTGTTATCTCTTATGGAGCTTTTTATGATGCTGCTCTCTCAAGGGTGGATAATTAAAACCATTTTATTTGTTATTTTGGCAGGTTCTATTATGGCGTTGCTTGAGAAGAGTGGGGGTATCTATGGTTTTGTGGAGTACCTTTTAGAAAAAAAACAGCTTGTCACCTCACAGCGCTCGGCACTGATGCTGAGCTATGTTTTAGGATTGCTTATTTTTGTTGAGACCTCTATTACCGCACTTGTTTCAGGAGCTGTGGGTAAACCTTTGTGCCAAAGATTTCAGATTCCTCGAGAGAAATTGGCATACGTTTGTGACTCAACTGCTGCACCTCTGGGCTCTCTTATTGTTTTTAATGGGTATGGGGCTCTTCTTTTAGGGCTTATTGGGATGCAGATTTCGCTTGGTAACTTGTCTGGTTTGCCACTAGAGATACTTTTTAATGCTCTCATTCATAACTTTTATGCAATCTTTGCACTTTTGATGACCTTTTTCGTTATCTATTTCTCAATAGATATAGGTCCTATGAAACACGCTCGATTCCTCCCACTCAAATCAGAGCAAACTGCACAGAGAAAGAGTAGTCCATTTTTTATGATTTTGCCTTTGGTGCTTATGATTTTACTTGTTTTTCTCTTTTTGTTTATTACAGGTGAGGGCAATATACTAAAGGGAAGTGGCTCGAGTGCTATATTTTATACTATGGCTGTGACACTTGCGTTTACATTTTTTTATTTTGTATTTTCAAAAAATATGACACCCAAGAGCTGGTTTAATACTGCATATAGAGGTGGAGTCAATTTTGTAGGTATCTCATTTTTACTACTGTTTGCATTTGCACTTGGTGAGGTGAGTGTCGAGATGCAGACGGGAAACTATCTTGCTTCCTTAGCATCGCAGATCCTCTCACCTCACTTTTTGGCTGCGGTGATATTTTTACTCAGCGGAGTTATCTCTTTTGCTACTGGAACATCTTGGGGCACTTTTAGTATTATGATTCCCATCGCCGTTCCTATGGCGTTTGCTATGGATGCGTCAAGTGCATTGGTGATCGGAGCAGTTATTAGCGGAGGAATATTTGGTGATCACTGTTCACCTGTATCGGACACTACTATCATCTCAAGTATGGCCTCAGAGTGTTCTGTGGTGGATCATGTTAAAACGCAGCTCCCTTATGCACTTTTAAGTGCTTTGGCTGCATTTGTATTTTTTGTGTTGTTTGGATTAGTTGCTTAGATAGTAACTAATGGAGTAACGCATATCATCATCAAGGTTCTCCATGCTTGAGAGCATCCATCTCAGATATGAAGCATCTTCTGCGGCAACATCTTCGAGAGTTTTGCCTTTGTATTTTCCAAAACGCAGTGTCTTTACTAAAATGGGGGTGTTTGTAAGATCAACCATCTTCTCTACAGGGTTTGCATCACTAAACGCAGCCATCACCAGCGTTTTGAGTTTTGTCAAAAGTAGCTTTAAAACAAGTACATCACCGATGGCATCGTGAGCTTTTACCTCTATGCCTAATGCAGCAGCCTCTTTTGACTCCTCTTTGTAAAGCTCCATCTTGTAACGAAAATACTGAAGTCTGTGTGCCTCTTCGTCTGGGAGAATATGCTTTGCTACACGCAGTGTATCGATGACCTTCATGGCGGTGACAAAGCCCTCTTTTTCTAACATCTTAATGTCAAAAGGGGCATTGTGGATGATAAGATAGTTCTCTGGCGTGTTGAGCTCGAGAAGTCTTTTGTACGCTTTTGTTTCAATACAGCTCACTTTGCCCTCAAGCATATCAGGGGTGATGCCATGTACCTCCATGGCGCCAAAAGAGATAGGGACATCACTACTGTTAAACTCATTGTGTACCTCGATCTCTTTACCACCTAAGACGAGATACCCTAGCTGAATGATTCTGTCGGTTTCTGAAGCACCTGTTGTTTCTGTGTCTAAAATTACATACTTTGCCATTATTTTTCACTTTCAAAGATTACATTAAAACTCGTTTTTGTCCGCGCAGCAACGAGAAGGGTAAATGTAACCAAATTTCCCTTAGTAAAGCGATAGGGCTTTGTGGTAGTGATCTTTGCATTTTGAGAGTTTACAAATGGGATACGTAGCTCTATGGACTTATCTGTGTTGCTCATGTTGTGTAACTCGTAGCCTATCTCCTTGCTGCGACGAGTCTTTGTCTGCTCTTCATGCAGAACTCTCTGTGTCACTCCAAGATCGTTGGCAAGACCAAGTCTCAACTCTAAAGAGTCTCCTCGCAACGTTTGTGGTATGGAAGATTCACCTAAGAGGAGTCTCTTGCCATCAGCATCTGCAAAAGTTCGTACCACACCCTTTGCGAGACTTTGTGGAAGATTCTTTATGAGGAGTGATTGAGTTATGGGGCTCTTTTGTTCACCATGAAGATAGAGTGGATGTGTGAGTGTTGTGTGAAACTCTTTTTTGGCTTTGAGCTCTATTTTTTTCATAAATGGAAGTTGTGTCTCTGTCTTCTTTGGAAGCGAGACTCTTTGGGTGATTGTGTGAAGAGTGTACCCTTCATCTGCAGCAGGAGTTGCAGCAACACTCTCAAAGCTTCTGTGTTGCAGTGCTATGGGTGCTGTGTTGTCTACTCTTTGCACTTCTCCGAGCAGTAGTGAGAGCTTGGTGTTTGTGAACGTTTGTTCACTTTTATTGTCAATGTTTGCAAAACCCTCAAGAGTAGCCATAATGCCGTCAAAAACAACTCTGTAACGCAGCTCAAGAGCAATGCCTTGCATGAGATACTCCAAACGCAGCTGTGTTTGTACACTCTCTTTAGCGGCTACTTCAAGGGTGAGTTTTGTCTGCTGCTCTCTCATGTGATGTGGTGAAAAGAGTATGTTGCCATTGTGATCTTTTCGTTCGTAGAGCTCGGGTATTTTGGTCGTGCTAAAGTGCTGGCTTATGAGTTGCACGCTCTTTGGAAGCTCTAAGTAGATGGAGTCAGCAAGAGCATTCGGTGGCACTCCTTCATAATTGATTTGCGTATCATTGGAGTCTAAACGCAGTGATTTATACACATGAACAACTGTTAATCCATTGTCATAAATCAAGAGTTGGGTAGGTTTAGATCCCTCTGTGAGCGAAGCTGCAGTTGCCAAGGGGAGTGTGACAAACAAGATGAGAGCCAGAAGAGTGTGCCAAAACATATGCACTCCTTGTGATGAAATGAAATATGATACACTTATAAAAAAAATAGTGAGCTCTTTTTGATAAGCAACCCTTTTGTATATCTTTTGACTTTAGCCCTTTTAGTGGCGTTTTTGTTTATTTTCCAAGAGCGAACTCAAGCCAAAATTTTTCGTTATATTCCTTTGGTCGTTATGCTTTACGGTTCTGCGATGCTGCTTAGTTTTTTGGGAGCGTTTGAACGTAGTGCCGCCATAAAAGAGATATACACCACTACAAAAACAAACCTCCTTCCCGCGATGCTCTTTTTGATGCTTTTGGGGGTTGATTTTAGGCTTATTGCTCGTCTTGGAAGCTCGCTTTTGAGTGCTTATTTCTTAGCGCTTCTCTCTTTGGTGTTTGCGTTTATTGTTGCTGCGTTTGTTTTTGATTTTGATGCGAGTAGTGCCGCTGCGTTTGGAGCGCTCTGTGCGAGTTGGATGGGTGGGAGTGCCAACATGATAGCAGTTGGGAGTGCACTTGGGGTTAGTGAGGGGATGTTTGCAAATATGCTTGTAGTAGATAGTGTCA
>CAZJRG010000034.1:0-15393 GCA_964548435.1 uncultured Sulfurimonas sp. | reverse complement strand
TCTATGAAAAAAATGCTTATAGCCCACTCTCCTGATGCCGATGACATCTTTATGTACTATGCCATCAAGTTTGGCTGGGTGAGTATGCCAGATGTTGCATTTGATAATATCGCTAAAGACATACAGACCCTCAACGAAGATGCACTCAGTGGCATTTACGATATCGTGGCTATCAGTTTTGCACTCTATCCGCACATAAGAAACGAGTATGCTCTGCTGAGAACGGCGGTGAGTTTTGGCGAAGGGTATGGTCCAAAAATCATCAAACGCAAGGGTGAAAAACTCAAACGCAACTTCAAAGTAGCACTTAGTGGTAAAGATACCACAAACGCAATGCTCTTTCGTATCGCTTACCCTGATGCTCGCATCACATATATGAACTTTTTAGAGATTGAAGAGGCTGTTTTAAGCGCTAGGGTTGATGCAGGTGTTCTTATCCATGAATCGATTTTAACCTATGCAGACTCTCTTGAAGTGGAGAGAGAGATGTGGGACATCTGGCAAGAGCTTGCAGGTGATGCACTCCCTCTGCCTCTTGGTGGCATGGTACTTCGCCGCTCCTTGCCTCTGACAAAAGCCATCGCCTACGAAGCGCTTCTTACAAAAGCCGTAAAAGTAGCAAACGAACACAAAGAGCAGCTCTCAAAAATGCTTCTTGAACGCTCTCTTGTTCGCATCGATGCACCAACACTTGCAAAGTATCTTGAGCTCTATGCAAATGACAACTCCATCACTCTGAGCCCTCTGCAGTACAAAGCGATTAATAAGCTTTTTGAACTAGGGTACAAACATGGTTTTTATGATTCTCTTGTTACAATAGAGGATTATCTTATACCTACAGAGTATACAAACCTAAGGAACTCATAATGGAAGCAAAACTCATAGCACTTGGTGTTGAAACTTTTAAAATCGCACTGCTACTAGCACTCCCTGGACTCCTCACAGGTATGCTCATTGGTCTGGCTGTTTCTATATTTCAAGCCACTACACAAATCAACGAGATGACACTCTCTTTTATTCCAAAAATCGTTGGTGTAGTTATAATCATCATTCTTACCATGCCATGGATGCTCAATGAGATGATCGACTATGCGACCTACACAATGAACCTCATACCGACTTTCATAGAGTAATGCAGACAAAATCCATAGACTTCTCAAAATACTCCTCCTTTAAAATAGGCCCTACAGTAGATGTAGTGCAGCTCGATTTAGAGACAAAAACTCTTGATGCTCACTATCTCATCGGTGCTTGCAACAACACGCTTGTGGGTCCAAACCCTCCGCCGCTCATGATGCTAAGCAAAGAGTACGATTATATTCGCCTCGAAAATGACAAAATAGTTATCGGTGGTGCCACTCCATCAGGAAAGATTGCCTCATTTTGCAAAAAACACAACATTGCAAACTTCGAGTTTCTCTCGCATCTTCCAGGCAAACTCGGAGGTCTAGTCTACATGAATGCAGGTCTTAAAGAGTACGAGATCTTCAATCTTCTTATAGACCTCACAACACCATCAGGAGTCAAACGCAAAGAGCAGATAACTTACGGCTACAGATTTACCAACATTGATGAGCCGATTTTAGAAGCGAGTTTTACTTTAGAGTATGGCTTTGATAGAGAAAAACTAGAGATGTTTTACAAGATGCGCTCGAACCAACCAAATACTCCAAGTGCGGGAAGCTGTTTTAAAAATCCTTTAGGCGATTATGCAGGGAGACTCATTGAAGCCGTAGGACTCAAAGCACTCAAACGTGGTGCTATGAGCTTTAGTGAAGTACATGCAAACTTCTTGGTAAATCATGGCGGGGGTAGTTTTGATGATGCTATTTGGCTCATAAAAGAGGCACAGAGTCGCGTTTACAGAGAGTTTGGGATTTGGCTGGAGTGTGAAATCATAGTCTTAGATGAGAGCTACATGGGGAGTGACTCCCCACTTAAAAAGCCCCAAACGCAGGCTTTATTCTCTTAAAAACGCAGCATTACCCCTGCATATACACCTGAAAAATCAAGCTCGAAGTTTGTTCTATCATCATCATAAGTAAGATCAAATTTCTGTGCTCTGTACCCTAGCTCGATGGCAGGTTGTACCACTGGAACAAAGTCAAAAGTGTAGTCCACTTTTGCTCTAAAATCACTCACACTTGAGCCATCGTATGTGACATACTTGCCATCGGCTTCCACACCTATGTTTGTACCAGGTATCTCGACGCGAAGACGAGCGTATCCCATAGGGAGTGGAAGTGTTTCGTTTACTGTGTAACTCGTTTGTGTAAGTCCATCTACCTGAAGATTTCCATTTGCAGTAAAATCCAAATCAATGAACTTTACATCCAAACCTACATCAAGTGTCATCCAAGCAGTGTTGTCTAAGATGTTATAGTAGAGCACCGCATCGTACTGAGTCATTTTAATATCTCCAGTTGCGACACCCGTAACGGTGAAATCTTGAAACTCCCCATCGGCACTACCACTATCTTCAAGTGTCGTGTACTCTAAACGCAGGTTTGGAACCACAGGAATTGGGTGTTTTACCAAGAGCCATGCATAGCCGCTTGTGTTGCTCTTTTCATTTGAAGTGTAGCTACCATTAGCAGTGCCATCTGTGTAGTTTAGGGCGCCACTTGGCTTATTGTCCCACATACCGCCACCAAGTTCCACTCTCGTAAAATCTGCGTTTGCAGCCGATGCAAGAAGTGCCGTAACTGCTAAAAAGCTTTTTATTTTTTTCATGATTACTCCATTTTTTAGATGGGTGATTATATCGAAGGAAGTATCTGATTGGGGTTAAAAAAGGTTACAAAAGGGGAACTTCTCTATGCCAAACGCATAGAGAAAAAGAGAGACTATTTTACAGCAGCGATGGCAGCGTCGTAGTTTGGCTCTTCAGTGATCTCAGGAACGATCTCTTTGTATGTTACAACACCGTTTGCATCAACAGCGAAGATAGCACGACAAGTTACACCAGCAAGTACAGAACCGCCTAAAAGTACACCATAAGCATTTGCGAAATCTTTGTTTCTAAAGTCAGAAGCAACTGTTAATTTGTCGATGCCCTCAGCAGAACAGAAACGTCCAGATGCAAATGGAAGGTCAAGAGAAACGATAGTAGTTTTTACACCCTCAAGCTCTGCAGCTCTTGCGTTAAAGTTACGAGTCTCAGTAGCACATACACCTGTATCAAGTGATGGAACAACGATGATAAGTTGTTTTACACCTTGCGCACCACCAACGACTACATCAGCTAAACCATTGCAGTTTACCACTGTAACTTCAGGTGCTTTATCACCTACATTGATTGTATTTCCTAATAACTCTACGTCTGTACCTTTAAACTTAGTTGTTGCCATTGTAACTCCTTATGATTTTTAAAAATTTGCGAAGTATATGTAAAATCGGATAATTTTCCTCTTATTTGTAAAAGCAAGAGAAGCAAGTAAGGAGTTTTTAATATTGAGCTTGCCTTTAAATGGCAGATTTTGGGGAGACGCTAACGTCCTCTATTTCGCTGAAGCTTCCTTTTTCATACAGAGCTACTGCCACCCTTCCGATCATAGCTGCGTTATCTGCACAGTAACGCAGCTCGCTTAGATGTAAAGTGGCTCCATAAGAGTCCAAAAGTGCTTGAAGCTTTGAACGCAAATAGAGATTTGCACTCGCACCTCCAACAATAGCAAAATCTTTTGGACGTTTGATTTTAAAATATTTTTTGAGCTTCATCAGAAGATGTTCCGTAGCAATATGCTCAAAAGACGCTGCTATATCTTTATGTCTGCTTAGATCATCTCCCGCTGCTTCAACAGCCAAGCGTACGGCGTTTTTAAGTCCTGAGTAGGAGAATGCCAAGAGGGGTGATTGCTTTAGCGGTACACTAAACGCATAAGCATCGCGTTTGCCCTCCATAGCAAGCTTCTCTATGAGTGGTCCACCAGGATAGCCAAGTCCCATCATCTTTGCGACCTTGTCAAAACTCTCTCCAAAACTGTCATCCATGCTCTTTGCAACCGTCTCTATCTCAAGAAGGCTTTGTACCTCCATAAGCTGCGTATGGCCTCCGGAGACAAGCAAAACAGTGATAGGGAAACGCTCCTCTTTTTCGATAAAAAGCGAATAGATATGCCCCACAAGATGGTTCACTCCAATGAGCGGAATCTTGAGTGCAACAGCGATTGCCTTTGCCATGCTCACACCCTCTATGAGTGTCACACTCAGTCCAGGCGATGTAGTCACCGCTACGGCTTTAAGATCTTTAAAGTAGGGCTTTACCTGCTCTAAAATCTTTGGAAGTGCCTCGGCATGCAGACGTGCAGCAAGCTCAGGAACAACGCCACCATAGATGCTATGCTCTATCTCTTGAGAGATTTTTTTGTGAAAAAGGAGCTTTTTTGTGGCTATCTCTGTAATGGCGATGGCACTATCATCACAGCTGCTCTCAATGCTTAAAATCAACGCAAACTCCTCACAAAATCTCTCACCTCACTATCTACCTCAAAGACCTCTTGCAGACTCTTTGGTTGCTCTTGAAACTTCTCAAACGCACTAACAATACTCTTGCCGATCTCCATAAAGCCTATCTCTTTGCCAATAAAGCGTTCAATGGCGGCTTCGTTGGCTGCGTTTATGACGACGCCTAAAGCTGGGTTTTTTAAGAGCTCCTCTTTGATCTGCCACACAGGGTAGCGCTCAATTTCAATGGCTCTAAACTCTAAGCTTCCCACTTTAAGTAGATCTACTGGAGAGAGAATTTTTTCATTCATTTGTGCATCGAGTGCGTAGGCTATGGGGAGCTGCATATTTGCATCAGCGAAGTGTGCGGTTGTAGAGCCATCTCTAAACTCCAAAAGCCCATGAATGAGCGAACGGGTCTCTATGATGGCATCAAATGCGATGTGACTTCCATCTCCCACTCCAAAGAGCCACTTAGCTTCTAGCAGCTCAAACATTTTGTTTACCATGGTCGCCGAGTCTATGGTTATCTTTTGTCCCATGGACCAGTTTGGGTGATTTTGAGTGTCAGCGAGTGTGGCGTTTGCGAGTCTTGAGAGCTCCCAATCCCGAAATGCGCCTCCGCTTGCAGTGATAATCATTCGCTCGACTGATACACTTTGAACTCCACGCATCAGATACCAAAGCCCAAAATGCTCACTATCTATGGGCTGAATTTTACTTGTATCAATAAAAGCGCCCGCAGCTACAAGAGACTCTTTGTTTGCAAGGGCTACACGTTTTTTACACTCTATGGCTTTGAGCGTTGGACGAAGTCCCAAAAAACCCACCAGAGCATTGAGTACAAGAGAGCTGCTAGACTCTTCAATAACTCTTAAAATCGCCTCTTCTCCTGCATAAACGCAGCTATGATTGACTCGCTCTCTATCTGCTGCGTTTGCTATGACGACTATTTTTGGAGAGTGTGTAACTATTTGCTCATTGAGAAGATCTATGTTTGATCCAGCGACAAGCACCTCAACGGTGATGCCAAATTTTTGTGCGACAAGAAGTGCATTGACCCCGATGGAGCCAGTAGAGCCAAGAAGTACCAAACTAGACTAAACCTCTGAGTAGTACCAGCATAACAATACCGCCAAAGAGATAGCCATCGATTCTATCGAGCATTCCGCCATGACCTGGAAGGAGTGAACCGCTATCTTTTACCCCGGCGCTGCGTTTAAGAGAGGACTCAAAGAGATCACCAAATATAGAAGCCAAAGAGACCGCAAAAGAGATAGTAAACGCGATGGCAAAGTCAACTATGGCAAGTCCTAAAAACATTCCCCCGAAGGTTGCTACAAGCACACCACCGATGACACCCTCTATGGTTTTGTTCGGACTCGCTTCGCTAAACGAAGTGCGTCCTATCGCTTTGCCTACAAAATATGCCGCCGTATCTGTAAGTGCCACAACTGCTAAGAGCCATAAGAGTGCGACATTTCCATACTCTTCGTACATAGTAAGGATGAAGAGCATACCCGCTGTCGGATAGAGAAATGGAAGAAAATCTCTCCACGGAATGTTCTTGTTAAACGCCACCGCAGAGGCATACGCTACACCCGCGAGTACAAAGAGGTCATCTCCGTAAGGGTAAAACGCGGCAATAGCCCAAAGAGCCGCGGCAAAAGGGAGAAGATTGTCGCGTTCAACATCAAAAAGTTTTACAGCCTCTTTAAACGCCAAAATATAAACAACTCCCAGTGCGAGCCACATTACAAAAAAGTTATCTATCAAACCTATCACTAACACAAGCGCTACAAGAGCCACACCAGTGGTAATGCGCTCTTTGTTTACACTCAATCCATTCATAATATCTATCCTAAGGCGAAAAAAATTTTATAGATTATAGCTCATTTGAGATTAAGCACAACTCATAAATTAGAAGAGTTTAAAGCCAAACGCAAAGTTTAAAATGCTAAAGTAGAGTGAAAATAACGAAAAAAAAGAAAGATTTTACTATGAAGACACTCCCTCTCCCCAAATTTTTAGCACCTCTTTTGGTCACATTTCTCTCACTGAGTGCTGGGCAAACGCAAGATGTCCCAACAAAAGAAGAGGTAAGCAAAGAGCAAAACGAGCAGGAGAAAAAACCCAACAAACTCAACTTCACCAAGTGGCTCAATCCTATCGAGGTGCTCTCACAAGGGACACGAACTTTAGAAGACACCTTCTTGGTCATCACAGGAGCGGTGCCAAAGAGTGCCCAAACAGCGCAAGAGATCTTTAGTGAAGGGGTTATCTACTCGCGTTTGCGTACAAATATGTTTGGCTGGGAGTATAAAGACCCAGAAGATATGGACCACTACGGACTCGGTATGGGTGGTAAGTTGATGTTTGTGAGTGCACCATTTATGGGATTTAACGGAGTTGTGGCATTTAACTACAGCGATGCTCCGTTTAAAGCACTTAGAGAGAATGATCAAGCAGACATAGAAAATCTTCGTGCAGTCCAAGACACCTTTAACCGCTTCAAAGTCTACAACAAACGCGACTACTCCATGGCCTCGCTTACACAACTGAACCTCAACTATGAACTCTTTGGAGTAAAAGCAACAGGAGGCAGACTCCTTTATGAGTCTATGCTCACAAGTGCCAACGATACAAAAATGATACCAAATGCATTTGAAGGGGGTATCTTGGAGTACAAAGGAATCATAAACTCCTCATGGCGAGCTGCATACTTTTGGGCACAAAAACTCCGAGACCATGAGAAGTTTCATGATGTCATAACCTATGGTGATGGCTCAAATCATCCAAAAGCGATCTGGAAAAACAACGATGACTCAGCCGTTCACAAAGGACTCTCTTATGCAAACCTTCAAAATGCAGGCAAAAAAACAAAAAATTCGCTTGTAGTCTTAGACCTCAAAAACGATACCGTGGAGAATCTCAGGCTCGATATGGCCTATACCGCCGTGCCTGGGCTCATCTCAAGTGTGGCTGGAGAGATTAACTACAAACTTCCTCTTGTCGCAGGTTTTTCGCTCACGCCAGGATACAGATTTATGCGCCAAATGGATAATGGTGCTGGAGTGATTGGAGGTGCGACACTCTCGGGAGCTCTCGCTATAGATCAAAACCCAAGCTCAAATTTAGGATATAAAAATCGTTATTCGCTCGGTGGTGGTGCACATCTTGCACGACTCCTTTTACAAAGAGGCAACTTTAGTACACAGATCGCCTACTCCCATGTTCTAGACGAGGCTGATTTAGTAACTCCATGGCGCGGTTTTATTACCAACGGTTACACTAGGGCGATGGGGCAGTACAACTGGAATGCCAATACAAAATCAACCGCAATAAGATTTATCTACGACTTTTCAAGTTCAAATCTCATTCATGGTTTTAGTGCCATCACACGTTATGTGGTTCAAGATTTTGATGAGTCCAAACAGGCTGCAGGCGGGCAAGCCGATAGCAATGTACTTCACATAGATATGCGTCAAGAGCTCTTAGAAGGGTTTGATGCCAAGCTGAGAATGGCGTTTGTAGACGCACAAAAACGCCAATCAGATGCGCTTGTTCGACCCGATAGTTTTCGAGACAGTTACAACGAGTATCGTTTCGAGCTAAACTACCTTTTCTAAACACCCTTTACTCTCTTAAACGCTTATGTCGAGGTGGTGCAAAGGAGAGGGTTGCTCCTCTTCCTCTTTCTCTTCATGTTTTGGCGAACGCTCATTTTCGCGGCGTGCCTCATCGCGTTGGTGTTCACGATCCTCATCAACCTCTTCATTCTCTTCGGCTGGTCTCACCTCAGTGACACTCTCCTCTTTCTCTGTTACACTCAGCTGGGCTACCATATTTTGAAAATCGACTCGGTTGTTGTGTGCATTTTGAACATTTGCAACTGCAGGTGTCATCTGATTGACAAATATCGCGTTGCCTATGGGACCTATCGCCATATCATTCCCCCTTCATTTTCTTCCAAAACTACTCTCGAGTGTCGACCTCTAGAGTCTTGTATTTGTTATAAAGCACATTCGCACCGCTTTGGATGCTCACCTCTCGTCTGTGGGTATAATCGACTAAAAATCTGTCTTGTGAAGTGGTACTAAACTCCACACAGAGCCTCGCTGCACTCATAAGAATGTGCTCTGGGAGATTTTGCTTATCGGTGGTAATGATGAGATGGGTGGATGGCTGATCTTTAAGATGCATCCAGATATCTTTTGCTCTTGCGTTTTGAAGGAGTTTAATGTTGCCACGCTCATTTTTGCCAAGCTGCACCTTGTAGCCTTCGATGAAAAATGTCTCTATTGATTCATCTACTTTTACTTTTTTGTTTTGCACCCTTTTTGGAAAAAGCAGCTCAAGTTTGGCAAGATCTTTCGCCATTTTTACAGTGTAAATAAAACGCTCAAGATGCTCTATCTTCGAATGTAAAGACTCCTCTTCAAGATGTAAATGTTTGGCTTTTTGTTTGGCTTTTTTGGCATTTTTAAAGAACATATCACTGATGCTAAACGCAGTGGCATAAGCTCTTTCAAGCTCTATCTCTAGCTGGCTTCCATCATAGTCAAGCAGCTGCAGACGACGCTCATAGGGTTTTATGAGTGCAACATTTGAGAGCACTAAATTTCCATAGTGCTCACTCTTTGCTGCCTCCTCAAGAAGATGCTCCTCTTTTTCAAGTGCATCATAAAGCTTGGTTATCTTCTTGAGTTTTTTCTCAAGATACACTACTTTTTGCTTTTTAGCTCGCTCAAGAGTTGCATTTTGCTCCTCATCATAAACACCGTATAAAAATGCTTCAAGATTTTCAATTGGATACTCTTTGAGTAGATACTGCGGACTTGGAAGCTCTAAAAGTGCTTGTCCGACACGCACCTCGCGAAAAGAGCTAAAGAGATCAACATGACGCAACGCTTCAAGCACCACGCCCTGCTCGTCTAAGATGATGGCGTTTGTATGTTTGCCTGTAAACTCTAGCTGCAAGTAGCTGATCTCCTCTTTATAAGCCGAAGCCACAGCAGACTTAAAACGTAGAATTTTATCTCCATTATAGAGCGAGACCTCAAGTAAATTGGCACGATTAAAACGTCGGCTGAGTATGACATCAAAAGGGGCATTATAGAGTTTTGACCTCACATACTCTTTGCACTTAAATACGCAAGAGTTGCCACGCGTCATGTTAAAATAGAGTGCTTCATCTTTGTCAAACACGATCTTAATAACCGTGTCGCTTACTCTATAAATGGCGGCAATTTTTTTGAAGTTTTGAAGATACTCGGTGATCTGTTTGAGGTGTGAAAGTTTCATAAATGCTAGTTTATCACAATCTTACTCAGCAAAAGTAGTTTTTGCACTTCACTTAAGTTTAGGTTTTCTATAATGTTCGCCATTTTTAAAAAAGGGGAATTATGAAAAAAATTCAAACACTCGCGGCTTCACTGCTTACAACCGCTACACTCTCATTTGGAGGGGTAGAACCGCACTGGGACTATGAAGCGCATGGACCAGAACACTGGGGAGAATTTAACGCCATCTGTAAAGAGGGAAAAGAGCAATCACCCATCGACATCAAAACCGAAGATACGGTACAGCTTGATGCGAGCTACACGGTAGAGATTCACGATGACCACGACAGCGTTTGCAAGGTCACAGACAATGGTCACGCCATCTTAGTTACTCCAGTAGATGGTGGTTACATCAAGCTTCATGGCAAAGAGTACAAGCTCAACCAGTTTCACTTTCATGGCATGAGCGAACACACCATAGATGGAAGACGCTATAACGCAGTGGCGCACTTTGTACACACTGCCAAAGATGGAATGGTAGCCGTTATTGGCGTTATGTTTGAAGTGGGTGAGAAAAATGAGGGACTTCAAAAAATCCTTGACAATACAGGCAAAAGCATCAAGATCAATCCAAAAGATTTGATGCCTGAGGATGTCAACCACTACTACCACTACAAGGGCTCATTTACCACGCCTCCATGTACAGAACAAGTGCAGTGGTACATCTTAAAAGATACGGCGAGCATCTCACAAGAGCAACTCAAAGAGCTTAGAAAATACTACAAAAACAACGAGCGTCCAATCCAGCCGCTCAACCACAGAAAAGTAGAAGCAAAATAGCCTAAGGCTCTTTTCTTGGCTATAATGCCAAAAAAATTTAAAGAGACGCAATGCACACTCCTAAGGGTTTCGGTAGAAACTACTTTACACTCGCAGCCATACAAGCCTACATATCTCTCCAAAAGATAGTAGCGCTTGGTGCCTCTTTAAGAACTCTCAGCGGTAAACCACTCACCATAAAAATCGCCTCGCCACCCAAACCTTAAACATCTCACACAAACAAAAAATCAATTCAAATATAAAAATGTTTAAGGACAAAAATGAAACACACATTTCCATTATCACTACTTAGCGTTGCTCTTGTGAGCTCATTAAACGCGGGTGACCTCACTTTAAAACCTATAGAAATCACTTCAACTGCAATTGCAACCGATGAATTAAAAGCAACCGATGCAGTAGAGATTTATACTCAAGAAGATATACATAAAGCACATGTACAAACTATTTATGAGTTTTTAACAACACAAACTTCACTCTTTGCAACAAGTGCTTATGGCAATCCCTACTCGCAAAAGATAGATATGCGTGGGTATGGCATTGGTGATGGTTATCAAAATATTGTGGTGACTATTAATGGCAGACGAATGAACAATGTGGATATGACCGCACAAATTCTTGCTTCCATCTCTCCTTCAAGTATAGAAAAAATCGAAATTATCAAATCAAGCGGTGTAGTAAATGCGGGTGATGGCACAAATGCTGGAGTAATAAACATCACTACAAAAAAAAGTAATGAAAAAGAGATATCGTTTTATAAAGGCAACTATGGTCTTCACGATGCATCTTTTTTTGTAGGAAGTCATGATGAAAAACTCTCAGTTTCTGTAAATGCAGAAGTGCAAAGAAATCAAGGTATAAGAGATATAGACCTAGAAGAGAATAAAGATGCAAATAGTCTTGCAACCGCTGCATTTGATTTGGCTTATAAAGCATCTCAAAATTTAGAGCTGCGTTTAGGAGCGATGCTGACAAAAACTGATGTTATCTACCCTGGACCTATGCAAGAGAGAGAGTATAGGGAAGATCCAACACAGGTTGGCTCAGACACTTGGGGTCCAAGTAATTATGCAATACAAAAATATGACACAGATGTAGCCACTACTGGTCTCTCTTACAAAATCAACGCAAAACTCTCTTTGGATTTTGATGCTTCTAATGAAGTGAAAAAATCGCTGTACACAATACCAACTTACATCTATGGTGCAACGACAAACTATGACTATAAGCAACTAAAGACATCACTTAACTATAATGATGAGAAGTTTGCACTAAAGTTTGGAGCAGAGGCATTTTATGCTGATTTAGACTATAAAAATAGTTATTCGACAGAGCTCTCTATGCAAAAAGACAACGAAGCACTCTTTGCTATTTCAGAGTTTTACTTTAATGCACTCACTCTTAAGGCAGGTTACAGATATGAAAATATTAGATTTAATGAGTCAGGAGGAGAGAGTGCCAATGAGTACCTCTATGGAACTGAACTTGGAGCATCCTATCTTCTTAACCAAAAAAGCTCTCTTTTTGCTAACTACTCACACGCTTACCAGAGCGCTTCACTTGATAGAATGTTTAGCTATTTTGGTACTGGCTATATGGGATATGTGAAACCTTCTCAAAGCAATAACTACAATCTTGGATACGCTAACATACAGACTAACAACAAACTCAAACTCTCACTTTTTTACATCGATTTAAAAGATGAGATTTACTACTATAACGATCCGACTTATATGAATTCAAAAAACACAAATATTGATGCATCATATAAATATGGTGTAGATATTTACGATAAATATATTTTCAATCAAGGACTCAATCTAGCACTCAACTATAACTATGTAGAAGCTATAATAGACAAAGAGTATCAAAATGGTGAAATATATGATGGCAAAAAACTCCCAGGTGTTGCGAACCATAATCTCAAAGTCATTGTCAACTATTTGCCAAATGAAGTAACAACACTCTCACTCATAGAAGTGTATCGTTCAAATGCATATGCGGCGGAAGATTTTGCCAACGACTTCACACAAAAACAAGATCCCTTTTATGCAACAGATATAGTATGTACCTATGCACAAAAAGGGTGGGAGATTTTCGCAAGAGTCAATAATCTTTTCAATCAAAAAAATGGTATCTGGATAAGAGATAATGCGATCTATCCAGTCAACTACACAACAACTGCATATGCAGGTATAAAACTAACATACTAAAGGCAAAAAAAGATGCTAACAAACAGAATAATAACGCGAGAGTTTTTGAAGTACAAACTTACAAACTCCGCGTTTTTAGGTGTGAGTGTTGGGAGTATCTTTACGCTCTATGAACCACTTATGCCCTCTGTCTATAGCATTGGGGGAATTGTTTTGGCACTTGGGATGCTCTTTTTGGCAAAACTCTACTCGAAAATTCTCAACATCACTGCATTTTATAAGATCTCGTTTTTTGTTGAGCTCATCTTGCTACTACTCATTTTGCTCTTTTTACTCCTCTCTTACTCTTATGCCATAGCACTCCTTTTTTACATAGGGTATCAGCTGACATTTTTGTTTGGTTCCTACCTCATTCGAGCCGAAACACTCTTTTTAAAACGTGCTAAAATCCTCGAGTTTGTCGATGTAGCAAAACAAAAAGGGTATCTTCTTGGACTTTTGATCTCTTACCTTTTTTATGAGTTGTTAGAGCGTTTTTATGCCATTGAGACAAAACAGACACAGGTCTATCTACTTCACTTTCTACTGCTTGCATTTGAACTACTCACACTCTACTTTTTACGTAGATCTTTTGGAGAAAAATCATGACTTACCAAGAGTGGTACGACAACTTCGCTGACAAACACAAAGCCATCGTGCAAAAACTGCTTGCTCGAGGACTCGACCAAAAAGAGATAATTGACTATTTCGACTTTGAAAATATGGTAGAAAATGAGCCAAACTTTTGTCTTTTGTACGCCGAGAAAAAAAAGTGCCATGACATGGAAAAACTCAACTGTTATCTCTGCGCTTGTCCCTATTTCCGCTTTAAAGATAGCGGTTTTGAGGTGATAGACGGCAAAACGAAAAAGAGCTACTGCTCCATTGATGCCAAAGAGGGTAAGCTTGGCGTTTGGGGTGATACCATCCACCAAGACTGTACTGCCTGCACCATACCGCACCACAGACGTTTTGTGGAGAAAAACTTTAGCCTTGAATGGAGAGAGGTGATGGATGAGTCCCCACCAAAATAGCAGCTCTTAAGAGATCTCTACTCGATTACGGCCATTTGCTTTGGCTCTGTAGAGTGCTTCATCTGCAGCTTTATAGATCTCTTTTAAATCGTGTCTCGCCTCTGGATCTATAAACGCCACTCCAATGGAGATAGTAAACTTTTTCCACGGCAGATTCTCTTCATGGTCGATTCCAAGCGCTTCGACACTACGAGTGATCATCTGCGCATACTCTAACGCCTCTTCTTTGGTCACATTGCTAAAGATGAGCCCAAACTCCTCACCGCCCAAACGGAAGAAAAACTCATTTGAGCGCTGTGTCATTTTACACACCTCACTGGAGAAACGCACAAGCACATCATCGCCAGCATCGTGACCATAGTGGTCATTGTAGCGTTTGAAGTTGTCTATATCTAAGATTGCCAGACAAAAACTATGGTGCTGCCGAATTGAGCGATTGACCTCCTCTAAAAAGATGGTGTTAAAGTGTCTTCGGTTGTGGACTTTTGTAAGCTCATCAAGGATAGAGAGCTCTTCAAAACGCTTTTTGAGACGGTACATCTCGGTGATGTTGTTAAAGGTAACCATCACGCTCACACTCTCTTGCTCATAGACTTTTTTTGCATAGACTGAGAAGCAGTACTCTTTTTGTCGGTAGCGTATCTTCACGACAGGCTCAGAAGAGGCAAGCACATCCTCCATCCACTCGCCACTTTGACCTGTGACAAACTCATCACCCTCTTGATGAACAAAAAAGTCGCTAATACAGTGATGCTCCTCTTTAAATGCCTCTAGTGAATCATACTCACTAAAAAAGTTTAAAAACGCATCGTTTACCTTGATGAGATCTCTGCCATCACTAACGATGATAATATTTGGATTTTTCTCAAAAAGTGTACTTAGATAGACCATACTTTTTTGACGATCAAACTCAAGTAGCTTTCTTGTTGTGATATCTTGATGTGTTCCAGAGAGCTTCACAACCTCCCTGTTTGCACCCCGCTGCGTTATGCCTCCCGAACCTTGAATCCAGACATAGTGCCCCTGCGCATGACGCATACGAAACTCAACCACATAAGAGCTCCCCGTTTTGATCGCGTTTGCGACGACTTGTGCAACACGTGGTGCATCATCTGGATGAATGCGCTCCTTCCAATCAGCGGCACTATATGTCAAACCATCTTTACTTAGCCCTATCATTCTGAGCCACTCATCATCCACACTATGCTCATCTGTGATAAGATTCCACTCCCAGTAGCCTGTTTGTGAAGCCTTAAGAATCTGATTGAGTTTATGCACTTTTGCGCTAAGTTGCTCTTCAAGTAAAATGTTTTGACTGAAGTAACGAAACTTTTGACGACTAATACGCAAGATAAAATAGAGCACAAGCACCATAAAGAGTGTGCTCAAAGAAGAGACAAAATAGAAGTTGTACCAGATTTTTTGCGTTCTGTCTATGATAAATGTGGCATCCATGTCAACCACACTCCCACCATAGAGTTCACCCTCTACAACATTTTGAGATGCGTGACAGGCTAGACACTCTTGTGTAAGATAGAGTGGCTGTATGTAACGCAGCCTCTTGTGCTGTGTGTCTATCTCATAAAGCGGTGCAGCACTCTT
>CAZJRG010000033.1:0-15590 GCA_964548435.1 uncultured Sulfurimonas sp. | reverse complement strand
TAGACTGCTTCATACTCCAAAATCTCGCGAGTTGCTTCCATACCATCTAAAAATGGCATCTGAATATCCATAAAAATGAGATCAAAATTGTTGTCTTTGCGTTTTTGGAAAGCCTCAAGACCATTTGAAGCAAGTGAAACACGCAGACCCAAATCCTCTAAAGTTCTCTTAATTAGCTTTTGATTGATGATGTTATCTTCAGCTACAAGAACATGTGCGTTAAACTTTGATGTCTCTGCATTAAACTTCTTTCTACTTACTTTTTTTGCTCTTTTTGCATCAGAGTTTTCATTGTGATAGTTCTCTAATGCTTGTTTTATTTTTGAGTTATTAAGTGGCTCATATACAGTTTTAAAAGTATTGATCTGAAGCGAATCAATCTTCTTCATAAAGTATGACTTTGTCAGTAAAATGAGCTCTTGTGGTAGATCACTGTACTCTCTGAGCTCGTGCTCATCTACATAGTCATAATCTATTACAACAAGATCATAACTTACCTCTCGTTGCAGTTTTTCAAGCTCCTGCATTGTGCTGAAGCTTGCATATTTCACACCATAAAAATCAAAATATTCACGAAGATATTGCTCTTGTTTTTTATGCTTATGCGGTGACTCAATCACCAATGCACGAATGTTTGTGTAAGCATTTTGTAAAGATTCACCAAGTGTCTCTATCTCTTCAAAATCGAGTGTAAAGAAGAATGTCGTTCCCTCACCTGGCTCACTGTGAAGATCAAGCTGCCCACCCATAAGCTCAATAAATCTTGATGAGATAGTAAGCCCAAGACCCGTACCACCATACTTACGTGTGATTGATGTATCAGCTTGCGAGAATGCATCAAAAATTCTAGCTTTTTGTTCGCTCGTTACACCAATACCGCTATCTTGTACTTCAAATTTGATACGAGTAATACCCTCTTGTCCTGAGTCTACTTTTCTAATATCTACATTAATCGCACCTGAACTGCTTGTAAACTTAACCGCATTAGAGAGAAGATTAATGATAACCTCTTTAATCTTCGTAGGGTCCCCTTTGATTGGGAACTCTAACGCAGGATCTATGTAGCATCCTAGATCGATATGTTTTTCACTCGCACGTACTGCATAGACATCTACTGCACTCTCAAACTCGACAGCTGGATTAAACGCGATGTCTTCAATTTCAAGTTTGTTACTCTCAATTTTAGAGAGGTCAAGAATATTGTTAATAATCTCAAGAAGATTTTCAGAAGACTTTTCAATAATCTCGACAAACTCAATCTGCTCCTCTCCAAGACCTGTGTCTTTGAGTAGTTCGGTAAACCCAACGATTCCATTAAGCGGTGTACGAATCTCATGAGACATATTTGCCAAGAACATGGATTTTGCTTCACTTGCCTCTTGTGCAGCCTCTTTATCTTTACGAGTCTGCTCAATGATTCGCTCAAGAAGATCATAAGCTTGTGATGTTCCCTCTGCTGTATGAAGGTTGATATCAAGCTTCTCTTCTCCAGTGTGTGCATCTTCTGCAACCCTTTTTAAGACCTCTTCAAGATTTTTAATATTTTTAGCGATCTCATTTGAAAGTAAGAAACCCAAGATAGCCAAGATAACTGAAACAAGCCAAATAGTCAGGGTAATGGTTAGAATCTGCAATGCCTCTGCTTTAACCGCAACTGCACGATTATCCATAGCACTCAAAACAAGATCTTCAGCTTCTGAAAGAATATTTGTCTTCTCAGAAATCATAGTAAACCATACACCAGAACTTGTCTCATACTCCCCTTGTGATGCGGCTGAGAGAATACCTGTTCGCTCTAAGTTTATATCACCAAAAAGCTCCTGTGCATCCTCGTTTTTGATGAGTTCATCAAGCTGAGCTTTGAGTGTATCATCTCTGAGTGTGTCATAGCCTATTGCATCTGCCTTTGCGATGAGTGAAATCCAGTAGTTAATCTCCTCCTCTTCAAACGCGGTTGATCTCGCAATAGCAAAAGAGATGTAATCACGCTCTGCAGCACTAAACTCATTTGCACGAACCATAGCAATATATATTGCAGCATAAGCATTGATCTGTGGATCGAGCTGGTTACGGGTAATCTCTTCGAGTTTACTTATCCCTGCAGACTGTGTTTTACCGTAGATATTTTTATATATATCTTCAAAGCTTGTGGCGTTAGTATCGACTAAAGATCTAGCATCTTTGATCTGCGCCATAAGCGCCATCAAGGTCTCAACATGCTCTTGATCTTTTTTGAGTGCCGCTTTACTCTTTGCATAGCTAATGTATGCTTGCTCTTTTCCATCCACCACCACTCTCTGTTTAAGTAGTGATTTATAAGTGTTTTTAGAAGAGTTTCCAAGATACATAACGGTCATACCGCGTTCTCTTGCAATGTTATTTACGAGCTCATTGAGTTGTCTGTTCTGAGAGAGCTTACTCTGAAGCGACTCAGCTGCTTTGTAGTTTTCAAAAGAGTTGTAAACAAAATAACTCGTAATAGAAAATAGAATGACAATCGGAAAAAGACTTATGAGTCTTAGCCTATTTTTTAGTCCTAACTGCATACACACACCCTCACTTTGATATATCTAAAATCATTGTCGAAACGCTGTTGGCAGCATTTACAATTTCATCTCTTTGATCTGAACTCATCATCACTGCAAGCTCACTCTCAAATCCATACACTCGCATGTTGTCACTCATACCTTGAAGTTTCACTGCTTCATGAGAACAGGTGACAAAATCTCCAGAGACAGCAGCTGATTTGATATGCGAGAGTATTGACTTTGACTCCTCAACATAATCATCAAAAAGTTCTGCAAAACTGTGAGCATCTAGTCCAATCTCAGCTGCAACACTCTCTTTGGAGTAGCTAATTTTTGGAGCTTGATCATAGAGTGCTTCTTCTTCAAGTTCTAGCGCCACTTCTGGATCAAGGGCAAGACTATCAAGCTCAAGAAGTCCTAAATCCTCAATACTCTTTAGCTCTTCATCAAGTTTGCCAAAATCAACATCAGAACTTGTAAATTCATCATCTGCAAGCTCGGCGATCTCTATTTTTTGAGGTACTTGAGCATCATCTATGTAAAGTGCTTGCGTATCAGGAGTCTCCTCCTTAAACGCCACTACATACTCATCTTCATCCTCTAAAACTCTACCAACCTCTTCTTGCACAAAAGACTCCTCCTCAGCAATGAGCTCCTCTTTTGCAAGTTTAGCGATGATTTTATAGAAGAGCTCAAGATGCTCTTTAATGGCATTGATATCGTGTGAGGTATTGACCACGCTGAGTGCTTCAAATGCATCCTCAATGCGAAGATTTGCTGCAACTCCTTTGAGTTTGTGAGAGAGGATTTTGACCTGATCAAACTCTAAAGCATCAAGAGCATTGTAAATACCGCTTCTAAACTCTTTTGCTTGGAGTATAAAATCTTGAATAAACTCCTCAATAAGATCAAGTGGGAGTCCAAGCTCTTGAGAGGCAACATGAGGATCGTAAATATACCCATTGTCAAAACTTTCTTGATCTTGTGGTACTACTTTAGGAGCGACTGGAGTAACCGCTGTGGGTGTTTGCACTAAAGGCTCTTGTTTTGGAGCCTCTTGCAGAGTAGCCTGTGGTGATGGTTCTGGTGATGACACTACTTTTGTTGGTATCTCTATTTCATCCTCATCATCAAAATTGACATCCAGAGGTGTTTCATAAGGGTCAATCTGTATGCTTGTCGGAGTAGGTTCTACTTTTGGAGAAGGTGTATAGAGCTCTTTTGGTGCTTCTTCTGGCTCTGGTATAGATTGAGTTGTTACAGCTCTTATTGAGGGTCTATGTGCAACATCAGCAGAGATGTTTTCACTCTCTTTTTTAGTGAGTTCTCTTAAGTTGTTAAGGTAAACCGCATACGATTTTAAAGATGGCGTTTGATTGAGGTAGAGAGACTCAATGGTGATTTTTGCTTTAAAGTTTTTTGCATTTGCATGAATGACGACGTTAAACTCTTCATTGGATTCAGAAAAGACTATAAAGTCTATCCAATGAACATGTTTGAAGTTATGTATGTGCCCTGGTGTTTTTACAAAAAGGTCTGCGAAATCTTCAACTTCATGGCGTAAAGCAAGAAAATCTTTAAAACCTAAAGTCTTGAGATCTTTCTCATCTATTCCTACAAACTCTTTGCTTGCACTATATAGTAACATCTCTATAGCCCCCTATGCTCTATCTTGAAGCATCTTTTTGTAGAGGGCCTCATTTTCTTGAATATCTTTTCGAGATGCAACTTTTCGTGCTGCTATATAGCCTGTGACAACTCCACTCTCTTCATCTTTAACGGGAAGTATCTCTGTATCTACCCAGTAAAAACGTCCATCTTTTCGAAGGTTTTTGACAAGTCCATTCCAGACCTGTCCTCCTTTGATTGTATCCCACATTCTGCCAAAAACTGCACCTGGCATATCTGGATGACGAATGAGATTATGAGGCTTCCCAACAAGCTCATCTACACTATAACCTGAAACTTCGCAGAAGAGTCGATTTGCATAAGTAATGACACCTTTATCATCGGTCTGACTGATGATCACACCATCATTAAACATGTACTCTTCGTCTATCGGAACTATTTTATTCATTAAAAAACCTTATACTTCTCAAACTAAGTCATCACAAATATATCATAATCCACTGAAAAAAAAACTTATTTATAAAAATTTTTAACTGTTTGTGCATCTTTTTCATTTAAAACTTCTCTAAGCTCTGCAAGATCAACACGACGTAATGCCTCAAATGTCCCAAAATGTGCCAAAAGTTTTTTAATCTTTGCTTGTGAAATGCCATGAAGCCCAAGAAGTTTACTCTCTTGGTCCTGTTTGAGTTTTGTTTTTTTATGAAAATTAATAGCAGCTCGATGGGCTTCATCCCGAAGATTTTGCACCCACTGCAATCTCTTGTCACTTGAAGAGAGTTTAAGCATCTGCTCTTTTGTATAGATGATATCTTTCGCACTCCCTTTTGCCCGGTGTGCTTTGGCATCAACTTTCTCTTTTGCTATAGCAATCACTTCAAGATAAACGCCACAAGAGTCTAAAATCTGCAGGGCTAAACGCAGTAGAGTATCTCCCCCATCAAGCACCCAAAGATCGGGAGGAGGATTTTTTGCAAAACTCTCTACTCTTCTTGTAAGTGTCTCTCTCATCTGTGCATACTCATCTTTTGCTAACAGATGATAGGTTCGATAAGACTTTTTATGAAAAGCTCCATCCTCCCAAACCACCATTGCTGCTACAGTTGCAGCACCGCTCATATGTGAGTTGTCGAACACCTCAACTCTTCTTGGAAGTTTTTCAAGCTCGCAAAGTTTTTGTATCTCTTCAAGCACAGGGGTGTCGCCTCTGTTTATCTCCTTTTTAAGGAGCTCTTCACCATTTAAACGAGCCAAATCAATAAGAGTCTTGCGTTTAGCACGTTTAGCTACAGATATATCTGCTTTTTTCTCAAAAACAACACTTAGGTGTGCAGCAATTAACTCCCTGTCTTCAAAATCTTCACCTACCAAAATAGGGGCAATTATAGGTGGTTTTTCCTCTTTATAGTAATCCACCAAAGAGCGCGAATATATCTCGTTGAGATCAAAACCCTCTTCGCTGTTTATAAAATCATGCGAAGAGGAGACGATCTTTCCATGTCGCATAAAGATACGCACTATCACACCGCGTTTTTGTGCAAGAGTCACCACAAAAATGTCATACGACTCCTCACTTGCAAAGTCTATGTCGCTTTTTATTTCAGAACGACCTATCTTCTCAATTGCATCACGCAACTCACCCGCCTCTTCAAAACGCAGCTCCTCTGCATAGAGAAGCATCTTCTCTTGAAGCCTTGCGATAAGTATGCTTTTGTTTTTTATGAGTGATGTGGCGAGTGCTATCTCCTCTTGGTAGCGCTCTTGCGTTATGGGGAGTTCACAAGGACCTAAGCACTTCTCTATCTGATAGTAGAGACAAAGCTTTTTAGATCCTAAACACGACCTCTTTTGAACAAGCTTACACAGATCATAAATTGCACCCAGTATCTCTCGTGCACCAACCGAGTAAGGACCAAAATACTCAACATGCTGCGAAGCAATCACTTTTCGAGTAATATCAAAACGTGCATAAGGCTCGGAGTGATCTATGTAGATGTAAGGGTATGTTTTATCATCGCGTAGCAGTATGTTGTATTTAGGATTAAGCTGCTTAATCAAAGAGTTCTCTAAGATGAGTGCGTCATGTTCACTCTTGACAACAATATAGTTTAAAGAGTGTGTCTGTTCCAACATCTTCTTGATACGCAAACTGACACGCTCACTTGGTCGCAAATGGGGTGTAAAACTCCAGTAGCTTTTGACCCTATTGGCTAAATCTTTTGCTTTTCCAACATATAAGAGTCTCCCCTTTACATCAAAATACTCATAGATTCCAGCAGAGTGTGGGAGCTGTCCAATCGTCTCTAAAAGTGTCATATTCGCTCTTTGATGATAGATTGGATCTCGTAAAGGAGTGCTCCAAGCTTAGGATCTTGTACGCAAATATCAAACTCACCTTTTGATCTCTCTGAGTAGAAGAGCATATCTGCGTTTGTAGTGTAGGGTGTAAAGTTATGTTGAGGCTTGTGATCGACACGTACCACTACATCTTGGATGTCCAAATCTACACACTCAATGAGATTTTCATTGATCTGGATCATCTTGCCATTTAAAATCGTTTTAATAGTGTTTATAATATTATCCCTGTCATATTTATCGAGTGTTGCGGCGGTTACAAAGTGAAGTTTTGACTCTTTGACATAACCGTACTTGATACTCTTTTGAATAGCTGGCAGCAAAACGGATGTGAGTTTTTTTACACATTTATGCTGCAAAATTCTTTTATATTGGGGTTGATTTTGAAGCGTAACAATTATCTGACTGGCATTTTTCATGGGCTTATTATAGCGATGTTTTTGTTAAGTCACAGCGGCTGTGGATACAAAGCCCCTCCGTACTATGAAGAAGAAAAAACGATAGACGAAGATGCAAACGCCAAGTTCATCTTAAAAAAACAATAATTTAAAGTAGCAAAGAGATGACACAATACGATGTAATAATAATTGGTGCGGGAGTCGCAGGACTCTATGCCGCGATGAAGCTTCCAAAAGAGAAAAAAGTCCTTATTATCAATAAACGCGAGACATTTAAATGTAATAGCTTTTATGCACAAGGTGGTGTCGCTCTTGCACGCGATGAGGCAGACATACCGTTTCATATACAAGACACCCTAAATGCAGGTGATGGACTCTGCAGCGAAGAGGCTGTTGATGTTTTGAGCAAAAACTCACGCTCTGTTATAGACGACATCATCACTCATGGTTTTGAGTTTGACAAGGATGAAGCGGGAAATCTCCTCTACACTAAAGAAGCCGCCCACTCTTGTGAGCGTATTTTGCATGCTGGCGGCGATGCTACGGGAAGATATCTTCACTACTTTTTACTCCAACAAAACGACCATTCACTCCTCAGTGATGCCAGAGTCGTCGATCTACTCATCAAAGATGGCGTTTGCTATGGTGTGACTATTTTAGATCATCGTGAGAGTCGTAATGTCTATGCACGCGATGTTATCATCGCTAGTGGTGGGATTGGCTCTTTGTTCGCTTACCACACGAATGCACCTTGTATCAGTGCTGATATGCAAGGGCTTTGCATCATGAAAGGCATAGAGCTAGAGAACATGGAGATGAATCAGTTTCATCCAACGGTGTTTGTCAACAGTGCGAATGCTCAAAAAATGCTCCTCACTGAAGCTTTGCGTGGCGAAGGAGCTACCATAGAAGATGAAGAGGGAAGACGCTTTTTGTTTGATTACGATCCACGAGGCGAACTCGCTTCACGCGATATTGTCAGTAAAGCCATCTATGACTACAAGAAAAAAACAGGATCTGGAGTTTATCTCTCCTGTGCAAACTTTGAGTACACCTATTTCACACACCGCTTTCCAAATATTTTTCAAAACCTTCAAGCTCTGGGCTACAATGTTCCAACACAGCGAGTACCTATATCTCCTGCGTTTCACTATGCCATAGGAGGAATTAAAAGTGACCTCCACGGACGTGTTCCTAGCGTGAAGCATCTCTATGTTGTCGGCGAAGCGGCTTCTACACGTGTTCATGGAGCGAACAGACTTGCTTCAAACTCTCTTTTAGAAGGTCTTGTCTTTGCTTCAAGAGCGGTACAGAGTATTCTTACAGACACAAGTGAAAAACAAGAGCTCACTTTCACGCTCTCAAATGAAGTGATGAGTATGAAAGATGACAAAGCCAAAAAAAATGCACTCAGAGAGTTAATGTGGCAAAATGTTTCCATTGTCAAAACAAAAAGTGGTTTAAACGCAGCCTTAGAACAGATTAATGCTCTTTTAAAAGAAAATATAGGTAAACTACTCAAATTTCGTTTACTCACAGCAAGAGAGATCGTTCTCTCTAGCCTCGCCAGAGAGCAGTCTGTTGGAGTGCATACGATACTTAAGGAGGATTAATGGAACAAAGTTCGTTAGTAGAAGCTGCAACACATGCAGCGTCAGATATAAATTTAGCAACAACATGGGTAGGTTGGCTTAGTCTTTTCGTTTTTATTGTGGCATACTATTTTATAGCCACAGAAGATAAGTATGAGGTAAACAAAGCAAAACCTGCACTTTTTGCAGGAACTTTTATGTTTATGCTCATCGGTATCTACCATGCAATCAATGGTATGAACCCTGATGCACTCCATAATGAGCTTGAACATCTCATACTTGAAATTGCTGAGATTTTCTTCTTCTTGCTTGTTGCTATGACATTCATCGAGACACTTATCGAACGCGGTGTTTTCGATCTTATGAAGTACAAACTTGTCTCCAAAGGTTACTCCTACAAAAAACTCTTTTGGCTCACTGGTATTTTGGCATTTTTCATCTCTCCAGTTGCCGACAACCTCACAACTGCACTCATTCTCTCAACGGTTCTCTTTACTATTGACAAGAAAAATCTTGCGTTTTTAGTTCCAGGAGCTATCAACATTGTCGTCGCTGCAAATGCAGGAGGTGCTTGGTCTCCATTTGGTGACATTACAACACTTATGGCATGGGCAGCAGGCAAAGCGAGCTTTGTAGAGTTCTTATACCTCTTCCCTGCTTCTGTCATCGGTTGGCTTGTCACTGCATTTTTACTCAGCATGTCTGTTCCAAAAGGAGAACCTGCGTTTGATGCTTCTACAGAGGTAAAACCAGTTGTTGCAGATGGCGGTATGACTGTGGCTTATCTTGGAGCAGCGACAATTACTATGGCTGTTTTAGGTCACCAGTTTTTCCACTTCCCTGCGATGTGGGGTATGATGTTTGGTATGGCACTTCTAAAACTCTACTCCATACAACTTACAAAAACTGGTAAAAACAGCTTTAACATCTTTGTCAATATGCAAAAAGTAGAAAACGATACACTGCTTTTCTTTTTCGGTATTCTTTCCGCTGTTGGAGCACTCCACTTTTTAGGATTTTTACACTACATTCACGATCTTTACACTGCATTTGGACCAACCGTTTCAAACATTGGTGTCGGTTTCATCTCAGCCATCATAGACAATGTACCTGTTATGAGTGCTATCTTAAAATCTTCTCCTGAGATGGGAGTTGAGCAGTGGCTTCTTGTAACACTCACTGCGGGAATCGGGGGAAGTCTTATCTCTTTTGGTTCGGCTGCAGGTGTAGGAGTTATGGGAAGACTCCACGGTATCTACACATTTGGTTCACACATGAAACATGCATGGACCATCCTTATAGGCTACATCGTATCTATCGCTATTTGGTATGTGCAGTTTGAAGTTCTAAAACTCTACTAAAAAGCCTCTTTACTGCGTTTGATCCTTCAAACGCAGCCACCACAAAAATCAAAAATTAATCTTGTTTTTGGTATCCTTTTACAATTTTTTAAACTTCATTACTTTTACACAAAGGCACCATCATGACAAATGTAAGCATCATCGTTTTAGATTTTGGCTCTCAATACACCCAACTCATCGCAAGACGTCTACGCGAAGATAAAATCTATTGTGAAATTCTTCCTTACCACACTAAAGTTGCAGATATTCAAGCCAAAAACCCAAAAGGTGTGATCCTCAGTGGAGGTCCATCTTCAGTCTACAACAAAGATGCTTATGAGGTTGATCAAGGTGTCTACAAGATGGGAATTCCTGTTCTTGGTATCTGCTACGGAATGCAAAGAATAGCCGTAGATTTTGGTGGAAGTGTTATTCGCTCCTCACATCACGAGTATGGAAAAGCCGAGCTTAAAATAGAAAAAGAGTCTCCACTTCTAGCTGACTGCGATGATGGCCGTGTTGTATGGATGAGCCACTCTGACAAAGTAGACGTGCTTCCTGAGGGCTTCACACCTATTGCAACGTCTGCAAACTCACCTTATGCAGCTATAGCAAATGAAGAAAAACGTGTCTACGCGATGCAGTATCACCCAGAGGTTCAGCACTCTGAAGAGGGATACTTGATGCTTCGCAACTTTGCAAAAAACATCTGCGGTGTTACTGAAAAATGGAAAATGGAGCACTTCTTAAAAGAGCAAATCAGAATCATACGCGAAAGAGTAGGCACTGGCAAAGTGCTTTGTGGTTTAAGTGGTGGTGTTGACAGCTCAGTAGTCGCTGCAATGCTCTATGAAGCTATTGGCGATCAGCTCATTCCTGTCTTTGTTGACAATGGTCTATTGCGCAAGGGTGAGAGAGAACAGGTCGAAGAGATCTTTAAAATCAACCTCAAAGCGCCTCTTGTTGTCGCAGATGCAAGTGAACTTTTTCTCTCGCGTTTAGCAGGTATAAGTGATCCAGAACAGAAGCGTAAAATCATCGGTCACACCTTCATAGAAGTCTTTGAACAAGAGGCAAAAAAACATGATGGTATCAAGTTTTTGGCACAAGGAACACTCTACCCAGATGTTATAGAGTCTATCTCCGTTAACGGTCCATCTGAGGTTATAAAGTCACACCACAACGTCGGGGGTCTGCCTGATTGGATGGATTTTGAGCTCATTGAACCACTTCGAGAACTCTTTAAAGATGAAGTACGTAAAATCGGTTTAGAGCTTGGGCTTCCAGAGTCGATGATCAACCGTCACCCATTTCCTGGTCCAGGACTTGCCATTCGCATCATGGGAGATGTGAATGTTCCAGACTTAAATCTCCTTCGCGAAGCCGATGTGATCCTGCTTGATGAGCTCAAAGCAAGTGGCTACTATGCAAAAACATGGCAGGCATTTGCCGTACTGCTCAATGTCAAATCCGTTGGCGTTATGGGTGACAACCGCACCTACGACAACACAGTCTGTGTGAGAGTAGTCGAGGCGGTAGATGGAATGACAGCAACTTTTGCACATCTTCCACACGATCTTTTAGAGCGTATTTCTCGCCGTATTATCAACGAAGTTGATGGCATCAACCGTGTCGTTTATGATATCTCAAGTAAACCGCCTGCGACTATTGAGTGGGAGTAATTTAGCTCTTCTAAAAGAAAAAATGTGTATAATTTAGATCTGAGTAACTCGTGTCACTACACATATGAGGGTTCTACATATTCATAGCGTGAACTAGTAGACATTTCGTGTGTCGGTGCCTTCGTTTGAGGTATGAGAAGTACCGAGAAGGTGTCGCCGTTAGAATGCTCTCTCTTCACCCAATTTAGGCTTTTAGAACCAAGCCTATTGTACGACGATTACTCGGACACTTCTTCTCTCTCAAATTAAATCAAGTAACAATTTTGTATAATCACTTCTCATTTTTTTAACTACTTTGGAGCACTCTATGAAGATTTTGATTTTAGGAAATGGTGGTCGCGAGTACTCAATAGCCCGTGCAATCAGTAAAGAACAAGTTGCACACGAACTTTTTTTTCAACCAGGCAATGGTGCGACGAGTGATTTAGGAACAAATTTAAATATCAAAGATTACAACGAGCTTGCACTATTTGCAAAAGCAAACGACATAGAGCTTACCATAGTAGGACCAGAAGCACCGCTTGTAGATGGTGTGGTGGACATCTTCAAATCTCATGGACTCACTATCTTTGGACCAAGCAAAGAGGCTGCGCAGCTTGAAGGCTCGAAAGTCTACATGAAAAACTTTCTCGCAAAGTACAATATCCCAACCGCTCGCTACATTGAAACAGACTCTATTGAGGCTGCGTTTAAGTTTACCAACTCCCTTAGCGCACCTATAGTTGTTAAAGCAGATGGCTTATGTGGCGGCAAAGGCGTCATCATAGCCCAAAGCCATGATGAGGCAAAAGTGGCTATCTCTGAGATGCTCAGCGGTAAATCCTTTGGCGATGCAGGTAAGAAGATAATTGTTGAAGAGTTTTTGGATGGGTATGAGCTCTCTATGTTTGCCGTTTGCGATGGCAAAGACTACATCTTACTTCCAGCCGCGCAAGACCATAAACGCCTTCTCGACAACAACGAAGGACCAAACACGGGCGGTATGGGTGCTTATGCTCCAACACCACTTGTTGATGAGACTCTCTATCAAAAAGTAAAAGATCGCATCATTCGCCCAACACTTGATGGGATGCAAAACGAGGGTGCTCCTTTTGAAGGCGTGCTCTTCATCGGCATCATGGTTGTAAAAGGCGAGCCAATCACGCTTGAATTTAATGTGCGTTTTGGAGATCCTGAGTGCGAGATTCTTATGCCTCTTATGACCTCAAGCGTGAGCGATATGTTCTTAAAAGCAGCGACTAATAGACTCTCCGAAATAAAAGTCGAGTTTTCAAAGCAGTATGCCGTTGGTGTCGTTATGGCAAGCAAAAACTATCCCTTTGGAAGCTCTACTCCAGCAGAGATCATAGTCGATGAAGTCCACCACGAAGAGATAGCACAAAACACGCACATCTCTTTTGCGGGAGTGAGTAAAGAAGATGGCATTTTGTATGCAGACGGAGGCCGCGTTTTAGTCTGTGTAGGTCTAGGCGATACCATCAAACAAGCAAGAGACAGAGCATACATGCGATGCGGTCAAGTTCACTTTGCTGGTAAAAAACTCAGAACCGACATCGCTTATCAAGCACTTTAGGATCATACATTGAATGAAGAGATAGAAAACCTTCTCCACCGCGAAGAGCTCACTCTTGCTTCCATCTCTAAACGCTCTTTGGCGTTTTTTGTAGATGAGATGTTACTCTCGCTCATTCTCATGATAGCACTCTGGGATGCCTTTGTAAGTGCACAAACCATAGAGGAGCTTATCTCTGTAACAAACAGTTTCATCTTAGAGTTTATTGCAATGAAAATCATCTATCAGAGCTTTTTTATTATGCAATATGGTGCGACACTCGGAAAGATTATCGCTAAAATTCGTGTGATTGAGATCGCTACTCTTCAAAATCCAAATGTTCTCGTCTCGCTCAATCGTGCCACATTTCGTGTGATTGGTGAACTCCTTTTCTATCTTGGATTTCTCTGGGCAATATTTGATCCTTCGCGTCAAGGCTGGCACGATAAAACAGCAAAAACTTTGGTTGTAAATGCTTAAAACCCTCTTTATCTTACTCTTTGCCGTACTGAGCATCTTTGCAAATGAAAATGAAAATGAAAAAGTAAAGATCTATGCCTCGTGGATGCAGACTCAAGATAATATTGTTACCGCAAAAGATGGAGTAAGTGTACTCTATGAGGACTACATCTTGAGTGCACAAAGAGCAAAGTACAACAAAGCCACAGGTGATCTTGAGCTCTATGAGAGTATTCGTGTAAATAAGGGCAAAAGCTACAAGATACTCGGCGAATATGCCAAACTCAATATCGCCAAAAAAGAGCGTCTCTTCCGTCCATTTTATATGCTCGATCGAGAGAGTGAACTCTGGCTTAGTGCCAACCAAGGACAAACTAAAGAGAGTGATGTTGATGTACTCTCTGGAACACTCAGCGGCTGCGATCCCATAGATCCTAT
The DNA here is from genome assembly GCA_964548435.1 of uncultured Sulfurimonas sp. Lineage (GTDB taxonomy): Bacteria > Campylobacterota > Campylobacteria > Campylobacterales > Sulfurimonadaceae > Sulfurimonas. The sequence continues at coordinate 1,617 of CAZJRG010000033.1, read as the reverse complement.
CTGGAGCATAGACTTTACCTCTTCAGACTACAACACGCAGACAAAATGGATGAATATCTACAACGCCAGAATCTACATTGCGGACATTCCAGTCATCTACACACCCTATTTTGGCTACTCGCTTGATACAACAAGAAGAACGGGTCTTTTGCTTCCACAACTTGGACTCTCAGCCAAAGAGGGTTTTTATTATGAACAACCCATCTACATAGCCGAACAAAACTGGTGGGATTTGGAGCTACGCCCACAAATACGAACTGCACGTGGAGAGGGTCTCTACTCAACACTGCGTTTTGTAGACACAGCAAAATCAAAAGGCGAAATCAGCGGCGGCTTCTTTAATGAGAAACGCGACTACTTCTTGGAGAACAGACTCCAAAACGATTCACATTATGGATATAGTCTCAAATACAACAGTGATGACTTTGTCAACCAATGGTTCAAAAAGAGCTACAGCGGACAATCTGGAATCTATATAGATGCAGGCTACATGAATGATGTCGACTACATCAACCTTAGTGCCAACAATATAGAGAATCAATACACCTCCAGACAAATTCTTTCACGTGCCAACATCTTTTATGACACTGAAAACCACTACTTTGGAGCCTATTTAAAATACTATCAAGACCTCACATTAGCAAGTAACGACAATACATTACAAAAGCTCCCAACCTTACACTACCATAGCTATCTCAACACTTTTTTAGACGATCACCTCTTCTACTCTTTAGATGTGCAGTCAACTAATGTTCAAAGAAATATAAATACAAATGCACTCCAAACAGACATCAACCTACCTGTTACACTTCAAAGCGCACTCTTTGATGAGTACCTTAATCTCTCTTATAAAACAAATATATATATGCAGCACTCTGCGTTTAGAGGTGAAGAGCAGATACCAAAACCTGATGAGATTTATGAGAATGGTTACTTCGCACGCAACCATCACACCTTCTCAGCATCGACGCAGCTTGCACGAGGCTATGAAGATGTAAGTCATGTCATCGGTTTTGGTGTGACATACAATAAGTACGGTACAGAAGCTAAAAGTGGTTTTTATGAACTCTACGAAGATCTCAATGTAACAAGCCAAGAGCAATATGATCTCTACTCTCTTAAGGACTTTAAGGACTCTGTACAGCTAGACTTTATGCAGTATCTTTATGACAACACATCAGAGCAAATCTTATTTCATAGAGTTGCTCAAAACATCAGCGACAACCAGAGTAAAAACGATCTTGGTGAGCTAGAAAATGAGCTTGAACTTAGAGTAACAAGCTATCTCTCCCTCTACAACAATCTCTTTTACAACTATGATGCTCAGACTCTTTCAAAGATATTTAACACACTTACATTTAACAAATACGGAGCGAACCTCTCACTTTCACATCTCTATAAAGATACACTGAATGAACTCGTAAGCGGTCCACAGCGTTATGCAAACTACTTTACATCAAACGCCACCTATGATTACAATAAAAACTACTCATTTTTGGCGTTTTACAATTATGATCTCGAATCACAAGAGCAAAAGAGTGCAAGCATAGGCTTTATGTACAAAAAAAGATGCTGGGATTTTGGAATTCGCTATGCTGAGAACAGACGACCGGTCCT
>CAZJRG010000032.1:0-16209 GCA_964548435.1 uncultured Sulfurimonas sp. | reverse complement strand
CATGTGAGCGTTTTTGCGACATTAGCCCAGAAAACGCTGTGTTTGTGGCGTTTGAGTATCCTAAAAAATCTTACGATCTCTCTTGAGTATGATATAATTTTTGACTTTTAAACGCAGAGGGTTTTTATGACGCGATCACTTTTCTTCTCATTTTTACTCCTTTTCATCTTTACGAGTTGTGCCTCAAAAGCGCCCATTACGGGACGAAGTCAGATGATCTTTATGAATCACGACAAAGAGATGGCACTTGGAAGCGATGCCGCCAAAGAGATACTCGCCACCTCAAAACGCAGCAAAGACACCAAGCAGATAGAGCGGCTTGAGCGTGTTGGCAAAAGAGTCGCCGCGGCTTCTGGGCAGAGTAACTACAAGTGGGAGTTTTACCTCATAGAGGATGCAAAAACACCAAATGCCTTTGTGCTTCCAGGGGGCAAAGTCTTCGTCTACACGGGCATTTTGCCTTTTATGTCCAGCGATGATGAGCTCGCGGCGGTGGTGGCTCACGAAGTGGGACACGCACTTGCTCGTCATGGAGCGGAGCGCATGAGTAGCGGAAAACTCGCAAGCGTGGGAGGAGGACTTTTGCAGCTTGGTCTTGGAGCTAAAGGGGTGAGTGCTCAAAACACGGAGCTTGTCATGCAAGCATTTGGGGTGGCGTCGCAGCTAGGCGTCATCTTGCCATACTCGCGCACGCAAGAGTACGAAGCTGACCACATAGGGCTTGTCCTTGCGGCAAAGGCGGGCTACAACCCAGCCGCCGCCCTAACATTTTGGAAGAAGTTTGTCGCTCTAGAAAAGGGTGCGAAAAAAACGCCAGAGTACTTCTCCACACACCCAGATACGGCAAAACGCATTGCTAAGATAGAAGCCGCGTTGCCTGATGTGATGCCTTTGTATAACAAGGTGAAAAAAAAGTAAAAAACCTTAGCAAATGCAAAACATATAAATGTACAAAGAGTGATGATGAGTGTTGCCAATAAAGACTCGCATCTATTTTTTCTACAATAGCGCCAAAAGTTCCGCGTCAAGCGTTTTGCTTTGCGATGTCACCTCTTCAATGCTCTTTAATGCAAAGCCTGCTTTTGTGTAGCAGACGACCGCGTTTGTCTCGCCATCTGTGAGTGCATCGATGGCATGGTTTACAAACTTATACGCCATGAGTCTGTCGTACACGCTTGGGTTGCCGCCGCGTTGGATGTGTCCGAGCACGCTGACTCTTGCCTCTACTCCAAGCCTCTCTTCAAACCAATCAGCCACGCTTTGCGAGCTCTCTTTGATACCCTCGGAGACGATGGCGATGAAGTAGCTTCTGCCATTTTTTATCTGCTCCCTAAACGCCGCTTCGTACTCTCGCAAATCGTACACTTTTTCGGGAATGAGGCAGAGCTCGGAGCCTGAGGTGAGGTGCGAGATGAGAGCTAAGTAGCCGCAGTTTCTTCCCATGGTCTCGATGACAAAAGCTCTTCTAAACGAGGATGCCGTATCACGAATGGCGTCAATGGCACCCCTGATGATGTTGAGTGAGGTATCGACTCCTAGACAATACTCTGTGCCATAAATGTCATTGTCTATGGTTGAAGGAATGCCGCAAAACGCCACACCGTGCTCTTTGTAGAAGAGATCAAGTCCGCGAAACGAGCCATCTCCGCCAAGGACTATGAGGCTTGTGATGTCGCGTTTGTCGAGATTTGCTTTGGCTATGACTCTAGACTCTGCAGACATGAAGCGTTTGCTTCTGGCACTCCCTATGATAGTGCCTCCTTTTGTGATGATGCCTGCGACATTTTTGTAGCTTACCGCCGCAATGTCGTCATCTATGAGCCCTTCGTAGCCGTTATATACGAAGTAGGGCTGCAAGCCTTTTTTAAGTGCATACTCTACGAAGTGTTTTATGGCTGGGTTCATCCCTGAGACGTCACCGCCTGAGCAGATTATGGCTATGTTTTTCATCGTTTTTTCTCCCAAAATTTGCTTAATTTTACCATTATATAAACTCGCTTTGGCTAAAATCTCGTACAATTTTCACGAAAAAAAAGGATAGCTTTTGGCAAAGAGAGCATTGGTAAGTGTCAGCGATAAAACAGGTGTAGTTGAGTTTTGTAACTCATTGGTAAAGAATGGTTATGAGATCATCTCAACTGGAGGAACATACAAAAAACTCCTTGAATCTGGCATAAACGCCATAGAGATAGATGAGGTGACAAAGTTTCCAGAGTGCTTTGAGGGTCGCGTCAAAACGCTCAATCCTTATGTGCATGGAGGCATCTTACACCGTCGTGACAAGCAGTCGCACCTTGACCAAGCGCGTGAGCTTGGTGTTGAGTCTATAGACCTTGTTTGTGTCAATCTCTACCCGTTTAAAGAGACGATTGAGAAGACGGATGATTTTGAAGAGATCATTGAAAACATCGACATCGGCGGACCAGCGATGGTGAGAAGTGCGGCAAAGAACTTTGACTCGGTCATCATTGTGACAAATGTGGAAGATTATGCTGAGGTGATTGACGCCATCGAGAATGAGAAAAACACTAAAGAGTTCCGTCGTGGTTATATGATAAAAGCGTATGAACACACCGCAGCCTACGACTCGATGATAGCCAACTACATGAACGAGCGATTTAATGATGGTTTTGGAGAGAAGCAGTTTGTAGTTGGAAATAAAGTGATGGATACGCGTTATGGCGAAAACCCTCACCAAAAAGGTGCACTCTATGAGTTTGACAAGCACTACTCAAACAACTTCAAAACACTCAAGGGCGAGGCGAGTTTTAACAATCTTAACGACCTAAGTGGCGCGGTAAAAATCGCTTCCGCGTTTGGAGACGCAAACGCCGTGTGTATCACAAAACATGGAAACCCTTGTGGTTTTGCCATCAAAGATTCACTCCTAGAGGCTTACACAGAAGCGCTAAAGTGTGACCCTGTATCTGCGTTTGGCGGGGTTGTCGCGGTCAATGGCATAGTGACAAAAGAGCTAGCTGAAAAAATGAACGAGATCTTTTTAGAGGTTATTATCGCTGGACGCATCACTCCTGAGGCGCAAGAGGTATTTGAGAGTAAAAAACGCATCAAACTCTTTGAGATGGGGAGCGACAAACTAGTGCTCGCCAATGACAAAAAAGATTTTAAACACATCGATGGCGGATTTGTTTATCAAGACGCGGATAGAGTAGGTGATGATGAGGTGGCAAACGCGAAGCTCATGAGTAAAAATGCAGCCTCGCCCGAGGAGATGAAAGATCTTGAGATCGCTTATAAAGTAGCCAGCCTTACAAAATCAAACTGTGTCGTCTACGTCAAAAACGCGGCGATGGTAGCCGTGGGTATGGGAATGACGAGTCGTGTGGATGCAAGCCAGTGTGCACTCAAAAAAGCCAAAGAGATGGGGCTTGACGTCACAGGTGCGGCACTCGCAAGCGAAGCGTTTTTTCCATTTCGCGATAGCATAGACGCAGCAGCGGCGGCGGGTGTGAAAAATGTCATCGAACCTGGCGGAAGTATCAGAGATGAGGAGATCATCGAAGCGGCCAATGAGTTTGGGATGAGTCTTTACTTCTCAAATGTCCGCCACTTCCTACACTAAAAATCAAAATAGCGGCGCATGCACAGTATTTCATTTAGTGAAATACTGCATCAGGCTTTAGCCTAGATCTTCATTGCTTCACTCGTCATGCACATGAGTGCACTTCCTCGTTATGCGCCTCGAATTTACATCACTCTTTTCGCTTTAGTAATGACAATTCTTTTTAAACCTTGATTGACATAGACTCAACTCTTGTGATACAATTTCGCTTAGATAATCCAAACAAATTTACAGGAAAAAACTATGGCAAAATCTTTATATCAGACATTAGAAATCAGTGAAAACGCAACTGAAGCAGAGATCAAAAAGGCATACAGAAAACTTGCTCGCCAGTACCATCCAGATGTTAACAAAGATGCAAACGCGGAGGAGAAGTTTAAAGAGATAAACGCAGCTTACGAAATTCTTAGCGACAAGAAGAAAAAACAGCAGTATGACATGCACGGCGACGCGATGTTTGGCGGTCAAAACTTTCATGACTTTTCACGCAGTCATGGGGGTGCTGGAAGTATGGAGGATATACTTCGTGAGATGTTTTCAGGCGGTGGCTTTGGCGGTGGCGGTTTTGGAGGCTTTGGCGGCGGCTTTGGCGGCGGTGGTTTTCACCAAGAGCCAAACCTCGACCTTGAGACGAGTGTGACCATCCCTTTTGCCGTCTCCATCTTAGGCGGCTCACACTCCGTCTCTGTGCAAGGCGAGCGTTTTGACATCAAGATTCCAGCGGGTGTAAAAAGTGGAGAGAAGATGCGTGTCAAAGGAAAAGGACACGCGCAAGGAGGACGAGTGGGGGATCTCTTCTTGAAGATCAACGTCGCAACAAACCCAGAGTACACACGAGAAGAGGATGATCTGGTGAAAACATTTGATGTGCCGCTCTATGCAGCACTCTTTGGTGAGAAGATATCAGTACAAACACTAGAGAAAGAGATCAAACTCAAAATCCCAGAAAATACAAAAAATGGACAGCGTTTCCGTGTGCGTGAGATGGGTGCGATGAACCGTAAAAAAGGAGTTCGCGGTGACTTGTATCTTGTTGCTAACATCGTCTTGCCACCACTAGAATCACTTGATAAAAGTCTCGTTGAAGCGATGAGAGACAAACTACCAAAGGAGTAAGTGATGCATAATTATGATGAACCAGTCTACCTCATAAGCATAGTCGCAAAGATTTTAGATATTCACCCACAAACCCTGCGCCAGTATGAGCGTGAAAACCTCATAACACCATCGCGTTCAGATGGGCGCATTCGTCTCTATTCACAGCGAGATATCGAAAAGATAAAACTCATCCTGCGTTTAACACGCGAGCTTGGAGTAAATCTCGCAGGCGTAGATATAATCTTGCGTTTAAAAGATAATGTGGATGCGATGGAGAAGGAGATGGCTGAGCTACGTCATGAGGTGAGTAGAGCCAAAAATGCTCACTCCGTCCCACCGCAAAAATCACTTGTGACCACTCGAAGCATGTATGAGATGATCATTTTTGAGGAGAAAAAATAAGGGAAGACTTACTCGTTTTGGATTCCTTGCGAGCTAAAAAAATCATTCAACACCAATGAATAAACAGATATGATATACTTCAAATCAACAATTAAATGGGGAGCTTTTCGATGCAGACAGTAACACTCAAGATAGATGATAAGATTAGTGATAAGTTCTTTTGGCTTTTAAACCATTTTTCAAAATCAGAAGTGACCATTTTGGACCAGACTGAATTTAAAAATGATGATGAATATTTACGAAGTATAAATGGGATGGAGCAAAGCATCATAGACGCCTCTAATGAACCTCTTGAAAATTTTGTAACAATTGATAAGCTAGATTGGTGACATGTACCAACTGCTTTTCTCTCCTCAAGCTAAAAAAGATGCGAAAAAACACCAATCAAGTGGCTTAAAAGCAAAAGTCATCGAGCTTTTGCAAGTCATAGAAAAAGACCCGCTTCAGTATCCTCCAGAATTTGAATATCTATCACAAAACTTAAAAGGTAAAATCTCAAGAAGAATAAACAAGCAGCATAGGCTTGTCTATGAAATACTAGAAGAAGAAAAAGTGATAAAAGTTTTAAGAATGTGGACACATTATGATTAGAGTTAAAACTAAACTCAAAGAGTCTCTTTACTCTTTGAGTCGCTCTACTTTTGCGCCTACGGCTTCGAGCTTTTTCTCTAGCGAGTCGTAACCACGGTCTAGGTGATAGATACGGTGGATGTTTGTCTCACCCTCTGCAACTAATGCAGCCAAGACAAGTGCTGAAGACGCACGAAGGTCTGTTGCCATGACATCTGTGCCACTGAGTTTTGTTTTTCCGTTGACTGTGGCGGTGTGACCGTTGAGTGTGATGTCAGCACCCATACGTTGCAGTTCGCTCACATGCATAAAACGGTTCTCAAAGAGACGCTCTTCAATGATGGAGACACCATCTGCTTGTGTGGCAAGGGCGACAAATTGTGCTTGCATATCAGTCGGAAACGCAGGGTACTCTTGGGTAACAATCTTGACAGGTTTAAGCTCTTTTGCTGGATGAATGGTGATGCTTTGCGCCTCATTTGTAAAGCTGCATCCCATCTCTTGCAGTTTGGCTAGAACTGCTCCGAGATGTTTTGGCTCTACATCTGTGAGTGTGAGTGTTGAGTTTGTAATAGCTGCCGCGCAGAGATATGTTCCTGCCTCTATACGGTCTGGAATAACATGAAAAGGAGCAATCTCAACGAGTTTGCCACCTGTGCCTTGGATGCGTAGCTCTGAAGTGCCTATGCCTTTAATGCTCACGCCGCTCGCGTCTAAAATCTCACAAAGCTGTACCACTTCAGGCTCACGCGCTGCGTTTGTGATGGTAGTGACACCATGAGCTAAAGCTGCCGCCATGACGATATTTGCCGTGCCTGTGACGGTGATCTTGTCAAAGATAATTTCACAGCCTTTTAGACCCTCTGGAGCAGATGCTTGCACATACCCTGCTTGAATGGTAATGGTAGCTCCCATCTGCTCGAGTGCTTTGAGGTGCAAGTCTATTGGACGCTGACCGATGGCACACCCTCCAGGGAGTGAGACTTCACAGTGACCGAAACGGGCAAGAATCGGACCAAGAACGAGAATAGAAGCACGCATAGTTTTTACGATGTCGTATGTTGCCTTTGTCTCTTTCATGGTTGCAGTGTCAATAGTTGCTGACTCATCTGTCTGTTCGCACACTGAGCCAAGTTTTGAGAGGAGTTTGAGCATAGTTTTTATGTCGGCGACACGTGGAAGATTGGTGATTTTGACTCTGTTTTTTGCTAGAATACACATAGCAATAAGAGGAAGAGAAGCGTTTTTCGCACCTGAGATTTTAATAGTTCCATTAAGGGCTTCAACACCCTGCGTTTTTAAGTAATCCATGGCGAAATTATAGCTAAAAATTTTCTACTAAAAGGAGAGAGATGCACTCAGCACTTGATAGACTTAAAAATCTCACACAAAAAATCTCAGGCTATGAGGTCAAACGCAAAGAGAACCTCAAGCGACTTGAAGAGCTCTTCTATCTACTCGCAATAGAGAAAAAAGTCTCTAGCTTTGAAGCTCTCTTCTCCTTTAAAGCCATTAATCTCTCGGGAGCATCCTTGTTGGCTGAAAATTTAGGCGAGATCAAAGAGGGAAAATATCTGCAAATTTTAGCAATTGCATACGATAAAAACGCAACAACCAAAAGTAAAAATATCTCTTTGGCATATTTTGGAAGAGCCGAAGCGGTTGAGAAGACGCTTAAGGAGTCTGTGGTTGAGTTTATCATCCGCTACCGTTTTGAGAAGAGCTTTATGACTCTGGAGCACTACAACTTTATGCTTGAGCATTTTGAGGCATAATGCTGCGTTTTTATCTTTTACTCTGGTTTTTTTGGCTCTATAAGACACTCCGTTTTGCTCTTCTCTGGGGTGGTGCTTTAGCATCTTTAGTGACACTTTGGCTCTATGTGCAAGAGGGCTCGCCACTTTTGGATGAAGCGATAAAAAATGCACTTGTAGAGATCTTTTTGTTTTGGTTTTTACCTCTTTTTCATCTTGCATTTGTATTTGCACTTTTTTTGAGTAGCAAGCATCTTTTTTATAACTGTTTTGCTCAAAAAGAGCTGCGTTTGAGAGTTTGCGAGGGCGAGACAGAAGAGGAAAAATTAGAACGAAAAAATCTTTTGCGTATTTCTCGCAAGCTTCTTTTCCTCATCATTTGGATAAGTGCTGCACTTACACTTGCACTCTTTAGTGCTCTCTATCTTTTAGGTGTATGTGTGGCGTTTTTCTCTTGTTTTAGCATTGTATGGGTAGATACTTTAGTGCTTATAAGTGGCTTTTTTGCTATAGCGCTACTTTTGCAACGCTGTAAATATATTGAGATCAAAAGATGTTAATATTTCTCGACTTGGAGACTACGGGTTTGGGTCCACAAGATCAGATTTGTGCTTGCGCAATGCTCTTTGAGGATACTTTTGCATATACGCTGGTAAATGAGGGCAAAAAGATACCACCTCAAGCTTCAGCTATCCACCACATCACAAATGAGATGATAAAGGATGCAAAAAAATTTAAGCAAACGCAGTGTTATGAGTATCTTAAAAAATACAACACAGCTCAAAATATTTTGGTTGGACACAACATCGCGTTTGATCTTTCAATGCTTCAAAAACAGGGTTTTGTTTGGCAGGGTGAGATCATTGACACCTTGCGTTTAAGTAGACATCTTCTGGAGGATTGTGAGAGTTTTTCTTTGCAGTTTTTACGCTATGAGTTGCGTCTGTATAGAGAAGAGCAAAGGATCTGCTCACGCTATGGAATCAAAGATGCTTTAGTCGCACATCATGCTTTGAGTGATGCGGTTTTTGTGGCTCTTTTGTATGAGTACCATGCGCTTGGATTGAATGATTCTGAGATGATAGCGCTGAGTCACAAGAGACTCCATCTTCAAAAGATTCCTTTTGGAAAGTATAGGGGTCGCTACTTTGAGGAGATACTCTATGAAGATAGAGCGTATCTTGCATGGATGTATGCTCGAAGCGATATAGATGAAGATTTACGTTCCACTTTGGAGCACTATTTACAAGGAGAGTAGGGATGAAAATAGCTGTCGAGTGTCAGTCACCTCTGTTACAAAAGTCATTAGAGCTCTTTTTGAGCAAGTATCTTAGCAGCTCCAAAAAGTGCGATATTATTGTCAAAGATAGCGACTGCTATGGAGATAAACGCTGCTTTTATATCTCAAGTGATTTAGATGCAGATCTTGTAAAACCCTTCTCTAAGTCTCAGCTCATTTTGGCTCTGCAAAAACGCTATGAAACGCTTTATGGAGCTCAAAAAGCTCAAGATCTTCCCCAAGAAGAGGAGGAGGCGATGGATTTTTCTATTTTAGAAAAACGAATCGAAGCACTCACCTACGAATACCAGCAAAATATTTTGCGAGCAGTACGGGCTTTTTATGAAAAGTAGTCCAAAGCTTACCAAAAAGATTATCTCTGGAAAGTTTAAGGGCAAAACACTCCTGCTTCCATCAAAAACTACCACTCGTAGCTCAAAAGCGATAGTCTTGGAGTCCTTTTTTAATACGTTGCAGTTTGAAGTTGTTGAGAGCGTTTTTGTGGAGCTCTTTGCAGGAAGCGGTTCTATAGGGCTTGAAGCACTCTCAAGAGGAGCAAAAAAGATCTATTTTATGGAGCGAGACAGAGATGCACTCGTAGCCCTTCGCACAAACATCGCTCAGACTGATCCGCAGAGTTGCGAGGTGTTGAGCGGAGACACGTTTGTAAACATAAACGCAGTCATAGCATCACTCAAAAAGAGTCAGAGTGGTGCATTTTTTTATATTGATCCGCCATTTAGTATTCGCGATGGAATGGAAGACATTTATGAAAAGATGCTCTTACTCATCGCGCAGTTGCCAAAAGAGCTGGTAAAATTGATCATCATCGAACATATGAGTCAGCTGCTCATTCCCGACACAATTGGACCATACACTATAAAAAAATCTAAAAAGTTTGGCAATACTTCTCTCACATATCTTCACTCAAGTGAGCTGGAATAGAATTTGCTTTTTTTCCCTTTAACTACCTTCGAGGTATCGATAAGGAATAGCCATGAAACAGCTTCTTTTTTTACTACTTTTTTTCTCTTCGCTTTTTGCGACGAAGATTACTGATGTCTCAAGTATCGTCGGGGTGCGTGATAATCAGATCATAGGTTACTCTTTGGTTGTCGGTCTTCAAAAAACAGGAGATGGAACAACATCGCGTTTTACACTTCAGTCCATTGCAAACATGCTTCGAGCTATGAACATAGATATGCGTCCAATAGATATCAAGTCTAAAAATGTCGCTGCTGTGGTTGTTACAGCTTCTATGAAACCTTTTGCTCGTCAGGGTGATCAGTTTGATGTTGTTGTCTCTTCCATAGGAGATGCAAAGTCTCTTGAGGGTGGAACACTGCTTATGACACCACTCAAAGGGGTTGATGGAAAGATATACGCACTTGCACAAGGAAGTGTAAGCATCGGTGGAAGAAACGAAAGAGGAGCACTCCCAACACACCCAACGACTGGAGTGGTTTTAGGCGGTGGACTCATCGAGCGTGAGATTCCAGTAGATATGTATAACCAAGAGTATGCAAGTTTGTCACTCAAAGAGTCGGGGTTTAAAAATGCAGTTGCAGTCCAAAACGCCATCAATGCATTTTATGGCTCACAAGTCGCTGTAGCAGTCGACTCAAGAAGTATTAAGCTCAAACGCCCAACAAGCCGCTCTATGATTGAGTTTTTGGCTGAGGTGCAAGAGATAGATATGTATTATGAGCCAAAAAACAAGATTGTCATCAACGAGCGCACAGGAACAGTTGTCGCAGGTGTAGATATTGAGCTTAAGCCCATTATGCTTACACACGGTGACATCACCATCAAAGTAGTAGAGGAGAAGCAGCCCTCTGCACCAAATGGTTCTGTAAGAGTCGATAACAATATGGTCATCGGTGTCAACGAAAATGAGCTCTACACAAAAGAGGGAACAACAACAGTCGCAAACTTGGTAAGGTCTTTACAAAAACTTGGAGCGACCCCTAAAGATATCATCTCCATTTTAGAAGCAATGAAGAGTGCGGGAAGTATCTCGGCTGAGCTACAGGTGATGTAAGATGGAAGTCTTAGCAAACGCCATAAACGCAACAGAAAATAGAGCACTCCCTAGCATTAACAAAAATGTAGATGCAAAAGCACTCAGAGAGCAGACCGATGCGTTTGAGTCGGTCATCATAAAAATGCTTATGGATGATGCGATGAAAGATGAAAAAAATATCTTCTCAGAGCAGAATGATCCTGGAGATAAAATCTACAAATCTATGTTTAGAGAAGAGCTTGCAAAAGCGAGTGCTGGAGGCTTTGGGTTTTCAGAGATGCTTTTTGAGTTTTTGAGTCGTAAAAATGGATAAAAATCATCTCTTTTAGAGTTGAAAAAAAATGAAAATAGTCGATATAGATCTAATACAATATAGAGCTTTTAGCTCAGAGGAAAAGTTATGATCTCACAATTTAACAGTGCCACTACAAGAAGTGTCATAAACGCTACGACAAATGAACCAAAAGAGCCAAAAAAAGCTGAAGTAAAACCAAATGCACAGCTTAGTGAACAAAACAGAGTCGAGCAGCTCAAAGCCTCAATTGCTTCTGGAGAGTACAAGATAGATCTTGATGCGCTCGCAGAAAAAATGGCTCAGGAATTGCTTTAAACGCAAATAACAATTACTCAAAATAAGGGGTCTACTATGCTCTCATATCACCTGCAAAATGCACTCAAAGATCTTCAAGACTTAGTTGCAATAACCAAGGCAGATATAGAGGATATTCGAGCTGCACAGCACGATCCACAGTTTGAGAGACTCTCTCTCAAAGATGAGAAGCTCAAAAGCTTTGAAGCTAAAAAAGCGATGATCGATCATGAGATCGCTTCACTCATCAGTGCAAACCCTACAGCAGAACTTCCAGAACTACTCAGTGAGGAGCAGCACACTCTTTTAGCGCAGCTCAAAGAGGAGCTAAGCAATCTGCGTGAAGTCAATAAACACTATGCAAAACTTGTACTCGTAGTGAGCAATCTTTATAACAGTTTTTTAGAAAGAGTGGTACCAACTGAGATGCAAGGCTACAACAAAGTAGCATCTAAAGATCCCTCAATTCTTGAAGTGAGAGTATAAAATGGCAAATCTTTTTAATACTCTTGGTATAGGATACAGCGGACTGAGTGCCGCACAGGTGGGCATCAATACCACAGGTCACAATATAGTAAACGCGGAGAATGAGGGCTACACTCGTCAGCGTGTTATCATGAGTGCCGCAACACCGCTTTCAAGTGCACCAGGAAATGTTGGCAATGGGGTGCAGGTTCAGGATATAAAAAGAGTTTTTGACAACTTTGTTTTTGATCGATATACAGAGGTCTCGGCAGATAAAGAGTATAGTGATTTTGAAAAACGCACCCTCGAAGAGCTCTCAAGTTATTTTCCAGAGATTAACGCAGTGGGGATTAAAAATGATCTCTCCGAGTTTTACAATATGTGGCAGACTTTTGCCGACAATCCAGACAATGATGCCATCAAGGTTGCGTTAGCCAAACAGACAGAGACACTCACGCAAAACATCACTAAAACGCAAGAGAAGATCAAAGCACTGCAACTTGAGGTAAATGAGCAGCTGCAAGTCAATGTCAATGAAGTAAACAAACTTGCCAAAGAGTTAGCCCAGCTCAATGTAAATATTGATGTAGCCGAAGCTGCTGAAGGTTACACAGCAAATGATCTTCGTGATAAACGTAATGTCATAGAACGCGATCTCGCTCGTCTCATCGGAGTAGAGATAAACTATGGACAACTCGATGCGAACATAAGAGTTGATAGCAATGCAAACACAGCCACAGGAAGCTACACAGTCAATGTCAATGGATTTAATATCGTTGATGGCGCATCATTTCACCCCCTACAACTCTCAAACGAGGGGAATAGCTCAGGCTTCTACGAGGTTGCATACATTAACCAAAACGCCACAGTTATTTCTATGGAAGAGGAGATTAACGGCGGTAAAATCGGTGCAATCCTTGATCTACGTGGGGGTGCAATAGATGCTGCAACGGGTCTGCCAAGCGATGGCATTTTGCAAAATGTGATCTCACAGTTTGATGCTTTTGCAAAGGGACTCATCGAGGCGACAAACAATCTCTATGCACAAAACGCCACACAGAGGATGAGTTCTAACATTCTCGAGATCTCTCCAACTAGCAATCTTGTAAACTCAGGACTTAATGTTAAAGAGGGTGCTTTTGATATTATTGTTTATGATCTTGATGGAAATGAAGTCGCAAAAAGAAGCATAAACATAAACGCGGCGACCGTGATGAGTGGAAGTGCTGGTTCAAACTCTATTCAAGGGCAGATTCTTGCGAGTAGTGATGACAATGGTGATGGAAACGCAGGAAATGATATAGATGATTTTATGGTCTACAACTTTCAGCCGAGTGCTTCTGGCGAGCTGCGTTTAGAGCTCTTTATGAACCCTGCGGACGCAGCGAAGGGGTACACTTTTGCCATTGCAGATCAGCGGGAAAATAGTGCCTTTGACTCGGGAAGCAATTTTGCAGGTGCCTTAGGACTTGGAAGATTTTTTGATGGAAATAATGCGTCAGATATAAGACTCAATAGAAATCTAGAGGACAATCCCACAAAGATTTCAGCAGCTTATGGTGTAAGTGCTGGTGATAATAGATTGGCACTTGACATGGTGCAGCAGCAGTTTGAGTCTTATGAGTTTGATGTTGGGTACAACAGCTACAACACAACAATGTACGGTATGTTTGATATCACTGCAACCTATGTGGGTATGACTACAAACGCAGCAATCTCCAAAAACGACACCATCTCGACACAGTTTAATGCCATAGAGATGGAGTACAACATGGTCTCTAAAGTGAGCATAGATGAGGAGATGACAAATCTTATCAAATATCAAACTTCTTATGGGGCGGCGGCAAAAGTGATCACTACAGTCGATCAGATGATGCAGACCCTCTTAGGTATAAAACAGTAAGGGATGTATCGTTTTAGCCTTTTTTTACTTTTGGCTATTGTAGTCATAGTCTTTTTTGGAGCATTTTTCTATGACGTGAGCCCTTATGCTTTGAGTGCTGATGCCATTTTACTGCCTCCCTCTCTTTTGCATCCAATGGGGACAGATAGACTTGGCAGAGATATGCTCGCAAGACTCATTGAAGGTGGACAAGTCTCTTTGCTTATAGGTATGGGGAGTGCGTTTATTGCCTCTTTTATAGGGCTTATTTTGGGCTCTATAGCAGGTTACTTTCGTGCAAATGTAGATAAAGCTTTTGTTATAACGGTAGATCTGTTTCTTACATTTCCAACATTTTTTTTACTCTTGGCACTCGTGAGTTATGTCAATGCCTCAACATGGGTGCTCATTTTCATCATATCTATCACAGGATGGATGACCACTGCTAGACTCATTCGTTCAGAGAGTTTTGAGATAAGCTCGCAGCCCTACATCAAAATCCTCAACATAGCAAACGTAAGCAAGCTCAAGATTTTGCTCAAATACTATGCGCCACTTTTGGCTCCTATCTATTTTGTGAGTTTTACCTTTGGTGTTGGAGGTGCCATACTCTCCGAGTCTGGACTCAGTTTTTTAGGGCTTGGGATCATGGCACCACAGATGAGTTGGGGAACTATACTCTCTGATGGCAGGGATGTTGTCGAGATCGCTTGGTGGGTCAGTTTTTTCCCTGGGCTTATGATATTTTTGGTCACTTTTGCGCTCATAAATATCTCTAACCACTTCCAGCAGCTCACAAACAAAAAAGAGATTCGCCAAAACTAGATAGCGTAGCTCTTAGTGAGTGATAGTAAGATTATTCAAGATCTAAAGCAGATTTATATGTGCCCGCAATCCCTTTAAAAACTCTTTTTTCATAAACGCCATCGCATTTTTTTGAGACTAAGAATTTGCCACTTCCTTGCGTTTTGGTCTCTTTTACGAAGTAGTCGTAAGCAGTGTGGCTCTTTTTTGGCTCTTTTGAGTTGCTTTTTGAGAAAAACGCTTCGAGCGGCATAGCTGTTTTGTCGTTGTAGAGACAGACATCACCATTTAAAAACTTCGCGGCGTTTTCATAACTCTCCTTGCCACGAAAATGAACCATCTCCTTCTCTTTTGGCTTTTGGCTGATGATTTTGATGTTTGAGAGCTTAAATCCAGCGTCATACTTGTTGTATATGCCACCGCCGTTTATGTAGGCTGTGAGGTTTGAGATTTTTGGAAGCGTGATGTTTTTTAGGCTGCTCTTTATGAGATCTTCATCGTTTCCAAACTCCATAGCGGCTGAGTCGTGGTTGTTTTTTGAATCGACCCCGCACTGATCGATGAGTACGTTTTTTATCTCTCCACGGTATCCAAGGTCTGTGTCTATGGAGTCATCTTTGGCATTGTAGACATAAAGCCCATCGATGTTGGCGGCATCCGCCCCAAAACTCCACTCCGTCATCACTGCCGCCTATGATGGCGATGTTTTTGAGTTTCGTGCCTCTGCCTACACCTGCAAGGGAGAGGGCATTGAGCTCTTTGTCTTTTTTTACTTTGTAGCCTGTGTGCTTGATGACAACATACTCCAAAACACCAGAGGAGTCTTCATCATGGGTATGTGAGGGTGAGCCAAACGCTATGCTCTCGTCTGCTTCAAATCTATTGTCGTTGTTGTGTGCATAGGCATCTCCAGCGATGACCAAGCCACCCCATTCGCCGACACTGCGCGAGGATGAGTAACCCAAAAGATCCATTTGGGAAGTGAAAATGATGGGTTTTTGGAGTGTTCCTTTGGCGACAATTTTTGACTCTTTGGCGATGGCAAGGTAGGAAAAAAGTGAGCAACCCGCAAGTGTCGTTCCCGCTTCGATCTCTAAAGTCGCTCCATTTTCTACAAGAACCCGTTTGTCGATGCCGTAGACCTTTGAAGCACTTAAGCGCATATTTTGAGTGATGTTGTTTGGGAGTCTCTCATCGACGACTAAAGAGTCGCAGTTTCCAAGATTCTCCTCTGCATAAAGAGAAGAGATTAAGAGGGTGGTGAGTAGTAAAAGTTTCAAACTAAAGACCTTTTGTTTTTGCGTGATGATACCTTCAAGGAGATGCGCGAAGTTTACAAGAGTGTAACAATTTGGCGACAAAGAGTTCTTAATTTAGGGGGAGTAGGTTGGTTGCGGAAACAGGATTTGAACCTGTGACCTTCGGGTTATGAGCCCGACGAGCTACCGAACTGCTCTATTCCGCGATATTTTTTTGGAGTGTGAAGCGTGGAGTTTAAGTAGCCAAAAAGCTACTTAAAAGAGAGACTACAGACCTGTAACGTTCTCTGCTTGTGGGCCTTTTTCGCCTTGTCCGATTTCGTATGAAACTCTTTGTCCCTCGTTGAGTGAAACGCGGTCGTAGCCATTGCTGTTGATTTGACGATAGTGTACAAATACATCTTTACCGCCGTTTTCTTGTTCGATAAAACCGAAACCTTTTTCACTGTTGAACCATTTAACTGTTCCGTTTACTAATGTTGCCATTGTAACTCCTTGTTT
>CAZJRG010000031.1:0-16340 GCA_964548435.1 uncultured Sulfurimonas sp. | reverse complement strand
AAAGATATTTTTACCTTTGCACAGACAATTGCAGGTGCAAAGAGCAAAAAAAGATAAGGAGTAAAAAGAGTCAAAAGCACAAACGCAGCCGCAAACTCACCTGAAACAAAGAGCTCCTCAAGGACATAAACGCCACAACTGCTGTCGTGGTGTGCATCAAAGCTGTCGTGAAAGGAGCTGTGCATCGCTACAAAAAGAAACGATAGCAGTAACAAGACAAGAAGGGTGGAGTGCTTTTTCTTCATGGGGCGAATAGTATCTTGCTAAGACTTAGAGCCAACTTTAAATATGCGACTAAGTCGCATATTAGATTTTTTAATCTTTAGAGGCACACTCTTTGCAGATGCCTTTAAAGATCATATCTTCTATGACATACCCTTCAATGGCGATGGGAGCGATGTTTTTAATACATTCAATGGCACTGCAAAGATTACAGATGAAGTGTGCATGGTGTGTGCCAAGGAGCTCGTAGTAGCGTTTTTTGTCATTGGACTCAAAACTGTTTAAGATAGATTCACTCTCAAATTTTGAAGCATTTCTATAAAAAGTCGCTTTGTCCATATGGATTTTATCTTTGATATCTTCAAAAGAGACAGGCTTCGCCTCTTTTTTAAGAACCTCCAAAAGCTCACGCCGAGCAGAGGTCAGTTTGAGGTTTTTTTCTTCGATGAGTGCTTCAATTTTCATGCAAAAGGATAGCATGATTTTCTTTAAAGCCTCTCTTGTACAGGCAAACAACCATCTCATTTTTTTCGATGACGTCATTCAAGACCTATGACGCTATAATGTCGGAATGAATTATAAAACAATTGCACAAGAGACTTTACACATAGAGGCACAAACGCTGCTTCATGCCGCTACGCTCATTGACGATGTCTTTGACAAGGCTGTAGATGTTATCTTGGGCTGCAAAGGCAAGCTTGTTATCACAGGTGTTGGAAAGAGTGGACTCATAGGGGCTAAAATGGCTGCTACTTTTGCTTCAACGGGAACACCAAGTTTTTTTCTTCACCCCACAGAAGCATTACACGGCGACCTTGGTATGATAGACAAAAACGACGTGGTTATTGGAATCAGTTATAGTGGCGAGAGCGAAGAGCTCAGTGCCATTCTCCCTCACATCAAACGCTTTGGTGCGCCAATTATAGGCATGACAAAAAACAGAAGCTCAACTCTGGGCTCTTACAGCGACATGATCATAGAGCTCAATGTCCAAAAAGAGGCCTGCCCCATAGATACCGCGCCAACAAGCTCTACGACGCTCACCCTGGCACTTGGTGATGCTCTGGCTGTTTGCTTAATGAAGGCACGAAATTTTCAAAAAAGCGATTTCGCCTCATTTCACCCTGGTGGAGCTTTAGGTAAAAAACTCTTTGTCAAAGTCTCAAACCTTATGCAAAGTAAAAATCTCCCACTCATCAAAAAAGAGACTAAACTCAAAGATGCCATTTTGGCGATTTCAGAGGGGCGTTTAGGGACAGCTCTCATCGTAGATGATGAGGGTAGACTCCTAGCACTTCTCAGTGATGGAGATGTTCGTCGCGCCCTCATGAGTGAGGAGTTCTCACTTGAAGATGAAGTCTTAAAGTATGCCACACACAACCCTATGAGCATACAAAACGCCGACATGCTTGCCAGCGATGCACTTGTTTTAATAGAAGAGAAGAAGATACAGCTTTTAGTTATAACGAATGAAAACAAAAAAATAGAGGGCGTGCTTCACATTCATACGCTCATAGAAAAAGGAATATCATAAATCTATGATGAGACTCAACAAATTTATAGCACACTACTCCACCTACTCTCGCCGCGAAGCAGATAAAGCCATCGCAGATGGTTATGTCCGCATCAATGGTGAGATAGAGACAAACCCAGCCACACAAGTTGATGAGAGAGCCGACGTGGTCTACATCAGCGGTAAGCAGGTAAGTGTGCAAGAGAAACACACCGTCATCGTCTACAACAAGCCAAAAGGCGAACTTGTAACAAAAAGCGACCCAAAAGGGAGACGCACCATCTACGAATCACTCGGCAAAGAGTTTCGTCACTACATTCCCGTAGGCAGACTTGACTATGCCAGCGAAGGGCTTTTACTCCTCACTGATGCCTCACACATCGCCACAGCACTCATGGAGTCAAACCTTGAGCGCATCTACAAGGTAAAGATCAAAGGTGAAGTAACGCAAGAGATGGAGCAGGCAATGCTCAGTGGTATCTTCATTGAAGATGCAAGCGCTGGAGCACACTCCCACTCCAAGATAACATCTATGGAGTTCAAACCCTTTCTAGGCTACAAGATCCAAAAAAACAGCCACAACTACTCTATTCTCAAAGTTGCTATCTCTGAGGGGAAAAACCGTGAACTTCGCAGATTTTTCGCACACTTTAACGCAGAGGTAGCCGACCTCAAACGTCTCAGTTTTGCCGAGATAGAACTCAACAATCTCCCAACAGGAAAGACAAGGTTTTTAACACGAAGCGAATACTCAGCACTTCATACATTTTTAAAAGCTGAGGAGAAACTCGCTCGCGAAAAATCGGGAAATAAACCAAAACCAAGAGCTTTTGCAAGCAAAGATGAGAGCAAAAAAGATGATAAACGCGGTGACAACAAAAAACCTATCACAAAAAAATCAGCCCCAAAAAAAGGCGATAGCAAAACACAAAAAGAGACAAAACGCACTCCATCCGCTCCAAAAAAACCAACTTCAAACACAAAAGCAAAACCGCGAGGCAAGTAGCACTTGGCGGATTTTACTCAGCTACTAAGACCCAAAACATTTGACTCGCTTTTGGGTCAAGAGCACTTAAGTGCACCAGATGCACCGCTTCGCATTTTATGCCAAAAGGGTGCTTTGGGGCATAGCTTTTTTTATGGTCCTGCAGGTGTGGGCAAAACCTCGCTTGCACGCATCATCGCAAGTACGATGGAGCTCCCTTTTTATGAGCTAAACGCCACCTCACTCAAGATAGAAGAGCTGCGAAAAATCTTTGAGATGTATAAAAATGCCCTGCAAAAGCCTCTTATATTCATAGATGAAGTGCACCGTTTAGCCAAAAATCAGCAAGAGGTTTTGCTTCCTGTGATGGAGAAAAACACCGTTTTAATCATCGGAGCTTCGACTGAAAACCCCTTCTTCTCGCTCACCTCGGCGATGCGTTCGCGCTCCATGCTTTTTGAGCTGCGAGCCATAAGTAACACATCGCTTCACACACTCCTGCTTAACGCCATGACAAAGTACGATCTTGCCCTCGATGAAGAGACAAGAGAGTATCTCGTAGCCACTTCTGGAGGCGACGCTCGAGCGATGCTCAAACTTCTTGAGTTCGCCGCAAACATAAACACTACCATAAAAATTGAGCTTCTCAAATCACTTCGACCACATGCCCTTGCCGCTGGAAGCAGTGAAGCGGGTGTCCATTATGACTTAGCCTCGGCTCTCATAAAGTCCATTCGCGGAAGTGACGCGGACGCCGCCATCTACTATCTTGCAAGGCTCATTGAGGGTGGAGAGAGTGCCGACTTCATCGCGCGCCGACTTGTCATACTTGCCAGCGAAGATGTAGGAAACGCCAACCCACAAGCACTGACACTCGCCACCTCATCTCTTACCTCAGTCAGTAAAATCGGCTATCCAGAAGCCCGTATCATCCTCGCGCAAACCGTCATCTATCTCTGTGGCTCACCAAAGTCAAACGCGAGCTATAACGCCATAAACGCCGCCCTTGATGCAGTAAAACGCGGTGACATTTTAGAGATTCCACCACATCTACAACAAAATGATGGCAGAGGCTATCTCTACCCGCACGATTTTGGCGGCTATGTCGCACAAGAGTATTTGTCCCAGCCAAGAGCGTTTGTGCATCTCAAAGAGATAGGGTATGAGAAGAAGATGAAAGAGTGGCTCGATGCACTTAAAGAGTACAAATGAAAGAGCATAAAAAAGCTCCCTTACAACCTCTTCGCCTCTTTATAAAACTTCTTAAGTCCCCTCAAGGCTTTGGCATCTACTCTATAAGAGATGAGTTTGAGGTACTCTAAAATATCTCTCTCTTGTACTTCTACTTTTTTACTTGCGTTTTTGAGAATGTATTGGGGTATTTTTATGCTGCGTTTTAAGAACTCTTGCTCTATTTTTTCGTACCTTTTTTTATCTTTGTGATAACACAAAAGTGCAAAAACAAAGGGGAGCTTATGGCGTTTGTGCCACTCATGAGCCAAGTCCACATAGTCACTCTTTGCAAGGGCATAACGCAGTGCTTTGTCGCCTATGAGCACTTCACCCTCAAAACCAAGAATCTTCGCCAAAACATTTGAAGAGGCGGATGCTTTGTCTTTTTTATCGGCTCTGCTTGGAATGATGAGCACACTCCTCACCTCGCGTTTAGCGATGATGCCTAAGCCGACATTTGCACTTTTTTGTGCACCTATACTTGAGATAAAAGCAGCATCAACACGGCGTGTATGAAAAGCATGGTTGATGGCTGTGGGAACACCGCGTTTGTACTCCATGCTCATTTTTGCACTTGAGCTACGAAGATAGCGCTTCATAAAAACATGAAAAGGGAGGAGATTGAGATACTCTATTTTTCCAAAAATCATGTAGCAATTATACAGAGCTTAACTTATCTTAGATATAATTTTTGACCTAATTTAGAGGGGAAAACGATGATAACAGTAGAGTTTTTAGGACCTATAAACAAGCCAAATATGGAGCTTGAAGCGAGCAACTTAAACGAAGTCGCCGCAATTTTACAAAAAGATGAGACTATGCGCGAGTGGCTTGGCAGCTGTGCGGTGGCCATCAACAACACTCTTGTCACCTCCCTTGATATAGAACTCAAAGAGGGAGATAAAGTCTCTCTACTGCCTCCTGTGTGTGGGGGTTGAGCCATGCTGCAACTCTTTGATGGCGCACTCAATGTGCCACACCTTTTAGCCACTTGGTATGCAGAGGAGTCTCAAAGCAACTACGGTGCGTACATTCCTTTTGTGGGAACGGTTAGAAGTGAAGATGGTATCAATGGACTTAGCTTTGATATCTACGAACCTATCTTAGAAGCATGGTTTACATCTTGGCAGGCAAGAGCCGCGCAAAGAGGTGCAAAACTCAAAATGGCTCACTCAAGAGGCGATGTACTACTCCATGAATCCTCCTATATCGCCGCCGTTTTCTCCCCTAAACGCAGAGTGGCGTTAGAGCTGATTGAGGAGTTTGTTGAGGACTTTAAAGCGAGCGCACCGATCTGGAAGTATGACCTAAAAGAGGGCAAACGCATTTATGCGCGCGAACGCTCCACTGCCATAAGCGGAAGCGGTCTCTTAGCAGAGAGAGTAAAGAGATGAAAGAGCTTCTAAGCTACGAGGCGAGCCAGACTATGCTTGAACTTCTAAATGTGGGTGCTCTTCGCTATGAACGCATCGCTCTTGCTCACTCACTTGGTCGTATTTTAGCCCAAGATATTGTTGCACCTCATAATGACCCCCAGTTTCCTACCGCCTCCATGGATGGCTATGCTTGTCGCCATGAAGATCTCTCTCTTGGCACACTCACCCTGCTTGGAGACAACCCTGCTGGACACCACGAACAAAGACTCCTCCAAAAAGGGGAGTGCATCAAAACCTTCACAGGCTCCATGATGCCTCAGGGTGCAGATACCCTCATACAGATAGAAAATGTCACTCTTGAAGATGACAAAGTTATCATTAACGAATCTGTCCCAAAAGCAAACGCGGTGCGTCCTGTTGGCGAGGGTTTTTTTGCAGGCGATGTCCTCATCAAAAAAGGGACAAAGATAGGCTTTGTCGAGATAGGAGTCATGGCATCACTCAACTGCGTTATGGTAAAAGTCGCACTACGACCACGAGTGGGCGTCATAGCTACAGGAAGTGAGATTCTTGATCTTGGAGAGCACTCTGACAATCCTGCACAAATTCGAAGTTCGAACAACTACACACTTGCAGCACTTTTTGAGCAAGCGGGTGCAGATGTTGTGCAACTCGGTGTGACACAAGACGATAAACAGACCATTCTTGAGTGCTTCTCAACTGCGCTTGAATCGGTCGATATTCTCGTCAGCACTGGCGGGGTGAGTGTTGGCGACTATGACTTCGTCAAGGAAATAGTGCCGCGTTTAGGAGCCAATGTCATCTTTAAAGGTGTTGCCATCAAGCCAGGTCGACACATTATGGTGGCACAGCTAGAGAAGAAGTTTATTGTCTCTCTGCCTGGCTTTGCCTACTCCTCGACTGTCACAGCCATTTTATATGTGCTCCCACTTATTGCAAAGATGCTAGGGCGTGAGCATTCGCACAAGATAGTCGGTGCAAAACTTCAAGAGCCATTTAAAAAACGCTCCAAGTTTACGGAGTTTAGTGCCTGCAATGTGCTCATAGAAGATGGCGAGTATTTTATAAATTTTAAGGGTAAAAAAGTCGGAAGCTCTGCAATACTGACAAATATGCTTGATGCAAGTGCACTGATGATCGCGGGTGAAGAGGACAATTTTTTAGAGAGCGGCACCTATGTCAGCGTCTTGCTTCTGGAGAATTTTTAGCTAAAAAGTGTCGGTTCAAGTGCTTTTATTCTGAAGCTTTTACGGTGCAGTTTTGCGTAGCCATATTTTTGAATCATCTCTATGTGCAGTTTTGTGCCATACCCTTTATGCTTCTCAAACCCGTACTGAGGGCACTCTTTGGCATCTCGCAGTATGTTTCTATCGTGTGTCACTTTTGCAAGGATGGATGCGGCACTCACCTCTTTGAGGAGTGCATCAGCTTTTACCATCGTCTCCAAATTTTCCACTCCAAAAGTTGTGTTGCCATCAAAGATGTAGCGTTTGGCTTTGAGCTGCATTTGTATCTGCGAAAGTGCTTGCTTCATACACTCTGAGATGCCTAAGCAATCAACATCTAAAGCGCTAAATACGACAATGTGAAAAGCCGCCCTCTCAACTATCTGCTCATAAAGCGCCTCTCTTCGTTTTGGTGTGATCTTCTTTGAGTCATCCAGACCCGCTATCTCCACACCCTCACCCAAAACACAACCAGCCACAACCAAATCTCCAGCAATACAGCCGCGTCCCGCCTCATCTATGCCACACAAACTCATCCTAATCTCCTAGTGCCCAGATATCAAAAGGTATCATCTCCACCTTTGAAAAGGGGTGTGAAATGCTCCCTTCTTTATTCATAGTGATGACATTTATTTTTTGAATAGTGTGTGTAAATATAAACGCTTCAAGACTCTCAATAAGCTTAAAGAGTTGCCTCTCCTCCACAAATGGTTTGCAAAGCAAAATCTCTTGCGTTTGCGGGAGATAAAAATCAACTCCCTCATCATAGTATGCACTCACACCCGATTTAAGCAGCTCCAAAAAGACCATATTTTCAAAAAGACGGGCAAAATTTTTCTCAACACTCAGGGCAGCTTTGAGTGAAGTGTCGCAAAGATAGATCTTTTTAATCGCCTTTTCATGGTTAAATTTTCCTAAAAGATGCAAGTAGCGTTTAGCGACTAAAGAGTCAAAGGAGCTATAAAGCTTATCTTTTGAGATCTTTCTTGTGAGTTTGAGTCGCTCATAAAGCATAAACGCAGAGAGTTTTTGGGAGAGCATCTTGGCACACAAACGTAGTATGTCAAACTCCATTTCACTCAGCCGCATCTGTAGCATCTCTTGGAGTGAACTATTTTTCTCATCTGATGCGAGTGCATGCATAAAAGGAAATCCGCCAAGCTGAAAAAAGTGGTTGAGTGCACTTGAGTCGTACTTATGCTCAAACGCCAAAAACTCCTCATAATCAAGCGGATAGAGGTTGAGCACCTCCAAAAACTCAAATGCAAATGCAATCTCGGCGGTGATAATGAGCTGGGGAACATTGACCAAGGCGATGGCTTCATGGTAGTTGTCAAGGACAAGCGTCTCTATCTTGTTTTGCAGGCAAAAATTTGCCAAAGAGGCATTAAACGCAGCAGGCTCAATGCGCACATCTTTACAATTCACATAGAGATATTTACTCTTTTTAAGCCCTAAAAGATATGCTTTTACGAGCTGCGTTTTACCACTTTTTGTAATCCCAATGATCTGATAAGAGCCTGAATCAATTTGACATTTTCTATCTACAAACTTCTCTACATGCAGATCAGTTTTATAAAACTCTTCAAGTAAAATGTCCATCTGCTAGGAGACTTTTAAGTACCCTAACTCTTTTTTATCAACAACGATGTCAAGGATTTTAAAGAGTGCTTCGCGTTTAGAGGGAACATACTCTTTGATAGTATTGGTTGGATTGAGGTTCTGTTTGAGTCCATACTCTTTTTGAATGAGATAGTCTCCAAAGAGTGTCTGATAGACATTGATTTTGTAGTAGTAGAGTCTTTCGTTGGAGTTTTTATGAAGAATCATGCAGCATCTCATTTTGGTTTTTCACTCAAGAGGGAGGATCTCTTGAGTGATTTTAATAAGACACTTTTAGCAAAAAGTGTTCCTTAGTGTGTACCACACCCACCGCCACAGCAGCCGCCACTGCTTTTAGCTTGTGGTGCACCCATGCTGATGACAAAAGTGTTTCCCTCTTCAGAGACACTAAAGCCGTGTTTGCCACAAAATTTCTCATTCATGTGTGCTTTCATCTCAAGACTTTTTGTTAAAGCCTCGTCTTTTGACTCCATGGTGATGTTATTTTGCAGGCTGCTTCTCATGAAACAACCACACTCTCTA
Source organism: uncultured Sulfurimonas sp. (assembly GCA_964548435.1). GTDB lineage: Bacteria > Campylobacterota > Campylobacteria > Campylobacterales > Sulfurimonadaceae > Sulfurimonas. Next base: position 7,619 of record CAZJRG010000031.1, on the reverse strand, counting down.
TCGACAACTATGTTATACATTTTTTTCTCCTAATATTTGAAAATTTGTGCAATCTTACTCTTTTCATCTTGCAAATCTCTTAACAAAAAGAGCTAGAGATCGACTTAAGAATTGGCTATACTTCCACTCATGAAAAACGATCAACCTTTAAAAAATGTACTCATTTTAGACACAACCGACACCTCGCTTAGCATCATCGCTCAAGCGGTTCTTAAACGCTACCTCCGAGCGGTAAACGCCAAAAGTGCAGGCATAAACACCGCTGCGAAAGTGGATGAAAACGCCATCAAAATACTCAAAGAGAGTGGGCTTTGGAGCGAGAAGTTTACACCAAAAACACTCAAAGATTTTGAAGGGGAGCACTTTGACCTTGTCATCACGCTCAGCGAATACGCCATGAAAAGGTGTCCAGAGTTTCAGACCAGCACCGACATCATCGCCATCGAGTACGACGCGCCAGACCCAAAACGCCCCTCAACCTACAAAGAGGCACTCAAGCTCATACAGATGGAGATCACACCCATCGTGCGCATGCACTTTGAGGCTTAAAACTCAGACTCCCAAAGCACACTCACACCATACTCCTCATCGAGTATGATTGTTTTTTTGTACTCTATTTTTTTGCCATATTTTTTACTCACCAGCACTACTTCAAGCTCTCTCTCTTCCAAAAGAGATCTGACCTCTTTGTAGGTGAGCCATTTTCCATACTTTGCCAAAGAGTTTTGCCAGATTCTAAAGCCGCAACTCGCATCATCATGCAGCTCAAACATCTCTCCATCTTCACTCTTCCAGTGGGCGTTTGAGCAGGCATAGAGTTTGACCTTTTTTCCTCTTACCTCTTTGTCTCTCACCTCAACCACACCATCATTACAGTAGGGGCATTTGCCTAAAAACATACTCGCTTCCTTGACCTAAGTTGAAAAAAATCATAACAAAAGCGCTTCTTTGTTTGTAAGATATATGACAAAACGCAATAAAAACCTAGGCAAATTTGAGATAAAAAGTGCTTCCAACACCAAGCTTAATCCTTTTCTTTTATAATGTTAAAATTTTTACACAAGAGTGTTAGTTGAGTGTTAGTGCATAACTATCTTTTGCTAAAATTGCACCCATGAATAGTTACGAAGAAAAATTCGCTCTCGCGACCAAAAACGGTTTTTATCACAAGCTTGCGCAAAATGAGCAGGAGTTCATACGAGCAAAAGCCTTTGAGTTTGGCTTCTCCCATCAAGAGATCAAGCAGATCATCGACATCGCTAGAGACTTAAGCATGTGGGATGAGAGCCGCATCACGGAGATCTTTCCCCAGCACACTCAAAAAAAAGTGATCTTCTCGCGTTTAAGAGAGCGCTATGAGTCCATCCGAAACGCCCCTAACTCCTATGCAAACTTCACTCTCAAAAACATCCCCTCTGAGCAGAAGTACAAGTTTGCCGTAGCGCCAAAAGAAGGTTTTGGTCTAGGTCTCTGCCCCGTGGCAAGCGAGAAGACGCGATGCTGCAACCTCATGACACTCGATGCGGTGGAGTCTTGTGGTTTTGACTGCTCCTACTGCTCCATACAGAGCTTTTACAATCAAAACACCATCACGTTTGATAGTGGATTCAAAGACAAACTCTTAAACCTCAAACTCGACCAAAACAAAACCTATCACATAGGAACAGGGCAAGCCTCCGATTCGCTGATGTTTGGCAATCGCGAGGGAACACTTGACGCGCTTTTTGAGTTTGCCAGAACAAATCCAAACGTCATTTTGGAGTTTAAGACTAAGTCTGACAACATAAGCTACTTCCTCGAAAACGCCGTGCCAAAAAACATCTTGTGCACATGGAGTCTCAACACTCCCACCATCATCACAAACGAAGAGCATCTCACTGCTTCACTAGAACGCCGCATAAACGCCGCAAGAAAGCTCGCAGACAGAGGCATAAAGGTAGGTTTTCATTTTCACCCCATCGTGGAGTATGTAGGGTACTTAGATGAGTACGAAGGAGTTTACAAAACGCTCCTAGAGAAGTTTGCGCCAAGTGAGGTGGCGTTAGTGAGTTTTGGAACACTTACTTTCATAAAACCCGTCATCAAGCAGCTCAGAGAGCGAGAGTTTCGCACTAAGATAACGCAGATTCCCCACGAAGATGCCAGCGGCAAGACCTCCTACCCAGAAGCGACCAAGATAGAGATGTTCAAACACGCCTATGAGAGCTTCAAGCCTTGGCAAAGAGCAGCAGCGGGCGAGGAGAGAGTCTTTTTTTATCTCTGTATGGAGGAGCACTCCTTGTGGCAAAAAACCTTTGGCTACAACTACTTTAGCAACACCGACTTTGAACGCGATATGCTAAACTCTTATGCACAAAAGCTTGGGATGGAGTATCTCATTTAAAATGAGTCATAAATGTTATAGAGCTTGGCTAAGCTTTCGCTATGAAAAAATGGTCTCTCTTTATAATGCTTCTCACCACGACACTACTAGCCCAAACAGAGGCTAAAACGAAGCCGAGTTTTGAGTTTGGACTAGGGGTTGGTTCGCTCTACTATCCAAATTACATTGGCTCTAAATCTACCCAAATTCTTACTTTGCCTCTGCCTTATCTGCGCTACAGAGGAAAATATATTCGTATTGACGAGGATGGGCTCAGTGGCAAACTCTTTGGCATAAATGGTCTACGGCTTGACATGAGTGTGAGCGGCTCGCTTCCCGCAAGCAGCGACAAAGATGGTGTGCGTTCTGGCATGCCTGACTTAGAACTTGCTGGTGAAGTGGGTCCGAAACTTGTCTATAATATCTATGAAAAGGGAGTGAGCATGCTCGAGTTTGAGCTCGATTTGCGTGCTACACTCTCCACCGATTATGCCTCCATCAACTACAGAGGACTCAACTCAAACCCGCAACTCAAATACTCTCTCAACTACTCTGCGTTTGAGTGGACGTTTCGCACAGGCATACTGCTCAGCGATAGCGTTTACAACGACTACTACTATGGAGTTGCAAGCAAATATGCAAACGCAAGTCGTCCTCTCTATGAAACGCAAAGCGGCTATAGCGGTATACGAAACAGAGTCGGCGTTACTTACAAAAAGAAAAGCTGGTGGGGAGGAGCATTTCTTTCGCACCACGACATTAGAGGTGCTAGTTTTGAAGATTCGCCACTTGTTGAGACAAAAGATAGCGTTTTTTTTGGAGCCTCGGTAGCTTATGTGTTTTATGAAAACAGATAAAAAGAGCTAAAAAAGACTATACTTTCACCCATGCGACAACTCAAATACCCCCACCTCTATCTCGGTGTCATACTCTTTTTATGGCTTGGACTCTCTCTTGATGGCGTCGCGCTTGCGAAGCATTTTGCATATGGACAAGTTTTGACCAATCTTTTAGCCGTGTTTATGTTCTTATGGCTCTATTTACGGGTCTCTAAAGTGCTTAAAGAGCTGATGCTCTTTGGTGTCATTGTTGCATTTGGAGGGGAGATTCTCTTCTCTTTGGTGCTTGGAATGTACACCTATCGCTTAGAAAATCTCCCTCTGTATGTCCCACTTGGTCACTCTTTGGTCTATGCGGCTGTTTACTACATCGCCAAAGAGCCGCTTCTGCTGCCTCACAAAGAGCAGTTGATACGATTTTTGTATCTCTTAGTGCTCTTGTATGCTCTGTTTTGGCTCCTTTTTGCTGGAGATGTTTTTGGCTTTGTCTGCACACTTGGCGTCTTCTTGCTTCTTAGACGCTACACAAAAAGTAGGCTCTTTTTTCTCATTATGTACTTTATGATTCTCTACCTTGAGCTTTTGGGTACGCACTATGGAGCTTGGGTCTGGCCTGAGATATGGTTCAACACATTTGCATTTATGCCAAGTGCAAATCCGCCCAGTGGCATTAGTCTCTTTTATTTTGGTTTTGACGCGGGGTGTTTATGGTTCTACAAGCACTACAACAAAAAAAGATGGGAGAGATTTAGAGTTTTAAGAAGATTGAGAGAGAAAGCTTAAACCCGCAAGGGGTTTAAAACTATTTTGCTAAAGCTGCTTTAGAAGCTGCTGCTACTGCACTAAACGCAGCTGCATCGTTCATAGCCATATCAGCAAGAATTTTACGGTCGAGTTCCATACCAGACTTATGTACACCATTCATGAAAGTAGAATAGTTCATTCCGTTAAGACGAGCCGCTGCATTGATACGGATGATCCATAGTTTACGGAAATCACGTTTTTTCTGCTTACGGTCACGGAATGAGTACATCATTGAGCGTTCTAACTGCTCTTTTGCTTTTCTAAAGTGTTTACGGCGACCACTATAGAAACCTTTTGCTAGTTTTAGTATCTTTTTGTGTCTTCTTCTACGAACGACACCAGTTTTTACTCTTGGCATATTTTTCCTTTTCTTTACCCAGTCACTTTCTGCGAATCAGGGTGCCACATCTTTGGTGGACTTGCCCAACTTTATTGCGTTGGAGAGTTTTTATGATTTAGTTAATCATAGCCTTAATGTTTTTTGCGTCAACTTTTGCAACCACTTTTGGAGTGTTTTGCTCACGACGAGTCTGCGCATCTTGTTTTGTTAAGATGTGGCTTCTAAACGCAGTTCCGCGTTTGATTTGGCCATTTTTCTTAACCTTAAAACGCTTAACCGCGCCTTTTACCGATTTCATTTTTGGCATCGGGGGCTCCTTTGTAAAATTCTCGCGCACCCAAGTTTTGGCTTGGGTGTTTTTGAGGCTGGGATTATACCAAAATATTTCTAAAACTTTGCTACAATCGCTCCATGAAATCGATAAAACATATAGAAAACGCTCTTAAAGAGCTTGATGATGAAGTACAGACAATTTTGCTCGACTGGAGCATTCCACTCAACGAAAAAGACAACCTTATGTTGCCTATTTTGCAGCAAAAAAGGGTACTCACTCAAACGCTAGAAGATCTCACCTATCTCAAAGAGCACCCGCCAAAACCAAACCAACCCTGCGGTATCTCGAAGTTTCGTACAGAGTAGCGTCTAGGGCTACTTCGTATTGAGCGCTTTAAGCTTGAGGAGTATCTCCTCTTTATCTTCAAAGAGTGCATGTAGAAGGTAGAGATGTTTTTGCGTATCTTGCGAAGCATAGAGACGAAAGAGCGCTACATCGCCTAGCTCATCTACTACAAAATCACTCTCGGCTACCAAAGGGTACTCCTTAAACTCACGAAGAGACTCGAGTCTGTAGAGCTTTTTCTCTTTTACTATGTAGGCTACATAGGGCTCAATTCGATGATGCAAGGAGTTTTTTGTCTGTAAAAACACCACATCTTCATCGCGCTCTTGGTTTAAAATAGTAATGCTCTGGGCTTGGGTAATGTCAAGAAAAAAGATCTTTTTTATCTTTTGAACTTTGGTTATTTTTGCAACCTCTTCACCATAAAATATGTTCGAACGGTTTAGATTTGCATAGCTCTTATACAAAAAGAGCATCATAAGCGAGAGAATCACGATGGAGACAAGGAGTTCTATGAGTGAAAATGCTCTTCTCATTGTAAACGCACCCGCAGTAGAGAGATTGTAAAATACTCCGATTGAAGCTGTGTCTTTCCTATCTCAAGTACAACTCCACTATTTTGGCTCTCTGAGAGATTTGCATCACTCATCTCACTCATACTACTTGTGTCTACTCTCTCTACCTCTTCATAGCGCACCTTAAGGGCAATGGCTTTGAGTTTCTGTCGCAGTTGGCTCTCAAGTACAAAATCTTCAGTAAAACGCAGCAGATCGACGGAGCTGTTTTCAAAGCCATACTTCTCTTTTTCTTCAATCATAAAAGATGCATACTGAGCTCTTTGCATCATTTTCTTTATCTCAAAAAGTGAGTTAGCAGAACTCCCTTGCATCTGTAAAAGTGCGGCGATGACCACTGAGACAATCATCACAGCCACCATCACCTCTATGAGTGTAAACGCAGCTCTAGCTGAGTGGTGCCTAAGCATGACCTATACCGATACGTATCGCCTCATCCAGAGAGGTTTCTCCTTTGAGCAGCATCTCTTTGAGCTGGAGTCCTATGGTTTTGAGCCCATCTCTCTCAAGCTGCGTTTTGATGGTATGCTCATCGGTCGTGCTCTTTAAAAGCTCTTTGATAGAGTCACTCATCACAAGCAGCTCTCCAATGGAGCGTCGTCCAGAAAATCCACTATAACCACACGCCTTGCAGCCATTGGCTTTATATATTTTCGCTTCAGAAGTGATGCCATAATCATCAGCAAACTCCTCTGCTAACTCATCCTCTTCTTTGCACTCCTCACACAGTACACGCACCAAACGCTGTGCCAAGATGCCAAGCAGTGATGAGCTTATGAGAAAAGGCTCCACTTTCATATCTGCCAAACGCGAGATGGTCGCCGCGGCTGAGTTTGTGTGAAGGGTTGAGAAGACCAAGTGTCCAGTAAGAGCCGCACGCACGGCAATGGCTGCCGTCTCCTCATCGCGAATCTCACCAATCATAATGACATCAGGGTCTTGTCTAAGGATCGAACGCAGAGCCGAGGCAAAGGTGAGTCCCACCTTTTCATTGACCTGAATCTGCGCGATGTTATCGGACTTGTACTCCACTGGGTCTTCAACGGTTATGAGGTTTTTATGCGGCTCTTCGACTTCGCGCAAAAAAGAGTGCAGCGAGGTAGTCTTTCCGCTTCCTGTTGGACCTGTTACTAAGATGATCCCATGGGAGGAACGCAGCAGTTTTTTGACATCACCGATGAGTGAGTCGTTAAATCCTAGCTCGTGAATCTGTGGAATCTGCGAGCTCTGCATGAGTAGACGCATAACCACGCGCTCACCATAAAATGTCGGCAAAATGGAGACACGAATGTCGAGCACTTCACCTGCTATCTTTATCTGTGTGCGTCCATCTTGCGGGATGCGTTTTTCTGAAATGTCGAGGTTTGAGATGACTTTGATACGGCTGACGATGAGAGCGACCACTTTTTTATCTAGGTCGGCATTTTTGACAAGCATACCGTCGATGCGAAAACGCACCTCGCCCTTCTTCTCTTGTACTTCTATGTGGATGTCTGAGGCGCGTTTTTTTACTGCTTGATAAAAGAGCGCATTGACAAACTTGATGATGGGAGCGGACTCTTCGCTTGTTAAAATGTCACTCGAAGTGCGTAAAAAATCGGTAAGCGAGATATCTTCTTCCTCTTCGCTCTCTCCCTCTTCTCGCATGGTCTCTATGGCTTTGTCGGTTCGAAGTTCCAAGAAACGGTTGTAGAGCCGCTCATAAGACTCCTCTGTGAGCATATAGAGCGGGTATGTTCGAGGGAGTTTTGTGTAGTAGTTACTCGCTTGCACAAAGTAGTTTTCAGATACAAACGCAGCCACTTCACCATGAAGCTGGCTAAAGAGCAGATAGTTTTTTACACTTATTTCGGTGTCAATTCCCTCTGGCTCGTAGATCTCAAGTTTGAGATTGTGAATAGGCTCTAAATCAAACATGGGTGCTACTTTTGCTCTTGAGCACGCTGCTCTAATTGTTTAAAAACTTCTATGTTGTACTCTTGCTGCAATTGTGCGGCTATGCCTAAATCTCTTTGCAGTTCTGAGAGGTTTTCACTATTATCTACCACATAAGGAGTAAGCACAACAATCAAGTTGGCAT
>CAZJRG010000030.1:0-16584 GCA_964548435.1 uncultured Sulfurimonas sp. | reverse complement strand
TGTCACAGCATCTTGCACGCGTGGGGGCGAGAAACCTTTGTGAACACCTGCAAAAAGATTTGCCTCTTTTGTGAACTTATGAGTCACACCAAGACCTGGAATAAACTCCGTGTTATCAGTAGTTGTAGATGTAGGTGTTGGAACACCGCCACCCCATGATGCTATGTTACGCGTCTGCTCATACTTCTCTACTCTCACCCCTGGAGTCACCACTGTGTCTTCTGTTACAGAGATTGCGTCTTGAGCAAAAACAGTGATTGCCTCTGCTTTTCTTTCGTCATTTTCACGAATACCATTGTAATAGTCACTATTATTAAGAGCTGTATTTATATCATACTCGTATTGATTGGACGTACGACCGCGTTTGTTATCCATAGTCTCTGTGTGAAGCTTCACTCCGACCTCAGCATTATTTTCCATACCCGCCGTATCAAACGCCACTAGTGCGCGAGAGTCTATGCCAAGCACTTCAAAATTACGTAAACGCCCCTCAGAGGTTGCACTCATATCGTACTCACCCGTAGTTGCATTAAAAGAGTTGTTTTGTCTCCACCAGTCACGTGTCACCTTGTTGTAGTATGCAAGTGTTTTAAGAGAGAAACCACTATCTGCAACATACTGGTGTGTTAGATCGACACCGTCTCTGTCGACATACATCATGTCATTTTTGGCTTTGTTTTGTGTGTAATCCTCTTCATACTCTTTTTGGGAAAGCCCTAGGTATGTGTGTGCCGCATCATGCTCGTAGTGTGTGAGTTTTACACCTATAGTGTTATTGTCGTTGATGTTGAGTGCGCCTTTTACGACCACATCTTTTGCATCAAACGCCATGTCTCTCCAGCCATCACCCTCTTTTTTAAGAGCACTGATGCTAAAGCTGTAGTCATCCTCTACGATCCCATACTCAGCGAGCAGTGAGTTATACCCAAAGTTTCCAGCGCTCATGACTATGTTTGCGCCATCTCTAGGCTGTTTTGTGATGTAGTTGATGACACCTCCTATATTTGAAGGACCATGGGCGATGGAACCGCTTCCTTTGAGTATCTCTATGCGCTCCATTCTCTCAACAGGTGGGTGATAGTAAGCAGATGGATCTGTGTATGGCCCAAGGGCTATGGGCGCTCCATCTTCTAAAAGCAACACTTTTCTACTCATATCTGAACCGATTCCACGAATAGTTATACGAGGATAAAAGCCATATCCATCGGTTTCAACTCCATGAATTCCCGGCGTTTTTCGAAGCGCATCTTGGAGCGAAAGGGGCTGCGTTTTCTCTAATGTCTCTTGTGTGATGATCGTTGAAGAACCAGCGATGTGCTCCAATGATGCTTCAGAATCTCCCAAAACATTTATGACTGGAAGTTTTACCTCGTTTGCGCTGAGTGTTGTAGTAAGCAGCGTTGCCGCTGCAACACTTAAAACTCTTTTTTTCATTATGAATTTTCCCTTTTTTTGATTAGTATATTTTGATAATCGGTATAGTAATCAGAAAAATCTTAATGGTATATTAATGATGATAACAAATATTAAAACCAAGTTACACTCTAAACTTACTCAAAATCTCAAGGGCTTCACCTATGTCAAAACTCTTTACAGCAGCCTCTAAACGCAGTGCAGCATCGGCAGCACTCTCCCTAAGTGCTTAGTTTTCATGATGCTGAAGTCTCTGTGCAAACTCCGCCATTCGCTCTATATCTCCACTCTTTTGTGCCTCTACAAGCAGAGTATAAAGTTCTGGAGCTTCTGCGAGTGAGATCTCTGTATCTAAAGAGGAAGCTCCTAGATCTTCTACTATCTGCTCCTCGGTCGTATGTGCTAAAAAGAGTGCGAGTGTCTCTAAAAGTGCTTCGCGTTTGAGTGGTTTTTTTAAAAATGCATCAAAGAGTTTATCTTTTGCATCTTGCTCAGAAAAGACCACAGAAGCGGTCACAGCCACAACAGGAACAGTGCTAAAAGTTCGTATCTCCTCAGTAGCTTCGTAGCCATTTTTATTTGGCATCTTTATATCCATCAAGAGCAGATCAAAAGATTCATTTCGCACACACTCCACTGCCTCTTCTCCATCTTTGGCTTCAACAAGTGTAAACGCATAAGGCTTGAGATACTCTCGAATAAGCGTACGATTGAGCTCAATATCATCAGCTATGAGCAGTTTTGCCTCTGCAAAATGGTACTCACGACTTCTTTGCAATCCATCTGCATAGAGAGCATCGCTCACCACCACATTTGGTAGACTCACGACAAATCTCGTTCCCTCATCCTGACGACTCTGCATCGATATAGTTCCACCCATCAACCCAACGAGCTCTTTTACAATGGTGAGTCCAAGCCCCGTACCGCCATACTCTTTGTTGCTCTGATTTGATTGTTGGCTAAATGCCTCAAACATTCGCTCTTGCTCCTCTTTGGGTATGCCTATACCTGTATCTTCGACTGAGATGACAAGTGTCAAATCCCCTTGCGGTGTTGGTTTTGAAGCGGTAATGTGTAGAGTCACACTCCCCTCTGGTGTGAACTTAATGGCGTTACTTAAGAGGTTGAAGATGATTTGACGTGTTCGTATCTCATCGAGCATCAAAACCTCAGGAACACTACTCTCAACTGTGACATTGAGTTGTAGTGCTTTAGATCTTGCCTTGTGTGCAAATATACTCTCAATCTCCCTAGCAATGGCATGCATCGCCGTTGGTGCGTACTCAAGCTGAAGCTTTCCAGCCTCAACTTTTGAGATGTCCAAAATATCATTTATAATCCCAAGGAGTACCTTTGAGCTATCTTGAATGGACTTTGCGTAGTTCTTACTTACACTATCTTGAAGATTTTTCTCAAGCAGATCACCAAAGCCTATGATGGCATTCATCGGGGTACGAATCTCATGTGACATATTTGCCAAAAATTGAGATTTCATCTTGTTTGCCTGATTTGCCTCCTCTGTAGCTCTCTTGAGCTCAAGAGTACGCAGCTCTACAAGCCCTTCGAGGTTTTTATTTACAGACTCCAAAGACTCCTGAACTCTTCGAAGCTCTCGCTCGCTTTTACGCATATGCACCACAATGATGGAGAGGACAAACCACTCAAAGAGAACAAATGCACCATGTAGCATCACAATATCAAGACCACAACCATAATTAAATATGACAATCGGCTCACCAAAGAAGAGAAGCTCACTCGCTTGAAGATAGTTAAATATGAGGTGATGTGCGAGTATAAAGATGGCTGCGACACTCAGCGTTCGAAACTCTTTGTAAATAATAAGAAAAGAGAGTGCACCAAAGATATGAAAGTGCATCTCAATACGCCCAAAACTCTGCTGAATCATAACTACCGAGAAGCTCAAAAAAATCACCGCTACAATATCTCTATATATCTGCGTACCTTTGAAAAATTTGTATGCCATCAATGCAATAAAAAAGAGGAGGCCACCGCCGATAAAGCCTAGAAAAAAAGAGCCAAAAATAGAAGCTACAAAAGTTGAAACGATGAACCAATGCAGACCGATGAGCTGCAACATAATCTTGTCGGCATTTGCTAAGCGCGTCTTTTGATCTACGGTGAGTCTATTTCCCAAAAGCAGGTATTTTAAAAAACTATTCATCTAGGAGCTCCTTAATATCCTTTTGTATCTGTTTAAAATCATAAGGGTATGCAGTATAAATGTAGCGAATCGCTTTTTTACCTCCTCTTTTAGAGAGCAAGTAGAGATGTGCTGTATGGTCAAACTCTGTGGCATCTTGTAAAGAGGGGGCAAAAAAGAGCTCAAAAGGTTTTGTGTAGTCACGTAGAGTATGTGGCTTGAGCGAGATGCCAACAAAATCTTTATGAAAATACTCCGCAAACCTCTGCGGAAGTGTTGGATCTTTAGGCGTAGAGATATCTATAAAACGCACACGGAGATGCTTTTTTGTCTCACTGTCCACTCCTTCGTAAAACGCAGCTAAAGCCCCAAGTCTTGGGGTGCAAACATCGCTGCAGCCAGAGTATCCAAAAAAAACCAGCTCAAGTGGTTTATCTCCGCTCAAAATATGCTCAAGCTCAACCGTTTGCTCTAATGCTATACGTGAGATATCTTTAGTAAAAAAAGTTGGCAAGAGCATCACTCCAAACGCCACAGCAAGCGCTATAGCAAGAAGAGAGACTCCAAAAATTTTCTTAATCATCAGTTTTTGTATCGGCGTTTAATCTCTAAAATCTCGCCAATATTTTCTAAAAAAAGCTCCACGAGCTTGGGTTCAAATGATTTAGCGCTCTCATTTTGAATATAGGCAAGTGTATCTTCCACACTCCATGCTTTTTTATAGACTCTATCATGACTGAGTGCATCAAAAACATCACAAATAGAGGTAATTCTTCCAAAGATGTGAATCTCCTCTGCTTTAATGCCTCTTGGGTAACCAGAGCCATCCCATTTTTCATGATGCTCATAAGCGATAGTCGCCGCAGCTTTAAGGAGTTTTTGCTCAGAGTGACAGAAGATTTTGTATCCGTATGTAGTATGCTCTTTCATCTGTGCAAACTCTTCGTCTGTCAACTTTCCCTCTTTTAGCAAAATTTTATCAGGTATGATTACCTTACCAATGTCATGCATAGGCGATGCCATAACAAGCAGATCTATCTCCTCCTCTGTGCATCCATACGCACGAGCCAAAACCCCGCTAAAGAGAGAAACGCGGTTGACATGCTCACCCGTCTCTTGTGAACGCCACTCCCCAAGCTCTCCAAATGTGTGTAAAATCTCCTTTTGTGTCACCAGCACATCTTCACGCAGCTTTACCTCAGATGTAATATCTGTTCGGATGCTAATATACTCGACAATCTCGCCCTCTAAACCGATAATGGGGACAATGGTACTGTCTACAAAGTAGCTTCGTCCATCTTTGGCTCTGTTTTCAATCACACCTCGCCATATCTTTTTGCTTTTTATAGTCTCCCACAACTCTTTGTAGAGCGAGCGAGGTACATTAGGACTTCTGACAATATTGTGATTTTTTCCAATAAGCTCAGCTTCACTATAACCAGAGACTATACAAAAAGGGGTATTTACATAGCTGATAAACCCGAACGTATCGGTCTTTGAGACTAAAGAGCTGCTGTCTACGGCAATCTTGTACTGCTCAAGCAGTGATGTAGTCTCTTCGACTTGTGCACGAAGTCTCTCTTTTGAGACAAAGAGTTCAACATGTGTTTTGACCCTATGCAGCAGCTCCACCTCATCAAAGGGCTTGGTGATATAGTCAGCTCCACCATGTTCAAAACCCTCGCGAATACTCTCTTTGTTGGCGTTTGCAGAGAGAAAAATGATGGGAATTTTTGAAAATTTTGGATCAGTTTTAATGATGTCGGCAGTCTCGTATCCGTTAAGAATTGGCATATTGATATCTAATAAAATAAGCGAATGATGACGATAAGAGAGCTGCTCGATTGCGTTTCGTCCATCAGTTGCGAAAAAAATATTGTAAAGATCACTTGACCTTAAAACATTTGCAGCAAGCTGAATGTTTTTGGGATTGTCATCTACGATGAGAATGTTTTGTCTGCCATCAAACATGGAACACCTCCTCTTAAAGTATAAAATTTTCAAATAAAACTATTATACGTCAAGTCTGCTCTATTTGTGTCTCAAAGTTGATTCATTATGCGGCTTAGGTTTATTTTTCCAGATCCATAGTAGTCATTGTGACCCTCGACGTCGTAGCTGACACCGCCTATCTTATCAGCATTGTTCTTGAGAAGATTTTCTATCTCTGCACATGTAAGATTTGGATTTTTCTCAAGCATCATTGCGATGATGCCACTCACGATGGGTGCTGCCGCCGAAGTTCCTACAAAACCGTTTGCATCATTATAGAGAAGATACGCTCCCTCACTTCCTCCATCAACTCCGCTCACATCAAGAGTGGTGATGCCCAAATACTCTCCGCCAGGAGCCATAATGTCAAGATTTTCTCCATAATTGGAGTAGCTTACCCTCACATTGTCTTTGTTTGTCGAACCCACAGAGATCACCTCGGGGATGTCGCTCTCATCACCACGCATATCGCTGTTATCATTTCCCGCTGCAAAAACAACGCAGAGACCTTTTCCAGCTCTTCCTGTAGCTCTAAGATCAGCTATCTTTGCCCTTAAGGCATCAGACGCACTCCCAGTTCCCCCAACTGTTGGAGATGATGTCCGCCCCCGCGTTAGCAGCTCTATCGAAGAGAGAGATGATTTCACTATCACTCATATACTCTTTGTATTTTAAAAAGTAGATTTGCGATGCACTCGCAACTCCTGCTATGCCCACTCCATTACTTCTTGCAGCTAAAATTCCCGTGACCGCCGTACCATGATACTCATTACTTCTCTCATGTGAGACATCTCTGCTCAAAGATGTAAGATCAAAAGTCTCATAAATAGCGCCCTGCAGATCTTCGTGCGCTGCGTCAAGACCATCATCTATTATGGCTATTTTGACACCTCTACCACGATATGTATCCAATAGCGAGCCTGCGTTTATGCTTGCATCTGGATCAACTCCATTGCGATTGTAAAATCGTGCATCTTCATAAATAGCCCACTGCTGCGTTATGTAAGGCTCATCGCTTACCAAAAGAGAACTCTCACTACTCTCGCCCCAAGAGATATCTTGAGGCGATGAGATCGTCTCCTCAACATCTCCTCCGCCACCGCCGCCTCCACAGCCAAACAAAAGAGCCACAAACGCCATGAGAATAAGATGACGCATCTAACGAACTCTCCTCTGTTTTAAAAAATCAGGATGCGCAAATAAAACACCCTCTTTTTCGTGCAGTGCATTTGCAACGTCTAGAGTCTGGTGCTTCTCATCCACCTCTATAAGATAGATGCCACTGCCAAGATCTTTGATAAACTTGGCATTAAACTCCTCAAGCAAAGAGTCCAGATAGCTCGCATCGCTGAGTCCAAGCAAAATTGCCCTGCTGACACCAAGACGTACTCCTCTTGCATCTTCATAGAAGTCGTATGCTCCAAGTGAGCGACTGAGGGTTTTGATGGGAGTGAGTGTCACTTTGGCTTTGCCACTGTAGTAAAAAGGTGTCTTAGCATGCAGAGCAAACGCCATGAACGCTAAGAGAGTGGCTATTTTCATCATCTTTGCTCCTCATAAAGCTCAAGTGCTCTCTTGACACAAGAGTCCAAAGATGTTGTCTCTGCGATGAAGTGTCTCATATGTTCAGGCATATATGCCGCGGTGGTCTTGCCTATGGCTATGGCTCGGTAGCTCTCGTCCCACTCAAAATTTTTCAAAAAACACTCTATGGTTGAGGGTGAAGAGAATATAATGGTCGCTCCCTTTGGAAGTGCTCTTCTATTTGGCATCACTCTACACTGCGTTTTGTAGACGACTGCCTCGTCACAGACAACGCCACCATCATTTAAGATACCCACGAGGTTAGAGACAACACTCTCACCTCGCAGGTAGAGAAGTTTTTTGCCATGAAACTTCTCTAAAAGTTCATAAGCAAACGCATCACCATGCTTCTCCTTGCCTACAAACTTCAAGCTTCCTCCAACGCTTTTGAGCACCTTGGCGGTTTGTGGAGCGATGACGTAGCTTGGCATCTTTTTGTAGAGCTTATTTTGTGCCGCGAGGGAATAGATGGCATTTTTTGAGGTAAAAACAAGTCCGTCGTATGCTCCAAGATCTCCATCAAACGCGAGATGCTTCACTTCAAAGACTGGTAGATTTTTCGCCCATTTGACCTTCTTATCACTCAAAACATAGATGTTTTTATTGCTGTTTTGTATGTTTGCGTAGAGATTTATAACATGGCGTTTGAGTTTTTGCAAAAGCGACTCTTTAGACTTGAGCAAAATATGTTGTCTGTCATCAACATAAAATGGCTTGTGGTGGGTGGTGAGCATGTGAGTGATCTTGATAAGCTCATCAAGAATATGCTCCTTGGACCACTTGGCATCTGGAATGAGGGCATTGGCTTTTGCATCATACTCGTAGTAGATGAGGCTGAGTGGCTCTAACAGTTTTTCTATCTCTTTCATCGCACACCCATTTTTTTGCTAGTAGTATAAAACATATTGGTAAATTTTTACTCCCCGCTGCCGATATGATCTCACTTTTACATACAAGGAGTTGCTCATGAGCTCTTTAGTCGGACTCGAGTCCTACCGCTCACATACGCTCAACATTGCCATGCAGACCTCTAGTGGTGACAAGATCACCCTTGACTTCTCAAATGAAAACGCAGCATCGCTTATGCATGCAGAGGATAGTGCTAGCTCCTCTAGTACACTGCGTTTTAGCTCTATGCAATCTTTTGCATTCTCTATGCAAAGTGACGGTATAGATGCACAAGATCAAAAAGAGATCGATGCTTTTATGGAGGTTGCCAAACCATTTATCGACAACTTTTTAGAAGAGCTCAAAGCTGATGCTCCAAAAACGCCTATGACAAAACTTGCTCACGACATCGCCTCAATCTTCGACCCGCAAAGAGAACGCTCCCAAGAGAGCAGTGAAAATATAAAGGCAAATATCGTCAAGCTTTTTGATAACGCCATCACGAGATTTGAGCCGCCTAAGGTGGAAGATGTTGCTACGACAATGGAGCGCATCTTCAAAGAGACCCAAAACCTTTTAGAAAAAACACTCCAAAACTTTGAAAACTTTGGTACTGCAATCTATGCTTGAGTGCCAAGCTTGACATCGGCTTATTTTATAGTGTAAAATTCCAACACGAAAAATATGCGACATATTTTAAATCTCTCCCACATCTCAAAATCACAACAATCTAAGGTAGCTACTCTATGAGTGAAAACAGTTCACAACAACCTCGAAACACTGCAAAAAAACCCACTTCTAAGTCACGAACACACACACCAGTCACAGGCTCAAGTATAGACGATCTACGTATCAAAAGCATTGAAGAGCTCATCGCAATCGCTGAAGAGCTCACTATCGACAACCCTCAGGAGCTCAAACGCCAAGATCTCATCTTTGAGATCTTAAAAGCTCAGACAGAACAGGGTGGGTTCATACTCTTTAGTGGTATCTTAGAGATCATGCAAGATGGATATGGATTTATTCGCTCTATCGACAAAAGTTTCAACGAATCTATCAACGATGCCTATGTTTCAAACACGCAGGTAAAACGCTTCGCGCTTAGAAACGGAGATGTGGTAACAGGGCAAGTGCGTCCACCAAAAGATCAAGAGCGCTACTACGCGCTCATCAAGATTGAGGCGGTCAACGGCTTACCACCAGAAGCGAGTAAAAAACGTCCACTATTTGAGAACCTCACCCCACTCTATCCGCAAGAACGTATCAAGCTTGAGTATCTAGAGCAAGGGCTCACAGGACGTATGCTTGACCTCTTCTCGCCTATTGGAAAAGGGCAACGCGGTCTCATCGTAGCACCACCTAGAAGCGGAAAAACAGAGCTTTTAAAAGAGATCGCGCATGGTATTAGCACCAATCATGCAGAGATTGATCTGATGGTTTTACTCGTAGATGAGCGTCCAGAAGAGGTAACAGATATGGAGCGAAGCGTAAAGGGTGAGGTCTACTCATCTACCTTCGATATGCCAGCAAAAAACCATGTCAAAGTGGCTGAGATGGTCATAGAAAAAGCAAAACGCCGCGTCGAACTTGGGCGCGATGTTGTCATACTGCTTGACTCCATCACACGTCTAGCACGTGCCTATAACACTGTAACACCATCGAGCGGAAAGGTGCTCTCAGGGGGAGTCGATGCAAATGCGCTCCACAAACCAAAACGCTTCTTCGGGGCGGCTAGAAACATAGAAAAAGGCGGAAGTCTCACCATCATCGCCACAGCACTCATCGATACAGGAAGCCGCATGGATGAAGTGATCTTCGAAGAGTTTAAAGGGACAGGAAACATGGAGGTCGTCCTCGATAGAAAAATCGCAGATCGCCGTATCTTCCCAGCTATTGACATACTCAAATCAGGAACACGTAAAGATGATCTACTCATCAACAAAGAGGATCTTCAAAAGGTCTTCGTGCTTCGCCAGATGATCCACAAACAAGACAACGAGATAGAAGCTCTCAAATTTGTCTACACAACTATGGGCAAAAAAGCAACCAATCAAGAGTTTCTTGATAGCATGAATACGGATAAGTAGATGAAGGTAGGAGTTTTTGATTCTGGAATTGGTGGACTCACCGTTGTCAAATCACTCCTTGAACATCAACTCTTCAGCGAAATCATCTACTTTGGTGATACAGCTCGTGTACCTTATGGCAGCAAAGACAAAAACACCATCATTCGCTATGCCATCGAAGCCGTAGAGTTTTTTAAAAACTTTGAACTCGACATGATTATTGTAGCTTGCAACACAGTAAGTGCTTATGCGCTCCAAGAGATGCGAGAGAGTGCCAAGGTACCTGTTGTCGGAGTGGTTGAAGCTGGAGTTTTAGCCACAGCAAACGCCATCAAAGAGCCTAGTGCCAACATCCTCATCATAGGCACAAACGCCACCGTAAACTCCAAAGCATACGAAAACGCTCTCACTGCTTTGGCGTTTACAAACCTTCATGCAAAAGCGACTCCGCTTTTTGTACAGCTTGTTGAAGAGAGCATCTTAAAAGGCAAGATTTTAGAAGCTGCGTTTGAACACTACTTTAGTGAGCTTCAAACGCCAGATGCACTCATACTTGGATGTACACACTTTCCACTTATAGCAGAGGCGTTAAAGGATTATTTTGGAGAAAAGACCATAATGATTCACTCTGGAGACGCCATTGTCGAACACCTGATGCAAAGTTTTAATTTTGATGTAAAATTCCCAGAACCAAAGCTGAAGTTTTTCGCCTCCGAAAATCCCGATGCTCTTAAAAAAATCGCAAACGAGTGGCTCTATGAAAAATAGCAATAAACGCATCTCCATCTTTGGCTACGGTACAACCACTAAGCCACTTGCAAAGCATATCAAAAACGCCGTCTTTTATGATGACAACTGCAAAGAGCCATATAGTGGTGTAGATGGCTCTTTTGTAAGACCATCGAGTGAGTTCAACCCAGACCACTCCGATCTTGAGATCACCTCTCCGGGGATTCCACCCTCAAATCCGCTCATACAAAAAGCCAAAAATCTCATCAGTGAGTACGATTTTTTTGCAAGTACCTCACCTTATAAGATCTGGATTAGTGGCACAAATGGAAAAACAACCACCACACAGATGATGCAGCATCTCTTAGCAGATAAAAAAAGTGTCGCAGGCGGTAACATCGGTACACCGCTTGCAGAGCTCGATCAAAACGCAGCTATATGGATACTCGAGACCAGCTCCTTTACGATGCACTACACAAACACTGCAACGCCAAACCTCTACGCCCTTTTGCCCATTACGCCTGACCATCTCACATGGCATGGAAGCATGGAGGCATATGTCGCTGACAAGCTTAAACCTCTTGCGAAGATGCGCTCCTCTGATGTTGCCATCATTCCTCACGCCTACAAAGAGACACCAACAAAAGCAAAACTCATCACCTATGAAGATAGTGAACATCTTGCTGCTCTCTTTGGAATCAATACTCAAAAGATAAACTTTAAAGGTCCGTTTTTACTCGATGCTCTCATCGCCATGGCGGCAGATGTGACACTCTTTAACCGCATAGCGTATGACAAAATCAACAGTTTCGTTCTCGACCCTCATCGTCAAGAAGAGCTCAGAGACAGCCAAAATCGTCTCTGGGTCAATGATACAAAAGCGACCAATCTCGATGCCACCATCGCCGCACTCAAACGCTATGAAGAGAGTCATATTCGACTCATTTTAGGAGGCGATGACAAAGGTGTCGATCTTAGTGAGCTTTTTGAGTTTATGAAGGGTAAAGAGATAACTCTCTACAACATCGGTTCAAATAAAACAAAACTCTCAGCACTCGCCCTTAAATACGATCTCCCTTTTGTGGAGTGCAAAAACTTACTGCATGCAGTCCAAGAGATAAACGTGGTTCTGCAAAAAGAGGAGGTAGCACTCCTCTCTCCAGCTGCTGCCTCGCTTGATGAGTTTCGCTCCTATGCACACAGGGGTGATCAGTTCAAAGATGCGGTTAAACTCCTCTAATAATCTTTTAACACGCCAAACGCTACAATCACTCCATTTTTTAAGTATGGAGTGACGTTTTGAAAGCAGCATCTGAAGTATTAGCCAGAAAGTACCGCCCTAAAAACTTTGATGAGCTCATAGGTCAAGAGACCATCTCACAAACACTCTCTCTAGCACTCGATTCCAACAGACTCTCCCATGCCTATCTCTTCTCAGGTCTACGCGGAAGCGGTAAAACCTCTACTGCTCGTATTTTCGCCAAAGCGCTCATTTGTGAAGAGGGAATGAGCCACCAACCCTGTGGCAAATGCTCTAACTGCGTTATGGCGTTAGAGGGTCGTCACATGGACATTGTAGAGATGGATGGAGCTAGTAGTCGCAAGATTGACGATATTCGCGATCTTATCGAGCAGACGAAGTACAAACCAGCACTTGCTCGCTACAAAATCTTTATCATCGATGAAGTGCATATGCTCACAAAAGAGGCTTTTAATGCTCTGCTAAAAACCCTTGAAGAGCCACCAAGCTATGTGAAATTTATACTTGCAACGACTGATCCACTCAAACTTCCAGCTACCATACTTAGTAGAACACAACACTTTCGATTTAAAAACATCGCCCAAAATAAGGTCGTTGAACATCTCGCACACATACTCCAACTCGAAGGCATTGGTTATGAACATGAGGCATTGGAGATACTTGCTCGTTCGGGTGGAGGGAGTCTTCGAGACACGCTCACACTGCTCGATCAAGCCATTATCTACTCTAAAAACAATGTCGATGTGACAACGGTCACCGATATGTTAGGACTAGTTGATCCTAAATTTCTTGCAGAGATCTTTAACGCCATCTTTTCACAAGACCAAGCAGAGATTTTAAAGTATGTGAAGATGCTTGAGGATTATGAGAGCGAGATGGTTGTAGATGAACTTATCGCGTATCTTAAAGAGCGAATGTACAATCAAGACGCACTCTTCTCCACACTCATACTCGAACGCTTTTTTAGAATTTTGAGTGACGCGAAGTATCTCTTTAGCATTAACGCAGATGGATCTTTTGTACTTTCACTCATCTTTTTTAAGATGGTTGAAGCTCTGCGCATTCGAGAGATTGACCAGATGATAGATGCACTTCACAAAGAGATAACACCCTCACCGCTCAAAATCAAGATCAACTCAACAACTCCTGAAATGTCTCCAAAACCGATCTCCCAAGTAGTCACTCAGATACCAAAAAGCGAGCTTATAGACCCTGAGACAGGGAAGTTTATGCAACTCATTGCAAAAATCAGCGATAGAAACGCACAACTTGGAGAGTGTTTTAGAGAGAAAATACGTTTTATCTCTTATGAAAATGATCTACTCACTTGGGAGAGTTGTGTCGATGAACTCTGTAAAAAAGCACTTACTCACGGTTATGCCATCATCAAGCAGCTTGTTCGTGAAGTGTATGGATTTGAAACGCAGATCAAACATGTCGCTTGTAGTAAAACACCTCAACAACCGATGCAAAATGAGCCTACACAAGACTCCATTGAGTCAAATCTTCAAACACCAATAGATGCACACAAAGAGCATAAAGAGGAAGAAAATCTCCAAAATATGCAAAGTGTCACGATGATAGAAGAGGCAGAGGTTGGTATAGGTAGCTGTGTAAGTGGCTGTTCACAAGAGACACCTCTTGAGGCACAAAATGGAGTAGACATTACCCAAGAGCCAATGGTTCAAAAAGCCATAGAGCTCTTTGAAGCCAAAAAAGTAACAGTTCAGTCTAAAATCTAAAAGAGCCTATACTGCTCTTTTAAACTCAGGATATGCTTCAACACCCACTTCACTTACATCAAGTCCCTGTACCTGAACATCATCTTGTGCTCTAAAGAGCGTTATTTTGTTGATAACAAACAAGATTGCAAACGCTGATAAAAAAACAAAAGCACCTATGAGTACAACACCTTTGAGCTGTGATAAAAATGAGATCTCCTCTACAAATAACCCCACAGCCAAAGTTCCCCAAATACCATTGACAAGATGCACCGAAAGTGCACCCACAGGGTCGTCTAAACGCAGCTTGTCAAAGAGCGGAACCGCCACGACAACCAAAACTCCCCCTATCCCTCCAATAAGTATCGGCTCATAGAGTGTGTAGAGATCAGGTCCTGCGGTAATTGCGACAAGTCCACCCAAAGCACCGTTGAGAATCATAGTGATATCAAAAAGTTTATAACGCATGTACATCAAAACACCTGCCATTATAGCTCCACAAAGCCCAGCGGTGTTGGTGTTTATCATCGTTTTTGCAACTCTATCGGCACTCTCAAGACTCGCTATTGAGCCAACACTTCCACCATTAAATCCAAACCATCCTATTCAAAGCAGAAGAGCACCAAGCACTACGAGGGGAATATTTGAAGCAGGAATAACACGAATTTGACCATCTTTGTATCGTCCCTTTCTAGCTCCCATAATCAAGATTGCCGCAAGGAGTGCCCACCCACCAGTTGAATGAATCACCGTTGATCCAGCTAGGTCATACATATCTATATCTAAAAATGTACCCGACAAAAGATCTGCTCCCCATGTTACATTTACAACCAAAGGGTAGAGCACTGCGCCCATCACCAAGGCAAAAATTGTAAGCGGAATTATGCGAACACGTTCACTCACACCTCCACTCATGATGTTTATAGTCTTTCCAACAAACGCCATCTGAAACAAAAATGCAGCATAGAAGCTCATATTGCCACTGTAATCACTTCCAAACGCGAGTGTGTATCCGATGAGTAAAAAACTCAGTGACGCAACAGCATAAATCATAACATTTATCGTCAGTACAGTCGAGACGTTTTTGGTGCGTACTAAACCCGCCTCAAGCATCGCAAACCCTGGAACCATTAATATAATTAGCACCATACAAAAAAGTGCAAAGAGTGTGTCTACTATGTAGACAAAATCAGCTGGAAGCATAGATACAACCTTTTAAAAATAAGTGGCAAAATTTTAACTCAAAGAGGATTGAGAAGAGTTTAAAAAAGAGAAAGTTTTATAAGTTTTTCGCATACACAAAATGTGTATGCAGGAGGAGGAGAGAATTTTTTAGCCTTAGATAGCGTCGTTGTCTGTTTCACCAGTTCTAATACGGATAATCTGCTCGATATCACTTACAAATATCTTTCCATCACCGATTTTACCAGTTCTTGCAGCTTCAACAATTGTCGCCGTAGTTTGATCGACCATATCGTCTGTGACGATCATTTCCATCTTTATTTTTGGTAGAAAATCTACAACATACTCAGCACCACGGTAGAGCTCTGAGTGACCCTTTTGACGCCCATAACCTTTCACTTCGCTTACAGTCATTCCTGTTACACCTATCTCAGCAAGTGCATCTTTAACATCTTCTAGCTTAAAAGGTTTGATTACAGCTTCTATTTTTTTCATTATTGTTGCTCCAAAAATTTATTTTAAAATTATAGCACCAACTCCTTAAGAGTTGATGTATTTCTCGCCATGAACAGCTTCATCAAGCCCTAAAGACTCCTGCTCTTCATCAACTCTAGCGCCACCTGTAAGTGCCACTGCGATGTAATATACTACGATAGTTCCAACGAGTGTAAAGAGTCCAACTACCACTACTGACTCGAGTTGCACCATGAACTGACCCATTCTATCACCGGCTGCTTTGAGCGGTCCATCCCAAAGAAGATTTTGATCATTTACCGCTAAGAATGCAGTGGCAAGTGCACCATAGAGACCTGCTAAAAAGTGGATACCAAACGCATCTAAAGAGTCATCGTAACCGAGTTTTTTCTTAAGCACTGTAACACCCCAGAATGCAAAAAGAGCACCAACACTTCCTAAGATAAGTGAGCCACTTACATCCACAAACCCTGCAGCTGGCGTGATGGCGACAAGACCTGCAACAGCACCTGAAGCCATACCTAAAAGTGTAGGTTTTTTGTAAACAACCCACTCAGCAAGCATCCAAGTTATAGCTGCTACTGCCGTTGCCAAAGTTGTTGTTAAAAACGCGAGTCCTGCGATAGAGTTTGCACCAAACGCAGACCCACCG
Organism: uncultured Sulfurimonas sp.; assembly: GCA_964548435.1. Taxonomy (GTDB): domain Bacteria; phylum Campylobacterota; class Campylobacteria; order Campylobacterales; family Sulfurimonadaceae; genus Sulfurimonas. The sequence goes on along the minus strand of CAZJRG010000030.1, from coordinate 461 downwards.
TTAAAACCATACCATCCAAACCAAAGCAGAGCCGCTCCAAGAGCAGTAAGCATTACCGAAGCTGGTTTCATCGCTGATTTTGGGTATCCGCTGCGTTTACCAACAAGAAGTGCCAAGACAAGTCCAGCTAAACCACCATTCATGTGTACAACTGTACCACCTGCAAAGTCAAGAGCCCCAGCATCAAATAAAAGAGCACCAGCTCCACCCCAAACCATGTGTGCAACAGGAGCATAAACTATAACTCCCCAAAGTGCCACAATGACAAGCCATGTAGAGAACTTCATACGCTCAATAACTGACCCAGCAGCAATAGCAACTGTGATAGCCGCAAATGTTCCTTGGAAGACAACAAACACATATGTAGGATAGTTTCCAACCGAAGTGAGGTCTGTCCAACTAATACCACTTAACATAATATGAGAAAAACCACCCATAATATTTTGCATTGTTGCAGACTC
>CAZJRG010000029.1:0-16596 GCA_964548435.1 uncultured Sulfurimonas sp. | reverse complement strand
TCGGTGAGGCGAAAGTTGTGTCCGAGGCTTATCATGTCGGAGTTCCACAACTCTTTTTTTACCATGCCATGCGAGCGAAAGAGTCGGAGCTTTTCTGCAAACGCGGCGTTGTCTGTGACGACGCAACCCCCTTCGCCCGTAGTGATGGGTTTGATGGCATGAAAACTAAAGACGCTCATGTCGCTAAAGGTGCCTATCTTTTTGCCATCTATGCTACTGCCAAACGCATGCGAAGCGTCTTCTATAAGGAGGAGTTTATGCTTGTTGGCGATAGCTTTGAGCGCTTCTATCTCCACGGGTTTACCCGCAAAATCTATAGCGACGATGGCTTTTGTTTTTGAAGTGATGAGCGATTCTATGAGTTTTTCGTTTATGTTTCCATCAAGTTTGATGTCGCACCAGATGGGTTTTGCTCCAAGTTGAACCAACATATTTGACGTGGCGACGAAGCTAAGCGGCGAGGTGATCACTTCATCTCTCTCGCCAATGCCAGCGGCACTATAGCCTGCTAAAAGTGCTGAAGTTGCGGAGTTGAAAGTGATGGCATGTTTACAGCCTATGTACTCACTTATGGCATCTTCAAAGAGTTCTACCTCTCTGCCTTGTGTGAGGTGCGAGCTTTTTAAAACCTCTACGACCGCGTTTATATCCTCTTGGCTAATGCTTTGACGCGAGTAGGGGATCATGATTCCTCTTGCGTTTGGGCTATTTTTTCTAGGAGTTCTTCGTGTGTGAGCCAATCGCTGTTTTTATCAGAGCTGTACTCAAAACCACACGCCACGCGCTCACCCACCTCGCCGATGGCGTTTGTCTCAAAAGAGACCTTTTGCGCGAACTGAATCGTCGGTTCTATCACAAAATGGTCATCAAACTCTAAAGTAAGATGGGCATCATTTTGTGGGCACATCACCTCGTGAAGCTTCTCTCCAGGGCGGATGCCGATGATCTCTTGGTTTAGATGTGGTGCCATGGCACTCGCCATCTCGCTCATCTTCATAGAGGGAATTTTAGGCACAAAGGTCTCTCCCCCTTTCATGCGTTCAAAACTTTTGCTCACAAACGCCACACCCTCTTGCAGCGTGATCCAAAAGCGCGTCATGTTGGCGTCAGTTATCGGTAGAGATTTCTCTCCTGCGTTTATGAGCTTACGAAAATAGGGCACAACCGAGCCGCGTGAACCTAACACATTGCCGTAACGCACCACGCTAAAACGCGTCGAGGCTTTTCCTATGATGTTGTTGGCGGCGACAAAAAGCTTGTCTGAGGCAAGTTTTGATGCACCATAAAGATTGATGGGACTCGCGGCTTTGTCGGTGGATAGGGCGATGACCTTTTTGACACCGTTGTCAATGCAGGCATCTATGACGTTTTGCGCACCCATGATGTTGGTTTTGATGCACTCCATAGGGTTGTACTCGGCTATGGGGACATGTTTGAGCGCGGCGGCATGGATGACGTAGTCAACCCCATTCATCGCTTTTTGTAGCCGTGGGAGATCTCTTACATCGCCGATGAAGTAGCGCATGCAAGGAGCATTAAACCTCTGCGCCATCTCATACTGTTTGAGCTCGTCGCGGGAGTAGATGATGATCTTGTTTGGCTTGTAGTCACGAAGTAACATGGCTACAAAAGCCTTGCCAAAACTCCCTGTGCCGCCTGTGATAAATATGTTTTTGTTATCAAACATCGTGTTAGTTCGCCGCTTGATCTATCATCATCTGAATAGAGGAGAACTGTGAGTTGATGCGAGCGATCATGGCGTCATACGCGGCAAATCTATTTGCCATGGTGGCATAGCGCTCATCGAGTGTTTTGGTGGCGCTCTCAAGCGAATCGGCAAATTTTTGTGCCTCTGTGTCAAGTGCCGTTGCGTAGCTGCTAAGGAGCCCTCTGCCTCCAGTGTAGTTGTCAAGCGACTCATTTATTTGGGTGAAAATTCCCGCAGTGAAATTGCCATCTTCATCTGTTTCGCCCGTGAAAAATCTTTTGACCGCATCAGGGTCGGCGTCTATTTTGGCTTCGAGTACCGAGGACTTGAAGCTCATGCGTCCATCTTGTGAGAGCTCGATACCGTAGTTGATGAGTGAGTCATCATTCATAAACTGCGTCATCATGGCACTAAGCTCACGCGAAAGAGATTTGACAAAAGTGTCGTTTGTAAAGACACCCTCTTTTCCTGTCTCTGTGTCTGAGAGAGTCATATCGGAGAGGTTTGAGATGAGCTCGTTGTAGCTATCAACCAGCAGCTGCATCTCATCAACGATTGGCGTTTTGTCAAGCGAGATGCCGACATTTGTTACTTCATTTAGCTTATCTCCAAGGGTGATGTTGACTCCTGAGATAAGGTCGCTAAAAGTGTTGGAGCTTCGCGTTATCTCAATACCGTTGTATTTAAACTTCGCATCGCTTCCAGTTTGCACTTTTTCATATCCATTTGGATTTGCATCACCTTTTGCACTAAAGAGTGCCGCACTCAGGTTTCCAGATGTGTCTGTAATAGTGAGTGCATTTTCACTTCCTGTCTCTTTTGAAGTGATCATAAGGTTAAACGCATCTTCCCCGCTTCGTAAGATAGAGGCTGAGAATGTCTCTCCACCTGCATCGGTGATTGCTTGAGCGAGATCTTGGAGAGTCATCGTGGCATTGTAGGAGACTTCAAAGCTCTGATCTCCTTTGCCAATGGTGAGTGTCCCCGAAGAGGAGGCAACTTTTGTAGTGTCCCTATCCGCGACTGCTCCGAGTTTAGTGATATCTTTTTTGGCTAAAAGAGTTGTCTCAAGTGTAAAGGGCTCTACATTGTAGCCATCATCGATGCTTACTTGAGAGTTTCCTTCGCCACTAAGCGAGACTGTTTTACCTTCAAAGATGGTGTCGTAGCTAAGAGCCGAGGCACTCGCTTTAAAGGTGGTCATCAGCGAAGTAAGAAGAGAGTAAGCCTCTTGTTTTTGCTTTGTGAGATCTATGTTTGTTGTAATTGGTTTTATAAGTGAGGACTCATCAGCAGCTCTGAGCTGATCTATAACATCTGCAGTGAGAACACCCGAGCCGATTCCAAGTGAGCTAATATTGCCAGCCATAATAAATCCTTCTCTATGTTGATCTTAAAAATATACCATATATCGGCATTTTTTCAATTCTTGTAAACCCAATTATACTCGGGATTTTTTTATAAAGAATTGATTTTAGAAAAAAAAATGAGCGCCGATATAGCTTACAACTAAGACCAAAAAAAGGTCCACATGAAGGAAAAAACTATGTACGCAAACGCAGCACACAACATATATGCACAAAACAATGTTGGCATTGAGTCACCTTATAAACTTATCGCTATGCTCTACGAAGGAGTTTTGCGTTTTAATGCACAGGCAAAAAAAGCCATAAAAGATGGTGATATAGAGAAAAAAACGTACTGGATAAATCGTAGTGTTGCCGTCATCACAGAGCTTATCGCTGTTCTTGACTTTAAACACGGAGATGTTGCAATCTACCTAGATGGACTCTATGGTCATCAGATAAACTCACTTATGCAGGCTAATTTGCAAGATGATACTGCAAAGTTAGATGAAGTAAGCAGTGTTTTCAAGGCTCTTTTGGAGGCTTGGAGAGAGACTACGGATGTGGCTTAAAGAGTTAGAAATAGCTCTTGTCGAGCAAGATGTTGCCTCTTTGGAGCGACTCTTGCAGGCTGATCTTAGCACTCTGCAAAAAGAGGAGCTTCAAAATGCAGCATATCTCCTTCTAGAAGCTAAAAAACTCCTCGAACAACTCAAAGAACAGACCGCCCAAACGATGCAAAAACTCAAAAAAAATAGTGATTTCTTAAAAGTAAGCCAGATAAAAAATAGCCACCGCTTAGATATTCGCTCTTAAACTTTTCCCGCTTTAGCGTTTTTTACTATTCCAAACTTCAAACTTCTTATGGTGTATTCGCTTACAACGGCACCTTTGCGCATTTTTAGGATGTGTTCGAGTGCATCGGCTATGTCCGAAGCGAGGAGCTTTTCCTCTTCTTTGCTTGAAGTCTCAAAACGCAGTTCGTCGTAAAACGCGGACTCTGTCATGTCGGGGTTTATGTTCGTAACACTAAGTTCAGACTTTCGCGTCTCTTCAAAGAGTGCGTCGCCAAAGGCTTTAAGACCTGCTTTTGTCGCAGAGTAAACGCCAGCAAACTTGCTCGCGCGAAGGGCTTCGATGGAGTTTATGTTGATGAGATAGCCCCCATTTGATTTTAGTGAACGCAGCGTGGCGTTTGTGAGCAGCATAGGAGCTGTAAGATTTAAAAATGTCATTTGAGCGATAGTGGCTGCGTTTAACTCTTCGTGAGGTTCAAATCTTCCAAATCCCGCTGCGTTTACAAGAACAAAGAGTGATTCATTTTGCAAGCTTTCACATAAACGCAGTGTCTCTTTTTCACTGCTCAGATCAGCACTTAGTGCTTGAAAATTTTTATCTTCAAACGCAGCTTGGTTGATGGAGCGACTCACCCCAATCACAAAAAAACCTAAATCCAAAAGCCGCTGCGTTATTGCCTTGCCTATTCCACTACTCGCACCAGTCACTACTGCTCTTTTCACTCGCAAAACTCCTTGATTTGGCTATAATTTCGCTCATGAAAAAGATATATATAACCGACCTTGATCACACCTTTTTACGCAGCGATTTAACTGTGAGCGATTATACAAAAAAAATCTGGAACTCCTATGCATCAGACTCCATAATGAGTATTGCGACAGCGAGAACTTTTAAAAAAACTATGCAGTTTCTCGAAGGAGTTTGTGTCAATGCTCCGATGATTTTACTCGATGGGGCGCTTATTGCTACTACAGATAAAGAGATTATTGACACAAAGTTTATCTCACAAGAGGTGGCTGATATCATCATAGAAGAGGGTGGCAAGCTTGGGATTTTTCCTTTTGTAATCACTCTGGCGGATAAAAACCTCAATGAGCTTTTTTTGCACTCTCTAGAGCTAAACGCGGTGCAAGAGCAGGTACTCAAACGCTACTCAAAAGATGACAATCTCACCCCACAAAAGAGTCTTAAGGCGATGCAAGATAATTTTAAGATCGTCTATATGGGCGATGAGATACTTTTGCGAGAGATTTATGAGAGGCTTTTGGAGCTTTTTGGTGGGCAGTTGCAGTATATTTTAGCTCCAGAAGCCTACATGAACTGCTACTTTTTGACTATCTTGCACAAAGATGCTGACAAAGCACACGGCATTAGGAGTGTGAGTGAATATCTTGGTTTTGATCTTGCAAAGCTCACTGTTTTTGGAGATAACTACAATGACTTGGGAATGTTTGCGCTTGCTGCAAACGCTGTCGCGGTGGCAAATGCCCAAGAGGGTGTCAAAGCAAAAGCGACGCTGACACTCACACACACCAACAACGAAGACGCGGTCGCAAAATATCTGGAGCAGCTCCTTGCCAACTAAAGCGAGTGCCACTGGTGCGATGTTTATTTTGGGGGTGCTCTTTTTCCTCTTTGGTTTTGTCACTTGGCTCAACGGATCGCTCATTCCATTTCTCAAAGTGATCTGCGAGCTCAGTGAGTTTGAGGCACTTTTTGTCAGCTTCGCGTTTTACATCGCCTACACGGTGATGGCGCTACCGATGGCGTTTGTGCTTGAGAAGAGCGGATATAAAAATGGGATGCTCTTAGGGCTTGGCGTGATGGCGTTTGCGAGTCTGCTTTTTATTCCCGCGGCGTTTAGTGGGGAGTATCTGCTTTTTTTAGCCGCGCTCTTTTTGCTCGCTACGGGACTTACCATACTTCAGAGCGCTTCAAATCCCTACATCGTCTTGCTTGGTCCAAAAGAGAGTGCGGCGAGACGCATTAGCATTATGGGCATCATTAACAAAGCCGCAGGGGTGGCGGCTCCCATACTCTTTGCTTTTTTCATCACACTTCCAGCCCAAACGCAAGAGATAACGCTCCAAGAGAAAGAGGCTTTGGCATCCGAGCTTGTGCTTCCCTATCTTGTGATGGCGTTTTTGCTTCTCGTTCTCATAGCGTTTGTGCGATTTTCAAAGCTGCCAGCACTCACTCTTCAAAGTCGGCAGAGCCAAAACGCCACACAAAAAGGCTTGCTAGATTCTCCTCATCTCATCTTGGGAGCACTCGCACTCTTCTTTTATGTGGGTGCTGAAGTGATCGCAGGCGATACCATAGGTCTCTATGCACAGAGTTTGGGACTTCCAAACGCCACTGCGTTTACGGCATATACGATGGCATTTATGGTTTTGGGTTATCTTGTGGGTATATTTTTGATTCCTAAATATCTCTCTCAAGAGACGGCACTGCTTTTGAGTGCGCTTTTGGGAATGGTGTTTAGCGCAGGCATTTTGATGAGCTCTGATGATGCCAAGTTTGTGAGTGAGTTTTTGTGGGGTTACAGCACTATGCCACTGCTCCCCGATACCATCGTTTTTGTTGCACTTCTAGGTTTGGCAAACGCACTTGTCTGGCCTACTATTTGGCCTTTGGCACTCGATGGCTTGGGGAAAAATATACAAAAAGGCTCAGCACTTCTTATCACCGCTATCGCAGGTGGAGCACTCTTGCCTTTAGTGTTTGGTAAGATGCGCGAAATGGGATTTGCATTTCAAGAGAGTTACTCCATCCTTTTTGTCTGTTATGGCATCATCTTTTTATACGCGAAGTTTTGGTTTAAGAAAAGGAGCTGGTAGAGATGGTCGAAGTGAAGAGTTTTGAGAATGGCTTTGAGTACATTGAGGTCTCAAACGCCATCGCAACTGCGAAAATCGCTCTGCAAGGTGCACATCTTTTTGAGTATAGTGTAAAGGGTAAAAGCGATCTTTTGTGGCTGAGTCCAATGAGTGCGTTTGAAGAGGGGGTGGCGATCCGTGGCGGCATTCCTATCTGTTGGCCCCGCTTTGGCTCGCTCGATGAGAGTATGATGCAGCATGGCTTTGCGAGGATTTTTAAGTTTAAGCTCATCGAAGCAAAAGAGTTAAACGCACAAACGACACTGCTAAGTTTGAGGTTAAGTGATTCAAAAGAGAGCAGAGCTTTGTGGAGCCATGCGTTTGAACTCGATGTGGCGTTTGTTATCACTGAGACTTTAGAGATTTCACTCACAACTAAAAATCTTGATGAACATCCTTTTATGATCACACAAGCACTCCACAGCTATTTTAGTGTCTCAGATATAGAAAATATCACCATCAAAGGTTTACAAAACTGCTACTATATAGACACTCTCAGAGATGAGAAGTGCAAGGAGCAAGAGAGTATCACTATAACTGAAGAGATTGACCGCGTTTATATTGATACTGATGAGACCATTGAGCTTCACGACCAACAGAGACTAATTCGCTTAAAAACTCTGGGTTCGGCATCAACAGTGGTCTGGAATCCATGGCAGCAGAAGTGTTCAAAAATGAGTTATATGCAAAAAGATGCATATAGAGAGTTTGTTTGTATAGAGTCAGCGAATGCTTTTGATGATTTTATCCGCATTGGGAGTAAAAAAAGTCACACTTTACAATTAACTATTTCCTTTTAATAAGGAAATAAATTCTTAATATTTTCAAAAAAACACCCCCAAAACCTTGAATAAAACTCCCACTTTGCGTATAATTCCGCTCCCTTAAATGGTTGGGCTAGGATCCAACGAGTTCTTTAGAAGGAAAAACATGGAAAAAATTCGTTTAAAATTGAAAGCTTACGATCATCGTGTACTCGATAGATCAGTAGCGTCAATCGTAGAGGCTGTAAAGCGTACTGGAGCTGCAATTCGCGGTCCAATCACTTTGCCAACAAAGATTCGTAAATATACAGTGCTTAAATCAGTTCACGTTAACAAAAAGTCTCGTGAGCAGTTTGAGATTCGTATGCATGCAAGAATGATCGATATCGTTTCTGCAACACCTGAGACTGTAGATTCACTAATGAAACTTGACCTTGCACCAGAAGTGGACGTTGAAGTTCGCTCTATGGATAAGTAGGAGATTCTGATGGAATATATTGTTGAAAAAATCGGTATGAGCCGTACAATCACAGTTCCTGCAAAACCAGTAACTCTTTTAAGAGTGCTTGATGCAAAGGTGTGTGAAGTAAATAATGGAACTGCTATTGTTGCTTACAACAGCGGTAAAAAACTTAACAAAGCGATCGAAGGTCAGCAAAAAAAGTATAACCTTTCTGCTGAATTTAACCGTTTTGTAACTCTTGAAGTAGCAAACACTGAAGCGGGTGACTTAGATGTTGCACCACTTGCAGAAGCTGCAGTAGTTAAGTCTACATTCAAAACAAAAGGTCGCGGTTTTTCTGGTGCTATGAAGCGTTGGAACTTTGGCGGTGGTCCTGCTGAACACGGTCACAGATTTGGTCGTAGAACAGGTTCAATCGGTAATGCTGAGTGGCCAGGTCGTGTAATGAAGGGTAAAAAAATGCCTGGACAATACGGAAACACACAAGTAAGTGTTAAAAATGAGATCATCTCTTATGATGCTGAAAACAAAATCATCGTTGTTTTAGGTTCAGTTTCTGGAGCTAATGGTTCTTTAGGTCGTGTAAAGGTAGCTAAATAATGAACGCAATTATTTTAAATGAAAAAATGGAAAAAGCTTCTGAGTTAGCTTTACCAGAATCTTTTTCTGGTATTAACCCTCACAACCTTTACCTTTATGTAAAGTCTGCACAGGCTGCACAGCGTGCAAACAGTGCATCTGCTAAAGGAAGAAGCGAAGTAAGCGGTGGTGGTAAAAAACCATGGGCTCAAAAAGGTGGTGGACATGCACGTGCTGGATCACGTCGTTCTCCAGTATTTGTAGGCGGGGGTAAGGCATTTGGTCCTAACAACAACCGTAACTACGATCTTAAAGTAAACAAAAAGCAGAAAAAACTCGCTTTACACTTTGCTTTAAATGAGCATGCACAAAATGGTACTCTTTTTATAGTTGACTCTATCGAAGTTGCTTCTGGTAAAACAAAAGATGCAGCAGCGATATTTAAAGCACTAGGTCAGAGAGATACACTTTTTGTTAAATCTATATTAGATGAAGCAACATACTTAGCGTTTGAAAACCTACACAAAACGTATGTTGTAGAACCTAATGAGTTAAATGCATACTTAGCTGCAAACTATCGCTCAATTGTGATAGAAAAAGCTGTATGGGAAACTTTGACAAGCGAGGCTAAGTAATGGCTGATATTACAGATATTAAATCTATTTTATATACAGAAAAGACTTTAGGTATGCAAGAAGATGGTGTTATAGTTGTTCAAACTTCACCACGTATGACTAAGACAGGTCTTAAAGAGGTGTTTCGTGAGTATTTTGGAATCGTTCCAAAAAACATCAACTCACTCAACCAAAGCGGAAAAACAAAACGTTTCCGTGGTGTACAAGGGAAGCAAAATGACGTTAAAAAGTTTTATGTCACACTTCCAGAAGGTGCACAAATAGAAAGTTTGGCGGTATAACATGGCAATTAAATCATACAGACCGACTACTCCGTCTCGTCGTTTTTACACAAATGTTGATAACTCAGACATTACAGCAAAAGCGAGTGTTCGTTCACTTCTTGTAAAACTTCCTGCTCATGCTGGACGTAACAACAATGGACGTATCACTTCTCGTCATAAACAAGCGGGTGCAAAAAAGCTTTATCGTATTATCGATTTTAAAAGAAACAAGTTTGATATTCCAGCAACTGTAAGTGCTATTGAGTACGATCCATACAGAAACTGTCGTATCGCTCTTGTGACTTATGCAGATGGTGAAAAACGCTATATCCTTCAACCAAAAGGTCTAAATGTTGGAGATGTTGTTCTTGCAGCAGAGGGAATTATTGACGTTAAGCCAGGAAATACTATGAAGCTTAAAAACATTCCTGTTGGAACAACTGTTCACAACATCGAGCTCAAAACTGGAAAAGGTGGTCAGATGTGTCGTGCAGCTGGTACATCAGCACAGATTATGGGTCGTGATGGAAAATATGTTTCACTTCGTATGCCATCTTCTGAGATGCGTTTAGTGTTAGGTGAGTGTTTAGCAACTATTGGAACTGTTGGTAACGAAGAGTATATCAATATCGTTATCGCAAAAGCTGGCCGTTCACGTTATATGGGTGTTCGTCCTCAAACTCGTGGTTCGGCGATGAACCCGATAGATCACCCACACGGTGGTGGTGAAGGTAAAACAAACTCAGGTCGTCACCCAGTTACTCCATGGGGTAAACCAACGAAGGGTTCTAAAACTCGTCATAAAAAAGCAAGTGATAAGTTAATTATTACTCGTCGTAAACCAAATGCTAAAAGGGTAGGTTAATAATGGCTCGTTCAATTAAAAAAGGTCCATTTGTTGATGATCATTTGATGAAAAAGATCGAGAAAGCTAAGTCTGAAGGGAACAAAAAACCTATCAAGACTTGGTCAAGAAGATCAATGGTTCTACCAGATATGGTAGGCTTTACAATCAATGTTCACAACGGACGTCAATTCGTTCCTGTTCATGTATCAGAGAACCACATTGGTTATAAACTTGGTGAATTCGCACCAACACGTACATTCAAGGGCCACAAGGGCTCTGTTCAGAAAAAAGGGTAGGTCATGGCAAGAGCATTATTAAAATTTATCCGTGTATCACCTATTAAATCTCGTCTAATCGCGAGAGAAGTTCAAGGTATGAACGCTGAAGAGGCACTTGCAGCTTTAGAGTTCACACCAAACAAAGCAGCGAAAATCATCTATAAAGTTATTGCATCAGCAGTAGCTAACAGTGGTAACGAAGCTGCAGATTGTATTATTACATCTTGTCGTGTTGACAATGGTCCAGTACTCAAACGTTTCCGTCCACGTGCTCGTGGTATGGCTTCAGGTATCAGAAAACCAACAGCACATATCTTAGTAGAAGTAGAGGGTAAATAGTATGGGTCAAAAAGTTAATCCTATAGGTTTACGTCTTGGTATTAACCGTAACTGGGAGAGCAGATGGTTTCCAAACTTCAAAACTGCTCCTGAGAGTTTAGGTGAAGATCACAAGATCAGAACTTATTTGAAAAAAGAGCTTTACTATGCTGGTGTTTCTAACATCATCATCGAAAGAACAGTAAAAAGACTTCGTGTCACAATCGTTGCAGCTCGCCCTGGTATCATCATTGGTAAAAAAGGTGCGGATATTGAAAAACTCAAATCTGCAGTTGAAAACCTTGTTGGTAAAGCAGTCTCTGTAAACATCAAAGAAGAGAAAAAAGCACAAACTTCAGCACAGCTTGTAGCTGAGAATGTTGCAACTCAACTTGAGCGTCGTGTTGCGTTTAGACGTGCGATGAAAAAAGTTATGCAAGGTGCACAACGTTCTGGTGCAAAAGGTATTAAAGTATCAGTAGCAGGTCGTCTTGGTGGTGCTGAGATGGCTAGAACTGAGTGGTACTTAGAGGGACGTGTTCCACTACATACACTCCGTGCAAAAATCGATTATGGTTTTGCTGAAGCACACACGACTTATGGTTGTATCGGTGTAAAAGTATGGATATTTAAAGGTGAAGTGCTTACAAAAGGTATTCCTGCAGAAGCAAAAGAAGAAAAAGAAGAGCGCCCACGTAAGCGTGCTCCTAGAAAAGAAAAGGCTGAATAATCATGTTGTTGCCTAAAAGAACGAAATATCGTAAAGTAATGAAGGGACGTAACCGTGGTTACGCTCGTTCTGGTTATAAGTTGGCTTTTGGTGATATCGCATTTAAAGCTGTAGAGGCTGGTCGTATTGATTCTCGTCAGATTGAGTCTGCTCGTATCTCTGCTACTCGTCACATTAAAAGAAATGGTAAGATTTGGATTCGTGTATTCCCTGCAAAACCATTAACTGCAAAACCTCTTGAAACTCGTATGGGTAAGGGTAAAGGTTCAGTTGATAAATGGGTTATGAACATTAAGCCAGGCCGTATTATATTTGAAATGGGTGGTGTACCTGAAGAGCTTGCTCGTGAAGCATTAACTCTTGCTATGCACAAATTACCATTTAAATGCAAAATAATCACTGCGGAGATGAACAATGAAATATTCTGATTTAACTGGTAAAACAGTAGCAGAGCTAAACGCGATGCTAAAAGAGAAAAAGACTGAATTGTTTACTTTAAAAATTAAACAAAAGATGATGCAACTTCAAAACACTAGTGAACTTAAAGTCGCTAAAAAAGATATTGCAAGAATCAACACTGCTATCACAGCAGCGGCGAACTAGGAGCTGGCAATGACACATAAACGTGAAATTCAAGGTAACGTAGTAAAAATTGCAGGTGACAAAACAGTAACTATAGTTGTTGAGCGTCGTGTAATGCACCCACGTTATCACAAAGTTGTAAAGCGTTTCAAAAAGTACTTAGTACACGATGAGCGTAATGAGGTAAAAGTTGGAGATGAGATTATTGCAATCGAGTGTCGTCCACTTTCTAAAACAAAATCTTTTAGACTTAAAACAGTAATTTCAGGAGCACAATAATGATCCAAAGTTTTACTCGTTTAAATGTAGCTGATAACACAGGTGCAAAAGAGATTATGTGTATTAAGGTTCTTGGCGGTTCAAAACGTCGTTATGCTACAGTTGGTGACGTAATCGTTGCTTCTGTAAAAAAAGCGACTCCAACTGCTAAAGTAAAAAAAGGAAAAGTTGTTAAAGCTGTTATCGTTAGAACTCACAAAGAAGTACAACGCGAAAACGGTTCACTTATCCGTTTTGATGACAATGCTGCAGTTATCCTTGACCAAAAAAGTGAGCCAATTGGTACACGTATATTTGGCCCTATCGCTCGTGAAGTGCGTTATGCTGGATTTATGAAGATTGTATCTCTTGCGCCGGAGGTTGTATAATGGCAAAGTTTAAGTTTAAAAAAGGCGATACTGTAGAGATCATCGCTGGAGATGATCGTGGAACTAAGGCTACAGTGCTTGCTGTAATGCCAAAGAAAAACAAAGTAATCGTTGAGGGTTGCAAAATAGCTAAAAAAGCTACGAAGCCTACTGAAGAGAACACTAAAGGTGGTCACATCAATAAAGAGATGCCAATCGATGTCTCTAACGTACGTAAAGTGGAGGCATAATAATGGCTCGTTTTAAAGAGAAATATTTAGGTTTAAAATCTGAATTGCAGAGTGAATTAGGGATCAAAAACCCTATGCAAATCCCACAGATTGATAAAATTATCATCTCTGTTGGTGCTGGTTTTGCTATGAAAGATAACAAACTTATGCAAAATATTGAAGATACAATTACAAAAATCGCTGGACAAAAAGCATCTACTATCATCGCTAAAAAATCTGTTGCAGGTTTCAAAGTGCGTGAGGGTATGCCAGTTGGTGTTCGTGTTACTCTTCGTGGTGAAAATATGTATAACTTTCTTGACCGTCTCATATCTATCGCACTTCCACGTGTGAAAGACTTCCGTGGTGTTCCAAGAAATGGTTTTGATGGTCGTGGTAACTATAACTTCGGTCTTTTAGAGCAACTTATTTTCCCAGAAGTAAATTACGATTCAATCATGCAAATTCATGGTATGAACATCACTGTAGTTACAACTGCTGATTCAGACAAGGCTGCGTTTACTCTTTTAGAGAAAATGGGTATGCCTTTTAGTAAAGGAAGTAACAATGGCTAAAAAGTCAATGATCGCAAAAGCGGCAAGAACACCAAAGTTCAAAGTACGTGCATACACAAGATGTCAAATCTGTGGTCGTCCACACTCAGTGCTTAGAGACTTCGGAATTTGTCGTATCTGTTTTAGAAAAATGGCAAACGAGGGGTTAATCCCAGGTGTTAGAAAGTCTAGTTGGTAAGCTGGAAACTTCTAATTATTAGTTTTTACTCTGAGCTTTTCAGAGTATTTACAACAAAGTCAAGGAATATATAATGGCAATTAATGATCTAGTTTCAGATGCGTTAACACGTATTCGTAACGCAGGGATGAGAAGATTATCAGTTACTACTTTAGTACACTCAAACAGTGTAGAAGCATTAGCAAATATCTTAGTAGAAAAAGGTTACATAGAGTCATGTAACATAGTTGAAGATGGCGTGAAAAAAACTATTAAAGTTGTACTCAAGTACGATGAAAATGGTAAAAGCGTTATCAATGAAATGAAAAGAGTTTCTAAACCAGGTCGTCGTATCTACAAAGGTAAAGACGAAATTAAACGTTTCAAAAACGGGTATGGAACTATTGTTGTGAGCACTTCACGTGGCATCTTACCAAACGATAAAGCTTATGAGCTTGGAATCGGTGGTGAAGTTATGTGTACGGTATGGTAGGGAGATAACATGTCAAGAATTGGAAAATTACCAGTAGAATTTGCTGCAGACATCACTGTAAGCACAAATGGAAATGTTATAACTTTTGCTAAAGGCAAAAATAGTGTTGACTTAGATACGAAAGGAAATGTTGCGTTTTCAGTAGAAGGAAACACACTTGCTTTTAAAAACCTATCAGACTCACGTGAGCACAAAGCTTTTTGGGGAACATACAGAGCACTCGCTGCAAATATTGTTACAGGTCTTACAACAGGTTTTACAAAACAGCTTGAGATCAATGGAGTTGGTTATAAAGCAGCAGTAAATGGCAATGTTTTAAACATGCAACTTGGTTACTCTCACGATGTTAACTATGAGCTTGTCAGTGGTCTTGAAGCGACTGTTGAGAAGAATGTTATCACTCTTAAAAGTCATGATAAACAACTTCTTGGTGCAGCTGCAGCGAAAATTAGAAGTTTCCGTCCACCAGAGCCATACAAAGGTAAAGGTATTAAATATGTAGAAGAGTTCATCGTGCGTAAAGCCGGTAAAACTTCTAAGAAGTAAGGGGAGGTATTAGATTATGAATGCAAAAGTATTAAAAAGTAAAGTAGCTAATCGCCTTAAGCGTAAGCGCCGTATACGTGCAAAAATATCTGGTAGTGCAACACTTCCTCGTGTTTCTGTATTTAAATCAAATCGTTACATCAGTGTTCAAGCAATTGATGATGTAAGCGGGACTACAATCTGCGCTTTAAACTCTAAAGCGATCAGTCACAAGTCAAATAAAGAGGGTGCCTCTGCACTTGCAACTGCGTTTGCAGCATCTTTAAAAGCCGCTAACATCAATGAAATAGTGTTTGACCGTAACGGTTACCAATACCACGGTGTAATTGCTGCGTTTGGTGATTCACTTCGTGCAAACGAAATAAAGTTCTAAGGAGACATGATGGAAATTAACAGAGACGATTTCGAAGAATCAATCGTAAACATTGGTCGTGTTACTAAAGTTGTAAAAGGTGGACGTCGTTTTCGTTTTACTGCACTTATAGTTGTTGGTAACAAAAATGGAACTATCGGTTATGGTGTTGGTAAAGCTAAAGAGGTTCCAGATGCTATTCGTAAGGCAGTTGATAACGCATTTAAAAACTTAACAACTGTTAAGATTAAAGGTTCAACAATTGCTCATGATATCGAGCATAAGTTCAATGCTTCACGTATTTTACTTAAGCCAGCATCTGAAGGTACGGGTGTTATCACCGGTGGAGCTGCACGTCCAGTTCTAGAGCTTGCAGGAATTCAAGATATTCTTACAAAATCAATCGGTTCAAACAATCCAAATACACTAGTACGTGCTACAGTTGAAGCACTTTCTCGTATAAAAGGATAAGCAAATGGGTATTGAAAATTTAACACCTGCTGAAGGTTCAACAGCTTCTCGTAAGCGTGTTGGACGTGGACAAGGTTCAGGTACTGGAAAGACTGCAGCTCGTGGTCAAAAAGGTCAAAAATCTCGTACTGGTTACAAAAGAAAAAGAAACTTCGAGGGTGGACAACAGCCACTTGCACGTCGTTTACCAAAAATTGGTTTTACATCAAGAGTTGAAAAACCATATGTAATCAATGTAAATAAAATCAAATCTGTAGTAGAGCTTGCGGAGATCACTGTAGAGACTATCCGTAGTGTTCACAAAATGAGCGCATCTGTTACAAAAGTAAAACTAGTAGGGGCTACTGCGAAAGATTTAGCTTCGAAAATTAAAGACGAAAACGTTACTGCAACAGGTAACTAGATACTATGAATAAAAATCTAGTAAATAAGATACTTATTACTATCGGGTTTTTATTTGTCTACCGCCTACTGGCTTACGTGCCAGTTCCAGGTGTAGATGCTTCTGTTATTGCCTCCTTCTTCGACTCTCATCAATCAGATGCCCTTGGACTATTTAATATGTTTAGTGGAAATGCAGTTGAGAGACTCTCAATTATTTCACTTGGGATTATGCCTTACATTACAGCGTCCATTATTATGGAGCTTCTTGCGGCTACATTTCCTACACTGGGTCAAATGAAAAAAGAGCGTGATGGTATGGTGAAGTATATGCAGATAATTCGTTATGCAACGATAGTTATCACTGTCATTCAAGCTGTTGGAGTAAGTGTAGGACTTCAAAGTCTCACAGGTCCAAATGGTAATAGTGCAATACTTGCTGATCAAAATACATTTATATTGCTCTCTGTAATCTCGATGCTTGCAGGAACAATGCTCTTGATGTGGATTGGTGAACAGAGTACACAAAATGGAATAGGAAACGGTATTTCGTTGATTATTTTTGCTGGAATCGT
>CAZJRG010000028.1:0-16926 GCA_964548435.1 uncultured Sulfurimonas sp. | reverse complement strand
GTACCAAATCTGCAGTATCACCACCACCAACGACAGTTGTAGCATAGCTATCGGCGACAAAGTGTGCTATTTTTGAGCTTCCACGTGCAAACTTGTCCATCTCGTAGACACCCATAGGTCCATTCCAAAGTACGGTTTGAACATCATTGAGTGCTTCACGGTAGAGTCTCACCGTTGCAGGTCCGATGTCTAGCCCCATCCACTGATGCGGGATCTCTTGAACAGTTACAAGTTTACTTACTGCATCTTCGCTAAACTTATCTGCAGCGACTACATCTACTGGAAGATAGAACTTCACACCAAGACGCTTCGCTTCATCCATAATCTTTTGTGCCTCTTCAAGAAGATCATCTTCTACTAAAGACGCACCGATGTCATAGCCCATCTGCTTGAGAAATGTAAACGCCATGCCTCCACCAATAAACATTTTGTCTACTTTTGGCAGGAGATTTACAAGCGCTTCGAGTTTTCCAGAGACCTTGCTTCCACCTACAATGGCGGCAAAAGGACGCACTGGCTCGTTGATGAGCTTGCCAAAAAACTGTATCTCTTTTTCTAGCAAAAAGCCAGCCGCGCGGTGCGCTTCGTCAAAATACTTCGTGATGCCGTGCACCGAAGAGTGTGCGCGATGCGAAACACCAAATGCATCATTGATGTAAAACTCCGCCATAGAAGCGAGTTTTTCAGAGAGTCTCTCATCATCTTTCGTCTCACCCGCCTCAAAACGGAGGTTTTCAAGCAAAAGAACCTCGCGAGGTTTGAGTGCCGCAGCTTTTGCAACCGCATCTTCACCCACCACGTCAGCACTTAGCTGCACATCGCGTTTGAGAAGCTGCTGAAGTCGTCTTGCCACTGGCATAAGCGAGTACTCCATATTTACCTTGCCCTCAGGACGACCAAGGTGAGATGCTAAAATCACCGCACACTCTTGGTCTAAACAGAAGTTGATGGTAGAGAGCGCGGAGCGGATGCGTCGATCATCGGAGATGTTTCCAAACTCATCCATCGGGACATTAAAATCACATCTTATAAATACTTTTTTACCTGCTAGGTCTAACTTTTTAATACTTAATAGTTCCAAACTTTTCCTCTTTGTAGTGCTTATTGTTTTGATAACTCAACTCCGTAATGGAGTTGCTTTAGTCGCTGCTGCGGTGCAAGCGGAGTATAAGGAAATTATTTTTCCTTTACGGGACTATCTTGATATGTGTATCGCCATATCGATGAGACGCATAGAGTAGCCCCATTCATTGTCATACCATGCCATGATTTTTATCATATCGCCGCCTATGACTTGTGTGAGATCTTCTGCTACGATTGAGCTGTACTCACATCCGACAAAATCTTGAGATACTCTCATCTCTTTGTCTATAAGCAGTAGTCCTTTAAGTCTGTTTTGTGCTGCTTCATTGAAGACTGCGTTTACCTCTTCAATGCTTGTTTTTTTACTTACAACGACATTTAAGTCTACCATTGAGACATCTGGCGTTGGGACACGCACTGACTGACCATGAAGTTTTCCAGCGAGTTGTGGCATTACAAGACTGATAGCTTTTGCAGCCCCTGTAGTTGTAGGAATCATATTTATCGCACCTGCACGAGCACGGCGTTTATCTTTTGAATGTTTTACATCTAAGATATTTTGGTCGTTTGTATAAGAGTGAATCGTTGTCATCAGACCTTTTTCAATCCCAAACGCATCATCTAAAACCCGAGCGATTGGGCCTAAACAGTTCGTCGTACATGAAGCGTTTGAAACGATCTTTTGTCCTGCGTACTTCTCTTCATTTACACCCATAACGAACGTATCTGTCGCTTTATCTTTAGAAGGTGCGGAGAAGAGCACTTTTTCTATGCCGTTGTCGATGTGCACCTGTGCAGACTCTTGCGTTAAAAATACTCCCGTACACTCCAAAACCATCTCGGCACCACAATCAGCGAACTTTAAATTTTTAGGATCACGGTCTGAAAATACTCTGATTTTCTGCCCATCTATAGAGATGTAATGCTCATCAATCTGAACAATCTCGCTTGCAAATGTTCCATGAACTGAGTCATTTTTCAGAAGATAGAGCATCATCTCCATACTCGCCATGTCATTGATAGCTACTACTTCAACATCACTTCTTTTTGCGGCTATTCTAGCTACACAACGACCTATTCTTCCAAATCCATTAATTGCTATTTTTAGTGCCATCATAATTCCTGCATTTTTTTTAAGTCGGTTATTTTATCCAAAATTAGTTATAATTCGCATTAAACAGCAATCTTCAAAGGGAGAGAAATCTGAAAGTTGCACTCTATGGCGGCTCTTTTGACCCGCCGCATATTGCTCATGAAGCGATAGTTTTAGCACTTCGCAAGCTTGAGTATATTGACAAAGTTATAGTGATGCCAACGTTTCTCAACCCTTTTAAATCTGCGTTTAGTGCCCCAGCACAACAGCGTCTCTTGTGGCTTCGTGAGATATTTGCTTCGTATGAAGATGTGATTGTAAGCTCGTATGAGGTTGATCTAGCAACGCAGACACCGACCATACAGAGTGTCGAGCACCTTCTAGAAGAGTACGAAAAGGTATATCTGGTAATCGGTGCAGACAATCTAGAAAAGTTACACACTTGGCATCGCTTTGATACGCTTGCCAAAAAGGTCACTTTTATAGTTGTCACCCGTGATGATGTAGAGATTCCCGCTGCGTTTGAGCGTCTGCAGGTTGATATTGCAGTCTCTTCCACACAGCTACGAAAAGATATAGACATAAACAAGCTTCCTCGGCAAAATGCAGAGGAGATCGCACAATTTTATAAGGAAAATAATGCAAACTAGAATAGAAAAAATAACCCAAATCTTAGATGCCAACAAAGCGGAGGCGATCGAAGTTTTTGATCTTCGTGAGAAAAACTACTTTGTAGACTATGCCATCATCGCATCATCTATAGGAACAAAACACACACTGGCTCTCTTAGATCACCTCAAACGCGGTCTTAAACCTGAGGAGCATTTCAACAATGTAGATGAGAGCGGAGACTGGATTGTCGTCGATCTTGGAGATATTCTCATTCACATCATGACTCCTGAGTATAGAGTGAAGTACGATATGGAAACTTTTTTAAGCGAACTCGGTAAAGCCCCTACTACTCTTTAGGTGCTCGCTCTTGTTGCTCCAGTGTAAGGGCATCTTGTTTTTCTAAGATGTCTTTGTAGTCATAAACCCCCTCAACATAACGCAGTGGCTCCTCACCTCTTGCATAACCAAACTTCAAGTTTTTATAATACTTCTTTTGTGAAAGCAGCGGCAGCACACGCTTGAGATCGTTCCATGTAGTGTGATTGAGTCCGAGTTTTTTTGCCAAAAGCTGTGCATCTTGCAAATGTCCTAGCCCAATATTGTATGCTGTAAGTGCAAACTTCAGCCTATTTTCTCCCTCAACTTCAGGATCAATAAACTCAAGCATTTTTTTGATGTGTCTTGCTCCGCCCATAATACTCTCTTTAGGATCGACTCTATCTTTTACGCCTAAATGGTTCGCCGTCTCTTGTGTGAGCATCATCAGTCCTCGCACACCCGTGAAGCTTCTTGCGTTTGGATTCCAGTGTGACTCTTGGTAGGAGATGGAGGCAAGCAGGGTCCATGGAATCTCAAAACGCCGTGCTGCCTCTTCAAAATAGTGCTGGTACTTTGGAAGTCGTGTTTTTATACGATCATAAAACGTTTTGGTGTTGTAGTAGTCAAAAAAGAAGACATAAGAGTAGTAGTGATCTTTGAGTTCAGCGAGTTTTCCTTTGTTGTTAAAGTCATTGAGCCAAGCATACATATCTGCTTTGAGTGCTACGGCATCATCTGCGAGTACCCATGCGAGCTGCTCACGCGGACTGATAGAAAACGCAGAGGCTATCTCAGGAAAGTAACGCAGGTTTATAGAGAAGATATTTGAATCAGCTACCGTACAGTCGATTTCACGACGAGAGACCATATCGAGCAGCTCCTCAGTAGAGAACTCAGAAGTGAATGTCGCATTGATCTCATAACCATCTTTTTGGATCTCAAGGAGTGTCTCTTCATAACTTGTATCTTTTCCAACCATGATGCTAAGCCCTGCAAGATCTTCGACATCTCGAGGAAACGTGTTGTTTTTTTGCATCTCTCTGTTGCAAACGACTTGCTCTTGTACCTCAAAGTAAGAGGGACCAAAGTTGAGCCTATTTTCTCTTTGTGGAGTCTTTGTAATAGATGCAGAGATAATATGAACATCATCGCTCTTGCTCAGGTCTATCGCCTCTTTTACGGTGTGTGCTGTGGTAATGTGCAGATCAACTCCAAGATGATCCGCATAAGCTTTTAAAAGATCATACTCAAAACCTTGAGGACCATTTACACCTATGTAGTATGTTGATGGGGAGTTAAGCAAAACGACTCGAAGCTCTTTACTCTTTTTTATCTTATGTAGAAGTGTTGAGGCACTCTCTTTCATATTTGGTGCATATGCAGAGTGGCTAAGCCATCCAAAAGTAAAAAACGCCAGTGCAAACAGGACCACAAAAAGTCTGTAAGAGTATTTTTTCATCGTATCAGTTTACTTCTCTAAACTTATGCAAAGATAAATCTATTGGTTCCATTGTCATACTCATGTGCCAAAACTTGGGAGTGCGCTTTGAGGATTGAGTCTACAAGATAGAGCCCTAAACCAAAACTGTTTTTTGAAGGATTCTCTTTTGTAAATGGCTCAATATAGTACTGCAAAGGGTGCAAAAGGCAGCTTCCTTTGCTCTCAAAACAGAGCTCTTTGTTGAGCATCACAATTTTAATGCGACCATCTTCTGAATACTTAATACCGTTATCTATCATGTTTTTAATGGCAGTTGTATAGAGCCTGTAATTTACACTCACTTTTATCTCTCCTGAGATAGCCACCTCAACACTCTCACGTTCAACCATCGCCATATCAATAGCACCATCAATAATATCTACAAGTCTATACTCCTTGAAGTCGCGTTTATTTGAGATACTTGTCACCTCTTCAATGAGAGCAAACTCTGTCACAAGCGTTTCAAGACGATGAAATATTCCGCTAAATCTATCGCGCTGCTTTTGTGACTCAAGCATCTGTGTAGCTATAGTTCCTTTGGCTATTGGAGTTTTGAGCTCGTGCATGAGGTTTCTTAAAAAAAGTGTTCGTGATTCAAGTATGGTTTTGATCTTCTCTTTTGTCGTCTCTATCTCATTGGCAACCAGACCTATCTCATCACAAGAGTTTGTCTTAAATGAGACTTTCATATTTCCATTTCCAAAGAGTGCGATCTTTTTTCGCAAACGAATAAGCGGGCGAAGCTTCTGTAAAACAAGAACAAATGAGAGGCTGATAATCGTAAAAATGGTGCTGTATGCATAGAGTAGATTCATAAAATCGTATGGAGCAAGCTCCTCATCTTCTATGAGTATCTCCCCATCTGGCGTTTGAATATAGAAGTAGATTTTTCTTGAGAACTCTATCATGGTTGCACGCAGACTTGAGACACTGTTTTTGGTGTAGATGCCTCTCTCATCCATCATCAAAGAGGTGTCAAAGCTTTTAAAACCTTCGCGTTTAAGCATCTCACCCTTCTGAAGAACCGCTTGTTGCATGGCACTCTCTTTCATAACAAGAAGGTTGTAAACAGCAAGATTCGCCTCAAGCATAATCTGAGAACTTTGACGCTGTTGATGCTCTTTGAAAATTTGTGTTATAACTGAGTATTTTGTAAATATGTGGTCGATGTACTGTTGCTTATTGAGTTTGTAAAACTCCCAAAATATGGCACTTACACTCACCTGCGAAACAAGCAGAGCAAAAAGGACAGTGATAAGCACCGCATGTTTTTTTAAAGAGAAGGGCTCTCTATTTAAGGAGTTTATAGCCAACGCCACGCACAGATTCTATGAGAGTTTTGTCACCGAGTTTGTTACGGATACGTCCCACCATAACATCGATGCTTTTGTTTGAAGAGTCTTCATTGATGGCGTTTACATTGTGTATGAGATCCTCTCGCGAGACTACAACACCCTGCTTACTGATCATATATGCCAAAATACCAAACTCCGCGTTTGTGAGATCGATGTTTCTGCCTTTGTAGGTAATCTGCATTGTAGCTCTATCACAACGAAAGTCAGATTTTGTCCCTGCCTTCTCTTCGCTTTTGGCTTCATAGCGACGAAGCACAGAGTGAATTCTCGCCTCAAGCTCACGTGGATCGTATGGTTTTGGAAGATAGTCATCAGCACCAAGTTCAAGTGCTTTTATCTTGTCAGTCACATCACTTCTAGCAGAGGATATAATGATGGGAATATCTTGACGTGCACGAATCGCCTCACACACTTCAAGCCCATCCATACCAGGCAGAGTAAGATCTAAAATCACCAGATCAAAAGGCTCAAGTTTGA
Organism: uncultured Sulfurimonas sp.; assembly: GCA_964548435.1. Lineage (GTDB taxonomy): Bacteria > Campylobacterota > Campylobacteria > Campylobacterales > Sulfurimonadaceae > Sulfurimonas. The sequence continues at coordinate 10,508 of CAZJRG010000028.1, read as the reverse complement.
GTATGCTCACCGCCTTAAAAGGATCATCCTCTGTGATGATTTCAAAACTAAACTGCTCGAGATACTCCGTTAAAATCTCTGCAAGTTCTAAATCATCCTCTATCATCAATATTTTTTTCATACTCTCTATCCTTTCTGGGGTGCATACTTTATAAGTTATACAATGGTAACTTACTTAGTTAATGTTTTGGTAAACTCGCAAATAAAACTCTGTGCGCGAAAATGGTGTGATGAGATAGTCGTCTACACCACTATTTAAGAGTGTACTCAGTTCAAAAGTAGCACTTTTATCTTGCAGGACAAGAATTTTCAGCTGATCGTTTGAGCGAATTTTACGTATATTTTGCAGGAGTTCTAAAGAGTTTTCAAAAGATGGACTCTCATCCATAATGAGTAGCTCCATCTCTAGACTCTCTTCAAGAGTTTCAAAAAGCTCTTGAGCTGTTTGTGCCAGTGCGACTTCAAACTTATGGAGACGAAGATTTTGTATGAGGTAGTTTGCAAAGAGAGTGTTAGCACTGTATATGGCGAGTCTACGGGTTTTGTTCTTTTCAAGCTGCAAAAGCCGTTTGATGACTACTGTGACATTGTTATACTTCTGCTTTATCATATAGTCAATGATAGAGGCACCCTCAAAGCTCTCAAAAAACTCCTCATCTATCTCTTTGGTAAAGAGAAGCGGAGCTATCTCGTGCTTGTTGAGTAGTGCAATGACTTCGCCTCTCTTAGCATCGCTCAAGAGGCGTTCAGCGACAGCATAATCGTACTTTTTACTCTCTAATAACGCAGCGGCTTCGCTGTATGAAGCCGCAAGATCATAGCAAAAGAGTCCAGACTCATCAAGGAGTTTTGCAAAAACAGCACGAACGATTGAACTCTCTTCTATAATCAGAACACTTGCCATTATGCCACCAAAATTTTTGTGACATTATAGACCAAAAATGCCATCACGTAAGCAGTAATTGAGGTAAAAATGAAGAGATAGAAAAAGTATTTGATATGTCCAGCTTCACGTGTAAAGACTATGGAAGCGGCTAAACATGGCAGATATATCATCACCACTACAATAAACGCCACCGCTGAAGCAAATGAGATATTTTTACTTATGACATTTGCCAAAGAGCTATTTTGCTCATCTACGTCAGCACCTAGGGCATACAAAACACCAAGTGTAGAGACAACGACCTCTTTTGCAGCGAGCCCTGTTTGAAGAGCCACACTCATCTTCCAGTCAAAACCAAGCGGCTCAAAAATCGGCTCACTAAACTTTCCAATGCGTCCTAAATAGCTCTGTTCCAAAAGTGCTTCAGATCGAAGATTTTCTTCTAAGATGCGTTGTTCTTGTGAGCTTGCGTTTTGAATCTTTTGCTCAAAAAAGAGCTCTATCTCTTGATTGTGCGGGTAGTTGCTTAAAAACCAGATAAGCATAGAAGCCGCGGCGATGAATGTTCCCGCTTTTTTAAGATACATCATCGTTTTTGTAAGCACGGTGTGGTAGATGAGTTTCATAGATGGCAGACGGTACTTTGGCATCTCCATAACAAAAGGCTCATCCACACCTTTAAACGCAGTGATCTTGAGTATTTTTGCAGCAATCAGACCTAAAATTGCTCCACTGATGTAGATGATAAAGAGCACATTTCCAGCCATTTCAGGTGAAAAAAATGCACCCGCAAACAAAACATAGACAGGAAGTCTCGCACCACAAGACATAAAACCTATAATGAAGAGTGTAAGAAGTCTGTCACGATCGTTTTTGAGTATGCGCGCGGACATATAAGCGGGAATAGAACAGCCAAATCCCGTCACAAGCGGAATAAAACTCTGTCCATGCAGACCAAACTTATGAAAAAAACCATCGAGCAAAAACGCCACTCTTGACATATAGCCCGTACTCTCTAGCAGTGCTATGCCCACAAAGAGTATGATGATATTTGGCACAAAGAGTACCACCGCACCCACACCTGCAATGATGCCATCGACGATGAGAGAACGCATATCGTCATTAGAGATAGTCGCTCCCACGGTACCACCTAGCCATGCAAAGAACATATCGATATACTCCATAGGAATGGCACCTATCTCAAAGGTGAGTTGAAAAAGTCCCCACATAAAAAAGAGAAAAATTGGAATTCCTAAAAAAGAGTGAATCAGAACTCTATCAATCGTATCTGTGAGTGTCGCCTTGCTCTCTTGATGCTTTTGCTCTAAAACCTCTTTGACAATACCGCGGTTAAACGCAGCATACTCCTCAGCAAATGCCTCTTTGATGTCATCGCTGTTGTGGTGGAGCTCTATATGCTTCGAGGCATCAATGAGTATGGGCTGTAACTCTGTCCAAATGGGATCATCATGGAGTCGCATGTACGTTTTTTTGTTGTTTTTTAAAAGGTTGATCGCGATGTTTCTGTAGGAGTTGTTCGCCTCATGTTTGTGCTTAGTGAGGTACTCAACGATGGTGGCTATCTCCTCTTCAACTGCCTCGCTAAAGATGAGTTTTGTATCGACTTTTGGAGCTTCATAACTCTCTACGACACTCGCTAAAAGCTCCTCAATCCCCATCTTCGTAGCAGCTGAGACTTTGACACACTTGATGCCTAAAAGCTCTGACATATACTCTGCGTTTATGTTGATGCCCTCTTTTTGCGCCTCATCGCTCATGTTGAGCGCTATGACTATCTTTTTATTCATAGTGAGAAGTTCTGAGGTGAGTTGAAGATTTTTTTCCAAGTTTGTTGAGTCTATGACATTAATGATGAGATCATACTCGCCACTGCCCAAATACTCATGTGTCACCCGCTCTTCTATGGTGTAGTCGGTAAACGCGTACGTTCCAGGAAGATCGACAACGGTGAAGTGGTACTCTTTGTAGTCAAAAAGCACTTCTGTTTTGTCTACTGTGACTCCTGAGAAGTTACCAACATGCAGATGCGCGTTGCTCACGGAGTTTATGAGCATACTTTTGCCGACGTTTGGCTGTCCAACAAGTGCTACTTTGATATGATTTGCCATCACTGGACATGCTTTTACATCTATGGTGCTCATAGTTTTTCTACCTCGATAAGTTGTGCCTCTTGTGCTCGCAGTGCTATGCGCATTTTTCCCACTTTTATCTCTATGGTACTCTTTGCGGGTGCAAGTTCTAAAACCTCAATAATGGACTCTTTCATAATTCCAAAAGAGATGAGTCTCTGCTTGAGATCATCTTTAGCATTGAGCTTGAGCACCTTGACCTTACAAGCTTTGTGGCAATCTAAAAGTGTATTCATTTTTACTTCTTTCAATTTTAATGTAAAATAATAAAGATGATAGTAGTTATCATCTTATAAAGCTATTAAAACGCAAGTATAAATCACAATACTTGCTTTCATCTGCGTTTTGCAACAAATCTCTCATACAAAAGAGGGAGCAATACAAGTGTCAAAAATGTTGAAGAGAGCAATCCGCTCACTATAACTATGGCAAGGGGCTTTTGTATCTCTGAACCTGGTCCTGTGGCAAAGAGCAGAGGAATGAGACCCAAAGCCGCTATAAACGCCGTCATCAAAACAGGACGGAGTCTTCGCAAAGAACCTAAAACGACAAGCTCTTTTGACTCTTTTACGCTTGGTATTAAAGCATTGAAGTAGTTAAGTAAAACCACGCCATTTAAGACCGCAATTCCCATAAGCGCTATAAAACCGACACTTGCAGGCACACTCATATACTCGCCGCTAAAGTAGAGTCCAAAAACGCCGCCAATGAGTGCAAAAGGGATGTTAAGAAGTACCAAAAGCGCTTGAAGAGAGGAGCGAAACGTCATCACTAGCAAGACAAACACAAGTGCGATACTCAAAGGGACCACATAAGAGAGTTTTGCAGCTGCGCGTTGCTGGTTTTGGTACTCACCTCCATACTCTATGAAGTAACCCTCTTTTAAAGTGATCTGCTCGTCTATCTTCTCTCGTAGTTCATCTACAAAACCGACTAAATCTCTACCCAGAACATTTGTCTGCACGGCGCTTTTTCTCATCGCTTTTTCATGCTCAATCCCTACAGGACCCAAACGCATCTCAAACGCCACTAGCTCATCGAGACGGACTCTTCTTCCATCTTCTGAGGTATAAAAAAGCTCTTTTGTTTTGTTCATGCTACTTGTAAACATCTCATCTGCTTTTATCATCAAAGGGATGCGACGGAGCTCCTCTTGAATGATACCTACCTCAACACCACTCAGTGTTGCTTGCAAAAAACGCGAAAATGCATCTTTGTCAATGCCATAACGAGCCATTACGCTCTCATTGAAGTAGATGTCCCAGTACGCGACACCCTCATTTGCTTTTTTGTAAACATCGCTGCTGCCCTCTATGGAAGTGGCTATTTTTGCCACCTCTTTGGCGATTTTTTCTAGTTCTTGGCTCTCCCCTCCATATATCTTCACCACTATGTCGCCGCGTGAACCGCTGATCATCTCGGAGACTCGCATGGCAATAGGCTGAGTAAAACCATACTCAATCCCCGCAAACTCATCTAAAACACCGCGAAACTGATCTAAGAGCCACTCATTTGAAGGGACTCTCCACTCCTCTTTTGGTTTTAAAACCAAAAAGGTGTCTGTGTCATTTAAGCCCATCGGGTCAAGCCCTATCTCATCAGAACCCCCACGCGCGACTATGGAGAGAATCTCAGGAACTTCGCGAAGCAGTGCTTGCTGGATTTTGAGATCTAGATCTAGGCTGGCTTGGAGTGAGATGGAGGGGTTTTTTTCTATGCCGATGATGACATTTCCTTCATCAAGCTCAGGCATAAAACTCTTCCCAACTTGCGTGTAAGCTCCAAGTGCAGCGAGCCATAAAAGAGCGGCAAGAATAAAAAAGCTCTTTTGACGCCCCAGTGCATAACGCAGCACTCTCTCATAGTGTCTCTCTAAAAACTCCATCAGTGCCACTTTGGCAAGAGGCTTTTGTTTGAGTGCGTACAAGCTCACCACTGGTATGAAGGTGAGTGCTAAAATGAGTGAAGACGAGAGCGCAAAGACAATGCTCAAAGCCACAGGAACAAAGAGTTTTCCCTCCAGACCTTCAAGTGTAAGCAGGGGCAAAAAGACGATGATGATGATAAGAATCCCCGTAAAAACAGGCGTCGCCACCTCTCTTGCTGCATTTAAGACCACTGCAAATTTTGGCTCTTTTTCATGCCTTGCATCGCTTAAATGCTCAGAGATATTCTCTACCATAACAACGCCAGCGTCCACAAGCATCCCAATAGCGATAGCCAAGCCACCCAAACTCATAAGATTTGCCGAGATACCAAAGTAGCTCATAGCCATAAAGGTCATCATTGCGGCAAAGGGCAAGATGATCGCCACACTAAACGCCGAAGCAAAATTTCCCAAAAACAAAAACAGAACAATAAATATGAGCACCAGTGCTTCAATAAGCGCCTTTGCAACTGTGTTAATAGCCTTGGAGACAAGCTCTGAGCGGTCATAAAAGATGTTGAGCGAAGTTCCCTTTGGTAGATCTTTTTCTATCTTTGCAAGCTCCGCTTTGACCTTGCGCAAGACCTCAGAGGTATCTACGCCCTTGCGTGAGAGTATGAGCCCTTGTACCGCCTCCTCTTCTCCATCTTTTGTAACAAAACCCGCTCTTGTAAGAGAACCGATGCGCACCTTTGCTATGTCTTGGATGCGTATCTCTCTTGCGTTTTCATGTTTGACTATGAGCTGCTCTATATCTTCGATGTTTTTAAGTCTCCCCTCTGAACGCACATAGAGAGACTGCTCACCCAAAGAGATGCGCCCCATCCCCTCATTTTGGTTATTTCGTATCAGTTTTCTCTCAAGCATCTCAAAAGTCACACCCAAACGCTCCATCTGCATAAAATCTGGAACCACCTCATAGCTCTTTACATACCCGCCAAGAGCATTGACTCCTGCGACTCCATCGATAGTGCTGAGTCGTTTTTGTATGACCCAATCAAGTAGGGTTCTTTTTTGCATCAGATCAAGCGAATCAGACTCAATGGTAAACATAAGCACTTCACCCAGAGGTGTAGTGATGGGCGCTAAGCCCCCTTGCGTGTTTGGAGGGAGCAGATTCATCACTTCGCTGAGTCTTTGCGCGACTTGCTGGCGAGCCCAGTAGATATCTACACCATCTTTAAAGTCAATAGTGATGTCACAAAGTCCATACTTTGAGATAGAGCGAACTATCAGCAAGTCGGGTATGCTTTGAAGGTTTTGCTCTATGGGCGTGGTGATGCGAGACTCCACCTCTTGTGGTGTCATGCCAGAAGATTTGAGTATCAGTTTTACCTGCACTGGAGCCACGTCAGGATAGGCATCGACTGGAAGCTTTAGCATAGCTGATGCACCAAAAAAAAGTACGACACAGCTCAAAAGCAGTATTAAAAAACGCTGCTGTAGTGCAAACGCCACTACTCTCTCACTCATCACCCTCCTCCATAGCACTCAAGAGCGCGACCGTAGCAGTGGTGGCAATCTTCTCACCGCTTTGAAGAGCAGCTGAATCCACTACATAATATTTTGGCATCTCGTTTACAATCTCAACGGCTATTGCCTCATAGCCATCAGAGACTTTTTTAAAAACATATGCTTGATTTTTCATAAAAACGACTGCAGATTTTAAAACGCTCCATCCACGCTCTACCTCTTTTACAATCTTCACCTGATGTATCTGACCTATTCTACTTGCGTTTGGGTTTTTGAGTGCTGCATGGACCATCACGCTCTGTGAACGCTCCTCGACAAACTCCGATATAGCCACAACTCTCGCCTCTTCATCTCCAAAGAGACACAGATCTGCCACACTCAGACTCTTGACCACACTCAAAGGGAGTGCTATTTGCATATATTTTCCACCTTTAGCATAGATGCCAAGGAGATTTTTTTCTGCTCCAACAGACTCTCCCACACTCACGTCAATCGAAAAAACTTGACCACTCTTTGGTGCGTAAATATCTTGAAAAAGTGTTGGTTTTTTTGTTTTTACTACCTTCTCAAGATCGGCTTTACTCACTCCGTATGCCACAAGTTCTTCTGTGCTTATCTCCTCTGCTGACTTTGCAGTATCGAAGAGTCGTTTTGACTCAAGCACTCTTTTTTTGGCAATAACACCTTTTTGCTCGAGCTTAAGATCTCGTTCATAACGCTGCTTTGCAGCAGCATGCTCTATATTTGCAGCGATATACTCTTTTTGAAGATTGAGCAGTTGGGCACTCTGAAGCCTTAAGAGTTTTTCACCCTGCTTTACGTCTGCATACTTATGGGTGTATATCTCTTTGACCACTCCTTGGAGTTTCGCACTCACATAGAGCGTCTCTTTTTGACTCTGCAACACTTGAGCATTAAAGCTTCCCAGTGTTATCTGCTTCACCTTCTCTAAACTCTGCGTTTGAATACCGAGCTTTTTCTCCTCTTTGGGTGTGATCTTGAGTATCTCTGCACTCAAAAGAGAGACCCCTAACAGGAGTGTGCTTACTATTTTGTACATATCTCTTCTCCAAAATGTGTATCGGTTAATTTATAGAGCTCAAAAAGCTCCTCGTAGTATAGTTTTTTCACTTCAAGCAGCTCTAGAGTGCTTTTTGCAAAGGAGCGCGAAGCCTCTAGATACTCCAAGGTTGTGCCCTCTCCCTCTTGGTATGCATACTCTGCAAGCTCTAAGAGCTCCCTTGAGAGAGGAACTACCTCATCCCTTACAAGCTCATACTCCTCATAGAGAGCCTCTACTCGCTCTTTTTGTTTCTCTATAGCACTTCTAAGCTCCTCTCTTAATGCCTCTTTTGCGTATCCCAGAGAGAGTCTTCGCTTAAGTGCGCTCTCATGAAGTGCTCTGTTTTGTGAGCCAAGCGCTGTGATGGGAATGTTTATGCCAAATCTATAACGCTGTGTAGCAAGCTCATCTTCGTACATAAGCTCATAACCAATGTTTTGAACCGCCGAATCATAGAGTCTCTCCTGTGCAGAGGCTGCGTTTTGCTCATACTCAAGCCTTTGCAGCTCGGCATGCGCGTTAAGACTCTTAAGCACTAAGTCGCGTTTGGGTTCAAGGGTGTCACTGCATGCGACATCTTTGAGTGTTTGTGAAGCGACACTCTCTTGAAGTGTGCCAAATGCTTCTCTATAAAGCCTCGCATACTCTCTTGCGTTTTGGTGTGATTTTGCAAGCTCCAACTTATGAAAGAGGAGCGATTTTTTAGAAATCTCGCCGAGCTTATGAGCCTCACTCACTCTTTGAAGCGATTTTTTATGCTCATCTAAAACTCTCAAAGCCTCTCTATGCAGCACCTTTGCACTACATGCGCTGTAGTATTTTGCAGCGATATCTAGCTCTCTTACATGAAGTAGATGCAGACCCTCTAAGGCTGCACTCTTTGAGAAGTTCTCACTCACTCTGCTCTTCTCTTGTATGTCAAAAGGGTTGTCAATATTTTGTGAAAACGCGACTGTATACTCCAAGCCCTCTTGTGTAAGCTCCTTTGCATCTGCGACAGAAGCAGCTAAACGCAGTGCTTCGTAACTGCTATAGAGTCTGCTCTGCGCTATCTTTGCATCTCTCATGGCTTCTATGGATTTTGTTTTGTTATCTTGTTTTTGTAGCTCTAAAATCTCTTTGAGTGTCTGAGCGCTGAGATTTGTAAAAGCCAGAAAAACAGATAGAAATATATATTTCATCTCTAACCTTTTTTCTAAAAATATGTTTATCTGTTTGAAAAAAAGGATTAGCTAAGAGGGGGTCGCTCTAAAACGCAGTTAGAGACAGAGCTCATGCCAAAGATGGTCCAGCTCTGCTCATAAGGAAGCACTACGTCTGCAATCAAGAGAGTTTGTGCACTCTGTATGGCTACAAGAGTGTGTATGGTCTCATGGACTTCATCACTGAGTTGCAGCTTCTCTGAAGCAACACCATAGCCCTTTTGCAGCTCCACTTTTGGCATTGCAAAATCATGCAGTGCCAAAAAGAGAAAAGAGAAAATCAGGACCGATAGTATCTTGCGTTTATAGCTTAGGAGTCTGTTCATGGTCGTCATTTTATACTCTTTTTGTATTTTTTCAAATAAAGGTATAATTTCAGCTCTTATTTTTAAAAAAGGTACTTGAATGAAATTTCTTTGGACTCCCTCATCTCACTTCAATTTAGCAAATCTTTTTACTTTTGTAAACATCACAGCGGGGCTTTGTGCAGTCTACTTTATAACGCAGCACAACTTTGTTTTTGCGAGTATTGCAGCTTGGATAGGGGGAGCTTTTGATATTTTTGATGGAAAAATCGCTAGAAAGTACAAACTCTCAAACGAGTTTGGCGTTCAGCTTGATAGTTTTGCAGACTTTTTGACCTTTGTGCTTGTGCCTGTCTTTTTCGTTTTTGAAGCTGTTTATGCGCAAGAACTCAGTGGCGTTTGGCTCATGGCTGCTTCTGTGGCAAGCATCTACTATGTCATCTCAGGACTTCGCCGTCTCATTCATTTTAACCTCAACACAGATGCGGGAAGTGTGAGTAACTACTTCACAGGAGTTCCTACTCCACTTGGAGCCATTTTACTCTGGCTTACTTTTTTGGCAAGTACATACACACCTCTTCCAGCACTCTTAGTCATTGCGTTTATGGTGCTCATTGGATGGAGTTTAAACTCTACCATCAAAGTGCGCCACCCCTAAACGCAGCACTAAAGCGCTACTTAGCGTTGATGGCGTACTTTCCACTTCCTAACAAAATGATAAGCACAGACATAATCAAGTAGAGAAGAGGCAACTCTATCATCAGCCCTCCATGTTTATCAAGACCCAAAGAAAAACCAAATGCAAGTCCGATAGCAACTACCATGTTCATCCCCATAACAGCCGCTGCTACTCTTGCATAGAGCCCTAGAATGATAAAGAGCGGCGCGATAAGCTCGCCCACATAAACGCCATAAGCAAAAATCTCAGGTAACCCCGCGTTTAGGACCATGGCTTTAATGGCGCCTGTGCCGTGGATAATCTTGTGGACTCCATGAAACATCATAAGCCCGCCCGCACCTAAACGCAGTAGTAGTTTTGCTAAATCTGGTTGATTAAACATCTTTTTTCTCCTCAAGTCTAAATTTACAGCTTCCCACCGAGATAGTTTTTCCCGATTTAATAGCCTCTTTAACATAACGCAGTGTTCCCTCAGGATCCGCGTCGCCTATCTCCTCTGCAATGATGCGAAGGAGATCTTGCTCTTTTGTGGTCGTCCACGTCTTTTCGTAGTTGTATTGTGTCTGAATATTCATGAGGATTATGATAGCTAAAAAAGGTGACAAGTGAAGTTTTGCCCACATCACGCAAGAGGAGGCCCTCGCGTGAGAGATTATTTGGGAGAATATATGAAATATGGGCAAAAATCCCCTTCCGGTACAAGAGGATTTTTAGAAAACAAAATGCTGCCCTAGCTAGCTAGAGCAGGGCAAATGTAGGTGAAATTTGTAATTTTGATAATTTTTGGGCCCTCCTTCTTAGAAATTTAGTGTAAGGTAGAGTTGGA
>CAZJRG010000027.1:0-17203 GCA_964548435.1 uncultured Sulfurimonas sp. | reverse complement strand
TTGTAAATCTACTCTGATTATAGGTTTAACAGCATGTTCAAGTTCTGCAAGTAAAGAAGAAAACAAATCAACAAACAAAAAAGGAGAAAAAATGATGCTAACTGAGATATTTGATTCACAAATAAAGCCAGACTATTTTTTGAAAATACAAGAGAATTATGAAGAAGTGAATAGCATAGTTTTAAAGTATTTTAAAATAGGTGAGAACAAAGCAGAGGTTTTATTAAAACTAATCCAGATGAAAACTAACCCAAATGAAAAAGGGAATGAAACAATCGTGGTGTCTGCTATAAAAGGGAATAGCCCTTTCTTTCGTAAAGACGATGACAAAACGGTAGAAATAGTGTTTGAATTTGATGGTAATCAAAAACTGGCAAATATTAAATCGCGTTATTTTAGACGTCAATAAAAATAAGAGGAGGATTTTGAAATGGAAAAGATAGAAGTTGGTTATAGAAATATAGGTTCAGTCGGTAGTATTGAGTACTATCATAAATTTTTATTATATACAGACAGCAATGGTAATCAGTATACGGTAAGTGGATGGACTGGTAATGATGTTAGTTCTACATTGCCACTTGGTCGCTTGAGTACTTTAGCAAATATACCATATGATAAATATAACCCTGACCATCCTGATTATTCAGAAAAAAATAAACAGCAAAAACAATACCGCGAACCTATTGCAGAAGGAGAAGACCTATCAAATCTTTTCCTCGTTCCCAAGCTCCAGCTTGGGAATGCATACGGAAGCTAACCAACTCAGAGAAACGTAATGAGCAGAAGTAGATACAAAATAAACGAGCCAACATATCTACACTTCATCAAATGCAAGGCTTTACACTCGATACCGCTCTTTACAAATCAAGAGAGTATTGCCATAGTTCTCTTTAGTCTAAAGCACCTCCAAAGATAAACTATATACACAACAATCCGATAAAAAGAGGTTATGTGGATGAAGCAAAGCACTGGAGATATAGCAGCGCTAGAGACTATGAAGGGGTGAGTGGGCTTTTGGAAGTGGAGAAGATGTGGTAATTGGCGTATATTGAATTCTCGCAAGCAAAGAGCTTGAGAACGAGAGGGAAGTAAACTACCAAAACGCAGTGCTAAAGCAACTTAGAAACGATGGGAAGAAGATTTTTTGACACAAGTTGTCAAACACGCTATACTTGTTCAACTAATTGTACAAAAGGATACGAGATGACGATTATGAGCTATAGCGAAGTTCGCAACCACTTAAAAAGCGTGCTTGACAATGTCGCAAAAGACGCTGATTATACCGTTGTGACTCGAAGAGACGCCGATGACGCCGTGATTATGTCGATGGACTACTTTAATGGTTTGATGGAAACAGTGCACCTGCTCAAATCACCCGCAAACGCCGCGCATCTATCTGAATCAATCGCCCAATATAAAGAAGGAAAAACTCTCAAAAAAGATTTGATTGATGCCTAGACGTCAGCTTGCTTGGACAGATGCGGCGTGGGAGAGTTATCTGTATTGGCAAACTCAGGACAGAAAAACTCTCAAACGCGTCAACAAGCTTATAGAGGAGACTCTACGCGATCCCTTTGATGGCATTGGAAAACCTGAAGCCCTCAAAGAAAACTTATCAGGTTTTTACTCTAGAAGAATTGATGACACCCATCGACTTGTCTATGCCGTTGATGATTCCTATTTGACTGTCATTTCTTGCCGCTATCATTATTAAAAAAATCAAACTCCATTATATGAAACGCCATGAAGGCGCTCTAAAATAGACTACTAAACGCGCCGCTAAAGCAACTGCACGACAATCCATGTAGAACCAAACGCGATGATAGTTCCATATCCAACTATTGCTGCGGTGAGTCTTGGGGCGAGTCCTGCCATGATAGCGACTGCTCCAGCAGTTATCATGGGACCCATGGCGGATTCGAGTATGGAGACATCGGCTGCGAGACTCTTTGCGTCTAAGAGGGCTACACTGCCAAACGCGACAAGCGGTGCGAGGAGAATCTTTACAAAAAGAGCAGCACTAAAAGGTGCAAAATCTTCTCTTGAGAGCTTTAAACGCAGCGAGATCCCAACACTCACAAGTGCTAGCGGGACTATAGTATTTGAGAGTGCTTCAAGGGTGTGTTCTAGTGCTGGGTGCCATTGTGTACCTAAAAAGGCAAGCGAAAAAAGCAGTGCCATAAATGGTGGAAAAGTGATGATTTTTTTGAAAATGGCACTTGCGTTTATGGTGCCATGGCTCGTGTAGTAGATGCTTACCACAGTTGCGTATGTTGAGAGTGCGATGAATGATCCGAGCTGATCGTAGATGAGTACATAGGGCAGAGCCGATTCGCCTAAGTATGCCTCTACAACAGGGATGCCAACAAATGAGGTGTTTCCCAATACTCCAACAAGCAAAAGTGCACCTGTAATCTCTTTGGAGAAATGGAGCACTTTTGATATGAGAAGGATAAACGCGGCACTCATTCCCATCACAATCCAAGCGACCACTACGGGAATGAGAAGATCAGAAGAGAGATGCAGATGGGGAATCTCTAAAAGTATCATCGCAGGTAAAGAGATATAGATAATGAACTGATTGAGCACTATGGGAGCGTTTTGGGCAAACACATCTGCTCTGCTTAGAGCGTATCCAAACGCCAAACAGACAAAAATAAGAAGAAAATTTTCCATACTCGAACGACCCCCATAAAAATCGCAATTATACTCAAAAAAATTTTCTCATAGCAGCTTAAGCACATCTAAGTACAATCACTCTTTTTAATTTTTATCAAGGAACAAAAGATGAACGATTTTACCTACTATAACCCAACAAAAATAGAGTTTGGACGAGGCAAAGAGAATAACATCGGTCTCTACATAAAAGAGAGCGGCATCACCAAAGTATTGCTCGCGTATGGCACAGGCAGCATCAAAAAGAGTGGTCTTTACGATAAAGTGCTCGCATCTTTAAGCGAGCATGGAGTGGCGTTTGTAGAACTATCTGGCATAGTGAGTAATCCTTTGCTCAGTCGCGTTTATGATGGTGTAAAAATCGCAAAAGAGCAAGGTGCTCAAGCAGTTTTGGGAGTAGGAGGAGGGAGTGTCATAGACTCCGCAAAGGCAATCGCCGCGGGAGCACTCTACGATGGCGATGTGTGGGACTTTTTTATTAACAAAGCACAGGTACAAGACGCATTGCCTGTTTTTGCCGTGATGACTCTCTCGGCCGCTGCAAGCGAGATGAATGGTAACTCTGTCATCACAAACGATAAAACGCAGCAGAAATACTCCATAGGAACGGTGAAAGTAAATCCAAGAGTCTCAGTCATCAACCCTGAGCTTATGGCAACGGTCTCTAATGAGTATTTGGCATACTCCGCTGTAGACATTATCGCTCACACCATAGAGGTCTACTTTACAGCCTCAGTACACCCTGCGTTTAACGCTTCGCTTGTCGAGTCCATCATCAAAACGGTGATGCGAACAACTGAAATACTCTTAGAAAATCCAGATGATTATGATGCAAGAGCGGAGTTTGCTTGGGTCTCGCTCCAAGCACTCAACGGTCTCACACCAGCGGGAACGGCGGGAGGAAGCTTTCCTAACCATCTCATAGAGCACTCCCTCTCAGCTCTTTACGATGTCGCTCACGGCGCGGGGCTTGCCATTGTGATTCCCGCATGGATGGAGTGGCACAAAGAGCAAAATATTAAGCAATATGAAAGATTTTCGCGAGAGATTTTTGGTACGCAAAACACAGAGGAGGGTATACAACTCCTTAAAGCGTGGTTTAAAAAGATAGGAGCACCAACCTCTTTAAAAGATGCCAAAATACCAAAAGAAGAGTTGGATAAAATCGCCCTAAACGCAAGCGAGACGGCAAAAGTGTGGGGAATGGATGGTGTTTACACCAAAGATGTAATCGCTGAGATTCTTTTAAAAGCTTAAAAAATAAGAGTGGTACAAAAAATATACACTCACTAAATTTTACTTGGTTATGATGGCTCAAAAAATTTGGAGAGTTTTATGCAAAGAGCAACTAAAAAAGAGGCTATGGAGGGGGCGTTTTTCGCTGCTATGGTAGGAGATGCGATGTGCCTTGGCTCGCACTACGAGTATGATGCCAAAAAAATTTACCAAGCTTACGGAGAAAAACCCATAGAGCGCTATATGTCCCCTGGAGAGATGATGGGCGGTGCTACTCACGGCATAGGCTGGGGAGAGAGAAACTACCATCCTGGCAAAAAAGCGGGTGGAACGACGGACTATGGCGACTACAACATTCTCATTTTGGAACATCTCGCCGCTATCAGTGATACTGTAAGACCGCTAAGCGTGGCAAATCTCATTCCCCACTGGAAAAAACGCCTTGAAAATGGCTGGGGCTCTTGGATATGCACTATGACAAGAGAGACCTATGCACAAGTGGCACAAGGCGTGCCAGTGGAGCACCTTGGCGGCATCTCAAACGCTATGGCTATTCGTCATGTGGCGGCTCATGCTTACTATGATGATGAAGAGAGCATAGTGGATGCGGCGAGAAAGTCTATGTTTACACACAAAAACGGTGAAGCTTTGGGTGGCGGAGAGTTTTTTGCCCGCGTGACACACCGCGTTATCAATGGTCAAACGCCAAGCGATGCCATAGAAGATGTTGCAGTGCAAATGGGCGGATTTTTTGAAGCCAAAACAGCCCAAGCCATCGCAAAGTACAAAGAGGAGAGCGATGTAAACTCCGCCTTGCATCAAGAGAAGTTTAGCGATGATCTCTCCCTTACGAGCATGGCAAGACTCTGGGACATAGGTCGAAGCGAACCTATAAAAGTAGGAAAAGCAAGTCCAACTGAGGGAACGCTTCCAGGAGCGATCTACTTCATACTCAAGTATGCCGACAAAGAAGATGGTCTCATAGAGGCCCTTCGTGCAAACGCCATGGTCGGAGGAGACAATGCCTCAAGAGCTATAGCTATCGGCATGGTCTTGGGAGCGTACAGAGGCATAAATGCAGTGCCAAAAAAATGGCTTGAAGATTTAGAGCAGTATGAGTACTGCAGAGAGCTACTCTATAAATTACCTTTAATGAGAGAGTAAAAGAGGAAAATATAAGCCTCTTTAGAGCTCTCTTTTTGTATAATTCTAAAAAATATTTTTAAAGGCTTAATATATGTCAGTTTACGTATTTGGACACAGAAATCCTGATAGTGATTCTATTGTTGGTGCGATTTCTATCTCTTATTTAAAAAATCAGTTAGAAAATGAAGAGTATATTCCTGCTCGTCAGGGTGATATCTCTGCTGAAACAGAGTTTATTTTAAACAAATTTGGCGGCACTCTACCAGAGCTAAAAACTTCCGTGTCGGGTGAGAGAGTCTACATAGTGGACTCTACAGACAAGGCACACTTTCAAGATGATATAGATGAGGCGACCATTGTCGGTATCATAGACCATCATAAACTCGGTGATTTGATGACATCAACACCACTAGAGTGTTGGATTCGTCCTATTGGGTGTTCAAACACTGTTGTAAAAGAGGTCTATGACGCTATGGGTGTAGAGATACCAAAAGATATCGCTGGTATGATGATGCTTGCAATTTTGAGCGACACGGTGATATTTAAATCGCCTACATGTACAAAAGCAGATACAAAAGCGGTCAAAGAGCTTGCAAAAATCGCTGGTATTGAGAACTACAAAGAGCTTGCTATGGAGATGTTCATAGTAAAATCTGGAACAGAAGGTGCGAGTGCGAGAGATTTAAACACGAGAGATTACAAGCCATTTGATATGAACGGCAGCAGAGTCGGCGTGAATCAGCTAGAGATGATAGATATCTCAGCACTTGATGACAGAATAGATGAAATTTATGCGGATATGATCAAAATGAAAGAAGAAGATGGTCTGCATACTATGCTTGTACTTTTAACAGACATCATGAAAGAGGGCTCGCAGCTTCTTTGTGTGAGTGACGATCCAAGTAAAATAGAAGCTGCGTTTAACACAAAACTACAAAACAATCAAGTATGGCTTCCTGGCGTTTTAAGCCGTAAAAAACAGGTCATACCTTTCGTACAACCACAATTCAACTAAGGCTTTTTTGCCTTAGTCGCTCTTTAGTTGGTATAGAGATAGCGTTTTATCTTCTTTGTCGGCGTTTTGACAAAGGGCTCTATCTGCTCTATAAACTTACTTACTTTACAGTAGTTTGAGACCTGTGTATTGACTGCGATACGGAGCCCTTCAAGGTGCTTCTCTATCTTCTCTCTTACTTCATCATCTGGCGTTTTGTCTGCTTCAAAGAGTCTATCCATCAGTTCATAGTCAAGATGCACACGTGCTACAAGTCTGCCATCTTGCTCCATTACCAAAGAGTCCAAAACACTCTCGTATTGATTAATTTTAGTCTCTATCTGTTCTGGGTAGATGTTTTCCCCACCTGAACCGATGATGACATTTTTGCTTCTTCCGCTGATGAAGAGATAGCCATCTTCGTCGATGTAGCCCAAATCTCCGGTATAAAGCCAACCATCATGAAGTATCTCTGCCGTTTTCTCCTCATCTTTGTAGTAGCCCATCATGATACTAGGCGAGCGAGCTATGATCTCGCCTTCACCCGTGATGGGGTCTTTGTCTTTGATGGCGATCTCAACACCAGCCATGGCCGTTCCCGTGGAGCGAAGCTTTGATGGTTTGTAGATAGTAGAGCCTGCTATGAGCGGTGCTGATTCGGTGAGTCCATAGCCGATGATGTAAGGAAACCCAGCCTCTTGTAAAAACTCTTCTACGGTTGGTGAGAGGGCAGCACCACCAATTCCAAAAAAACGCAGCCTACCACCAAAAGTCTTAATGAGTTTTTTTCCTGCGATGGCATTTAGCTTTTTCCTAAAAAACGCCACACTGTAAAGCCAGCGCATCATCGCCGAAGCCGTAAATTTTGGTAGCACTCTGTTTTTGTAGATCTTCTCTATGATGAGCGGAACACTCAGCATCATGGTTGGGCGAACCTCTTCAAAGGCTTTGAGCAGTACCGTAGGTGTAGGCGCTTTGTCGATGTAGCGAATAGATGAGCCATGCAGAAGTGGAATGATAAGTCCAACCGTACACTCTAAGGTGTGTGCAAGAGGCAAGATCGATAAGAAGACATCACTTGGAAGTATGTTGACCTTTTCGTAGGCAGACATGGCGTTTGTGACAAGGTTTTTGTGTGAAAGCATTACACCCTTAGAGTGCCCCGTAGTTCCTGAAGTATAGAGGAGTGAAGCGAGATCATCTTCATCAGGAGAGGATGGCTCAAATGAGTGTTTTTTAAATCTCTCTTTGAGCTTTTCAAGGAGTGAAGTGTGCGCAAGGCGTTCAATGATCTCTAAACTCTCAAGTTCAACTACAAACTTCAAGCCATCATCTTTGAACTCCTCTATGGTAGAGAGATGCTTAGTGGAAACAAAGACCGCTTTTGCCTCAGAGTGTCTGATAATGTGATGCACATCTGATGGATGAAAATCGGGTAAAACAGGAACAATAACAGCTCCAAAGGAGACTACGGCAAAATATGCCACTCCCCAGTGGGGCATATTTTCACTCAAAAGAACGACTTTGTCTCCCTTTTTTATGCCGTGGTGCTGGAGCATTGATGCGGTGGCGTTTACTTTCTCACCTAGTTTTTTATAGCTAAATATAGCTCCACCAGCCTCGCCAAGTGCATCTCTTGAACCGTAGAGTTCGACCGAACGCTCAAGCAGCTTAGGAAGCGTAAAGTTTTCTAAATTTTTGTAAGGATAGTTCATATCTAATCTCTTTGTGTAGTTGAATAAAGTATGATTATACGTATCAAACTAAATAAGATACTTAAAAGTTATATTTTAAAGGCTCGAATATGAGTAGACGAAATAAATCGAAACACGACAATCCAAACAGAGAGACCGTAACTTTTACCGAGGCGGATTTTCTTCCAACGACGAGAGAGGAGATGGATGAGCGTGGTTGGGACTACTGTGATGTGATTTTAATCAGCGGCGACTCCTACATCGACTCGCCATTCATCGGCATCGCGATGGTTGGGCGAATGCTTGAGCGCATGGGGTACAAAGTAGGCATCATCGCGCAGCCTGACGTCAACAGCAGTGACGACATCATGCGTTTGGGCGAACCTAGACTCTACTGGGGCATCAGCGGCGGGAGTGTCGATAGCATGGTGAGTAACTACACCGCCGCCAAGAAGTTTCGAAACTCCGACGACTACACGCCAGGGGGGATCAACAACCGCCGACCTGATCGAGCTGTGAGTGTCTACTGCAATCTCATTCGTCGCTACTTTAAAAACACCGTGCCTTTGGTGCTTGGAGGCATCGAGGCGAGTCTAAGACGTGTGAGTCACTACGACTACTGGACAAACAAGATGCGCAAACCCATACTCTTTGACGCCAAAGCGGACATCTTGGTCTATGGGATGGGGGAGATCGCCATTGAAGAGCTTACTCGCGCCATTGAACGCAAAGAGGATTATAGAGACATTCGCGGTATCTGCTACATCTCTAAAGAGCCAAAAGAGGAGTTTATACAGCTTCCGACACATCAAGAGTGCATCGATACACCTGAGCGCTACATCGATCTTTTTGACCACTTCTACGACAACAACGATCCGATCTCTGCCGATGGACTTTGTCAAAAAGTAGATGATCGATACCTCATTCAAAACCCGCCGTGTGACTACTTAAATGAAGAGGAGATGGATGCAAACGCCAGCCTCCCTTTTACTCGTGAGCAGCACCCATACTATGAGAAGTTTGGCAAGGTGAAGTGTCTTGAGACCATCAAGTTTTCCATCATGACGCATCAGGGGTGTTGGGGAGAGTGCAACTTCTGTGCTATTGGTGTGCATCAGGGTCGTACCATCCGCACGCGCAGTGAAGCAAACATCTTAGCCGAAGCAAAAGAGTTTAACAAGTACAAAGACTATAAAGGCATCATAAGCGATGTCGGTGGACCAACGGCAAATATGTACGGATATGAGTGCAACAAAAAACTCAAACTCGGCACCTGTGCACACCAGCGCTGTGTCGATTCTCGCCATCTCTGTGGCAGTATGGAGGTCGATCATGAACGCAACATCAATCTGCTTCGTCAAATTCGCGAAGTCGAAGGGGTAAAAAAAGCCTTTGTAGCCTCAGGGATTCGTTACGACTTCATCACGGCTGATAAAAAACATGGGTATAGCTACTTAAAAGAGCTCGTAAAGCATCATATCTCAGGGCAGATGAAAGTGGCTCCCGAGCACACGCAGCAGCATGTACTCGATCTTATGGGCAAGCCTGGAAAACAGACACTTATAGACTTCAAAGAGATGTATGACAAGCTAAACGCCGAAGAGGGCAAGCAGCAGTTTCTTACCTACTATCTCATCGCAGCACACCCTGGATGTGAGGAGAAAGATATGCACGAGCTCAAACGTTTCACTACCCAAGAGCTACAGATGAACCCAGAGCAGGCGCAGATCTTCACCCCGACACCATCGACATACTCCGCGGTAATGTACTACACAGAGATGGATCCAAAAACACGCAAAAAGATATTTGTGGAGAAAGATATGCGTCGCAAAGAGCGACAAAAAGAGATCGTCATCAAAAAAGATAACTTCAAAAGCAGCTTCGCCTCGTGATTTTTTAAAGAGCAAGATAAAGTTTACTTATTTTGCTCTCTGCATTTTATTCAAATGTTTCCATTTTGTTACACATCTACCCAAAATTAACATTTTTTTATCCTTACTCTTTTCTTATCCAAATTTATTACATTATAATCACAAACATATCAAAAAAGTATCACAAAAACTTATTTGGGAGAGTAAGCTTGGTATTAGCTTTTTTTATAACTATTGCATTTGTCATCTCTAGGATAGACATAAAAAAAGAGCTTATTCCTGATAAGATCATCCTTCCCGCGTTTGGCGTTTTACTCCTTTTGAAGCAGATGGAGCAGAGTCTCTCTCTCTTTGATCTCTACAGTGTTCTCATCGTTTTGGGGGTATTTCTTATTCCCTTGGCTTTGAATATGGCGTTTGGAGGTGGAGATCTACGTTTTGGGGCCTTTTGTGCTGTTTTTGTGAGTTTAGAGGGTGTGGGTTACTTCCTACTCTTAAGTGGTCTGTTGCATCTTTTACTTTTGTTGATAGTGAAAAAAAAGAGCTTTGCTTTTGCGCCAGCTATGAGCTTGGCTGCACTTGGAGCTTATGGTTTAGGAGTTTTATGAGAAGAGCATCTGTGGCGATCGTGCCACTCTTTTTAGCCATACTGTTACTGTTTTGGTTTATCTGGTTTTTAGGCGGGGAGAGTGACAACCTTCACAAAACCACTGAGCTCACACATCTGCACAAGGTCCAAGACAAGCTCCTAGAAGCTGCCATCATACGCAGATATGAGCTTGCTACTCATAACAAAGAGCTCTACGGTGAAGAGGGGCAAAAAAAAGATGCACTCGATACAAAAATAAGTAATGACAACCACATCATGATGCAAAAAAATTAGATAGACGATTAAGGAAAAAGATGAAACATTTAAGATTGACAACTCTTGCTCTAGCGACACTGCTGCTTGCACCTCTTCACTCTCAAACTATAACGACAACAGAGTTTGAGCCAATCCCGCAAAACAAGTCAAAAGATAGATACGGCAATACATTTTATGAACGCGAAGCGAGTATAACTACTAAAAATTTTAAAGTAGAGAACTTTTGGAGTAGATTTAGCGACCAAGCCGAAGATGAATCTACTTATACAAATATCACAAGAAAAGGGCGTTTTAAGGTGACAATCGAAGCGACTTCGGCATGTGCGCTTGACCCTCTTTTGGAGTCACAAGGGTGCTCAGGGCAGAAGCCATTTTTGCTCAATAACGAAACGCTACTCTCTCCAAAAACTGGAACCACAGATGAGTTTGAAGTGGCGTTTGTAGAGTCGCCAAACTACAACAGCAGCGATGCAAGCACTTTTTATCCTCTTGATGTTTTACGCTCTGATGAGTACTATAAAGAGCCTGTCGTCGGAGCGCCAAACGCACCGCGCAAAAGTTTTTTTAGCTTTTTTACCTCCGCGTTTGACTTTATGTTCTCAAAGACCATCGGTTTTGGCAATGACTTTTTTGGCAAAAGCGACATAGCAGATGTGAAGTATACGCCAAGAAGCGATGACGCTGAAGAGAGACTCAGCGTTATATAGCAAATATCATTGCAGGCGTAGAAAAAGAGAAACGCATGACAAAGCCTAGTAGCGAGGGGGCTGCAACGCAGATAAACGCACCTACACTCAACACTCCAGTCTCGCTGCTTCACTACGATGAAGCGCAAAAAAGCTCACAGAACGAGCAGTGTAAGATGATGTTTATGAGTTTTTCTAGTGATGGACTCATGTGTAGAATGATGAGTGGTTTTGGTATGGATGCATGGATGCCTTTTTTTACAAATGCAAGTGTTACAGAGATACAAAGCAGCTACATTCTAGGCGATACGGAAAACGCGCTTTTAGCGATGACAGGCAAGATAGAAAACGTGCCTTATATGAGCGACATTGGAGGAAGTGACAACACAAAACTCTCATTTTTAAAAGAGATGATGAAACCGATGCTCACTATGATGAACATGATGAAGACGATGATGTTTGGCTCAAGCAAAGCGCCAAAAGTGGCCGATCCTAAGGAGAGAGTCTATGCGTTTAGCGACGCAAACGCCATGACGCTCACCTTTGCCATCACAAATGATGGAACGCAAGTCGATGATTTTGAGAACTTCAAACTCTTAAAAATTCGTTCGGTGTATGGGGATATGCTCAACTCGTGTACAGTGCATAATGATGCTGGGATGATGGGAGGAATTTTTGGCAGTTCAGATTGGACTTACACATTCACACCAGAAGATGGACCGAATGTTCAAATGACTGTGAAAAAACTCTTTGGAACATCTACAATTACGATAGATAACTCAAACATTAAAATAAACAAACAAACTTATGAAAACTATCTTGATTGGTGTCAGACATCAACTGGAAGCAAAGGAATGTTTGATTATCTAAGTGATTGGAATAGCGGTGGTTTTATGAATCCTATAAATTGGTTTAAAAGCATAGCAAGTGGTATGAGTAAATTTTTCTTTGGTGGTTTGAGCATAGAAAACATAACAAGCAAAGTCGCTCGTGGACTCATCTTGGATCTTAAAAGAGTAGAGCTTGACGCCACTTCGCCGCTCAACACTCGAATCATCGAGACGCTTGAGATAAAAAACAACTAGGAACGCAGATGATCATCGCATACGTATCTAAAACACAAACAAGCTGTTACGATGAGCTCCAAAACGAGTTCACCGATGTGAGCACTTTTAGCTCTATTGAAGAGTTTATAAACTTCTATGCAGCGAGTAACTACCGTGATGTAGTTCTGCTCTACCGTGTGGAGTCTCTTTCTGAAATCACAGCGCTCAATCGTATCTATTTTACAGAAAACATCTACATCATCGTTGTGGGTAAGGAGGATGTCGAATACTCGCTTTTGGCTGGAAAGATCGGTGTTGATGCTTATATGAATGAAGCGACAACAGACTCTGGAGTCATAAAAAGAGTGATTCGCGAGTCGCAAAGTGTCATCAAGACACGTCGCGGTAAGAGTAATATCTCGGTATTTACGGGCATAAGCGGTGGCGTTGGAACGACGACTATCTCGATGAACCTCGCTAAGAGTTTAGCTCAAAAAAATCTTGACAAAAATGTACTCTATCTTGATTTTGCTTCTACAAAAGCTATCTCAAATCTCTTTTTTGAAAACATCAAACCAACAAAAACCATCATTGATCTTGCCACGCTTATGAAGCTTGAGATGCAAGAGCTTTTTGATAACGGTCTTGAAAAACTAACAAACAACTTCTACTATGTGCCAGGGATTCAAAAGCATACACAAAGAGAGGAGCTAGAGAAGAGTGAGAACATCCACAAATATCTCAACTTTATCGCGTTTGTCAAAGAGAAGTTTGACTTCATCATCATAGATGTTGGCGTTTTTGAAGATGTCGATTTAGAGATCGACATTCAAGAGATTGCGGATAATATCTTTGTCATCACAGAGTTTAGTATTCCCTCAATGTCGATTTTAAAAACCTACATCGACATCATTGACAAAAGCGGTTGGTACAAAAAGACTCACATTATTGCAAATCGTGCAGACTCTTTTGGAAGCGTCACACACGAAGAGGCGAAAAAGATTCTCTCCAAAGGACTCAAGCACCACTTCGAGATAGACTTCTCACTCCCAAATGATGCACTCCACTTAAGAGAGTGCTGGAATGAGGCGAGACTTGTCTGTGACCTCTATCCAAACGCACCATTTATGAGTGCCTTAGATGAGTTTGGCATGAAGTTTTTTCTGCATGATGCAGAGCTTTACAGACATGAGTCAGCCAAAGGTGAACAGAGTTCACTCTGGGCGAAGGTGAAAAGATGGCTCTAAAAGAGAAGATACGCGGGCATAGCTATACGCAAGAGAAGTTAAGCACGTCGCAGAGACATGAAGAGACACCTTTAGAGCTTGATCTTTCATGTGCAGAGCTCTGTTTTCCACTTATTTACACAAGTGAAGAGTATTTTGAACTTGCATGTAAAATATATGATGCTTTTTTAGAGAAGCTCAACATCAAAAGTGAGATCACAGAGAAGATGATTCGTGAAGTGGTTGTCAAGCACATCTCAGAGTTCTCACTCCCAAAAATAGCACTCAAAGCCGAGATTGCTGATTTTATCATCGACAATCTTCTCTACTATGGACCAGTCAGCGCCATCACCCGCATCGCTGGACGCGATCTTAACGACATCATTGTCAATACAAAAGACTACATCGACGTCATCTACAACGGTAAGACCATCATCACCCCATTTCGTTTTCGAAGTGAAGAGGAGCTAAAACGCATCATCAACCGTATGCTCTCAAGCTCAAACAGAAAAGTCGATGAGTCTACGCCTATTGCCTCGGCAAAGCTTCCAGATGGATCACGTATAGAGATACAGATACCGCCAATCGCTGCAAATGTAGACAAAGATGGTCACGCGGGTTCTTACTTGACGGTAAGAAAGTTTCGCGAAGTACCACTCCTTTTTGAGACACTGATTGACTCAAATATGATAGATCTCAAGATGGCGTATTTTTTAGTAAAAGCGGTCATTGGAAAGCTCAACATTGTCGTCTCAGGTGGTACTTCAAGCGGGAAAACCACCTTCTTAAACGCCATCACTCGCTTCATCGATGAAGGAGACCAACTCCTCACCATAGAAGACACAAAAGAGATGAAACCCCAACTCCCTTGCCACTCCATACGCTCTTTTGAAACGCGACCAGCAAACGAAGAGGGAGCAGGGGCGATAAACATAGAGTCGCTTCTGCGCACCGCACTGTGTTCAAGTCCGAGACGTATCATCGTGGGTGAGTGTAGGGGTCCTGAAATAGTGACCATGTTAAACGCCATGAACACGGGACATCCAGGCTCTATGACCACCATCCACGCCGATGATACAAAAGAGTCAATCGTGAGAATAGAAAATATGTTCCTAGAGGCACGTCCCACTGCAAATATGTCTTTTGTAAGGTCGCAAATCATCTCTGCGGTAGATCTCATCGTTCAGATAGTGCGTTTTCCAGACGGTAAACGCCGTATTGTCAAAATATCGGAACCTGAGAGAAGGGTTGAGGACAATGGTGTCGTCTCTATGCTTGATCTCTTTGAGTTTTCACGCAACAAAAACACGGACAATCCTATGGACTCAAGTGGAGAGTTTAAAGCAGTCTCAGCATCGCTTCGCTCCACCGCGAAGATGCTTCAAAACGGGGTCATACTTGATAGCAGAATCTTTGACAACGAGTTTAATGTCACAAAAGAGATGTTTCTAAAAGAGCTGAAAAATTTTCATCCAAAACGGATGTGTGGCTGGAAGCCGCACTATATGACAGAGATAGTAGAGGCCTCTTACAACTCAGGCGTCAATCTTCTTGAGCGCTGGCCAAACTTACAATAATGAGCAGACTTGAGATAGAGATACTCCTCTTGGGAGTAATGAGTGCAAGTGCTAGCTTTTTTATTTACATACTCTACATGGAGTATGCACGCGTCAAGCATCTGCGTTTTATTAAGAGTGTCATAACGCTGCGAGAAGATGAGATAAATGATCTCTTAGAGGAGAAAAAACGCCAAGAGAGTCTTGAGAATTCACTTGGCTATAAACTCAAAAGATTACTTCGTCATGCAGGTATTGAGTCGCATCAGCTTCTCTTTTTGGTTGTAGTGATGCTCTTGTGTACATTTATAGCTTTTTTGTTCGCACTCTTTTTACGCCATTGGGTCGGCTTTGTTTTTGGTTTTGCGTTTGGATCGTTTTTAGTATTTATGGCTCTTGGAGCCATGATATCACAGAGACGAAAAGAGTTTAACCGTTCACTCTCCATAGCGATCTCCGTACTTGTGAAGATGATGAAAAATGGTATAGGTTTTGAGCAAGCGCTTGCAAAATCTATCTCCGTTTCAAGCTCTAAGATGTTTAAGAGGATATTTTCGGGATTTTTTCAGGAGAAAAACACCATAGGAGAGAGTGCTGCGTTTGCGCGTCTTGGAGAGTATGTCCACTCCAAAGAGCTGCTTGTTTTCGCTCTTGCCATAAAGATAGGACGAGAGAGTGGAGGGCAGTTTTCAAACACCTTGGAGAAGGTTGAGAAGACCATTAGCTACAGAAAAAAGATGCAAGAGAAGGTTGATGTGGTGACGCGCGAGGGGAGTATTGGCTCTTACATTGTCGTAGGTATCGCCATCTTTTTGTACTTCATGATCAACCAAAATTTTGATGGAAAGATTCATAGTTACTTTATGGAGTCAGAGTATGGAAGGTTTCAGCTTTTAGGGATCTGTATGTGGGTTTTTATTGGGATGATCTTTAACAAGTTCATCACAAGGATAGAGAAATGATGCAGACTCTGGCTTATCTTCTTCTGGCTATCTCTCTACTCATCATCTCTTGGTATCTCATGGGTTATCTATATGCTTTGTATGCGCATACGCAGAAGATAAACACCATCTTCGATATGAGCACAGATGAGCTGCTCACGAGTAAAAGATCTAAACGCAAAGAGGAGTTTGAACAAAAACTTCTCCAAGCGGGTTTGAGTAAAAGGGAGTTTTATGAGATCGTAGGAGCGAGTATATTTACAGGCTTGGTGCTTTTGATGCTGCTTTTTTTACTAGAGCTCTCTACTTTAATGCAGATTTTTATTCTATTTGCCGGTGTGGCTATCGCTGCGTTTACACCTTTTGTCTACCTTGAAGAGCAGATCAAGGCAAGGATCAAACGCATTGAGAATGATCTTGCCATCTTTATAGACCTGCTTATCATCATACTCGAAGGTGGTGGCGGTCTCAATAACGCAATAGACAAAGTGACCACCGAGGCGACTCAAGTGCTTGGAGCGGATCTTTTAAATGAGTCCAAACTCTTTAAGTATGAGTTTGTCACATACGGAAGCGAGGTGGCATATACGAACCTCACACAAAGAACAGGTTCAGAAGCCATAGGCGCAATAGTGGGATTTATGCGTCTCTCTGAAGAGACAGGAATTGGGGTGAAGAGCATCTTTGAAAACCAAGCTCAAGAGATAAAGTCTTTAGAGATCTTAGGTGTTGAAAAAAAGGCTGCAACGATGAACATAAGTATCACGCTTGTAATGTTCATCTTTGTCATTCCAGCTGTTATAGCTATGATCGCGTTTCCAATGGCAGCAGACGCACTGATGCCAAGTATCAACTAAAAAAGGAGTAGTATGAAAAACAGACAGATACGATTGATAATAGGAGTGCTTGTAGGGCTTGTTCTTTTTAGCTCATCACTAGCACTTCTTTTCTACACAAAACAAGATGCCAAAGCGACACAATCGCAAGAGCTTGTAGAGGTGATAGTTGCAAAGCATAAGCTTCTTCGCGCAGAGATTATCTCTTCAAACGATATTAAAGAGATGATGCTTCCAAAGAGTTATGTAGGAGAGAAGCCACTTATGAGCAGTGAGATTATAGGGAGATATACCACTGTAGATATCTTCGAGGGTGAGCTATTTCGAGCTGAAAAACTCTCTCTTGAAGCACCACGAAATGAGACTCAAAATGTAGCTGCATCAGAGACTCTTTTACAAAGTGAACTAAAACAAGAGCAGCCGCAACTAC
>CAZJRG010000026.1:0-17426 GCA_964548435.1 uncultured Sulfurimonas sp. | reverse complement strand
CAAACTCAACGAGCTCTATATGGCACCATCACAGATCAAGCCAAAAATTCTCTCGCTCATTCAAAACGAAGCCCGTAGAGGTAGCGAAGGACACATCATCGCCAAGATGAACTCACTTGTAGATGATGATGTCATCCGTGCACTCTACAAGGCAAGCCAAGCAGGCACAAAAGTGGAGCTTATTATTCGTGGTATCTGCTGTTTAAAACCAGGCATTGAAGGTGTGAGTGAGAACATTCGTGTGGTCTCTATTTTAGGAAAATATCTTGAACACTCCAGAGCTTTTTTCTTTAAAAATGATGCGACACAAGTCTACATATCGAGTGCTGACTGGATGCCAAGAAACCTTGTGCGTCGTGTTGAGCTGCTCACTGGCATCAAAGACCAAGCGGCTAAAGAGAAGATTCTCCAAGTGCTACAGCTCCAACTCGCAGACAATACCCTCTCTCACGAACTCCATCATGATGGAAGCTACACAAAGCTCTCTCACAAAGAGCAAAAACCGCTCAATAACCACAAGTTTTTCGAGGAGTATGTCAACCGTATCTCAAAGGCAACAAAAAAGATGACACCATCAGATATTCAGCAGATGGCAACACGCTTTTTTATGGAGAGTTAAGATGTTACATAGTTTTAAAAACACTCTACCAACTCTTGGAGCAAAGAGTTGGATCGCACCCTCTGCAGATCTTATAGGTGATGTTATCTGTGGCGAAGATTGCTCCATCTGGTTTGGCTGCGTTGTACGAGGTGATGTTCACTTCATCCGCATAGGCGATAGGGTAAACATCCAAGACTTGAGCATGGTTCATGTCACGCACTACAAAAAAGCCGACAAAAGTGATGGCAATCCCACCATCATAGGTGATGACGTCACCATCGGTCACCGCGTTATGCTCCATGGCTGTACTATTGAAAAAGGGTGTCTCATTGGGATGAGTGCGACCATTTTAGATGGTGCGGTCATTGGTGCGGAGTCTATAGTGGGTGCTGGAGCATTAGTGACTAAAGGAAAGGTTTTTCCTCCGCGTTCACTCATTATGGGGAGTCCTGCAAAAGTTGTCCGAGAGTTAAGCCAAGAAGAGGTGCAGGAGCTTTATGCCTCTGCTGCGAGATATGTGGCATTTAAAGAGGATTATAGATAATCCTCTTTGAGAGCAGATTTAAAAAATATACTTCAAACCTGCATAAAGACTCGATCCACGTGGTGAATCAATAGAACTCTGTTCATACTCAAAAAGAGCATCATAGTGAGATGCGATGTGATACTCAACTCCAGCACCATAGACGACACCATTATCCTCTTTGTCCATGTGGAGCTCTTTTATCTCCTCGTGCTCCACTTCATACCCAAGCTTGCCCATCAGTGCAAAATGGTGCCACACAGGAAGTGTGTAGACCACATCAAAAGCATATGTCCAGTAAGAAGCACTCGCATCAATCTCTTCGAGCTCACCATGAACTATCTCTTTTTCGGTAACACTGTTTTTGCTGTATGAGGTATCAAGCTCAAGTGCAAGGTGATAAGGGAGCGTATATCCAATATCTAAACCAATGCCACCACCTACTTCACCATCAACACTCACACCCTCACCCTCATCAACATGTGAAGATGTCGTCATAAGCGCTTTTGTAACTACATAAAATTCACCCGATTTTTCTGAATGCTCCTGCGCAAAAGCACTCCCACAAAGTAATAGAGTTGATAAAACAAGACTCTTTATTTTCATATCCATATCTCCTATTTTTTAAAAAAATTAAACAACTATGTTCTATAGTCTGCGTTTATCTTGACATATTCATATCCAAGATCGCAGCCAAACGCGGTAAATTTTCCTTCTCCTATGCCTAAATCACAAGAGATACTAAACTCGTCAAGCTTCATAATAGCCGCAGCCTCAACTTCCATCTCTTTATCAAACAGAAGATTGCCTCTCTCATAAACGCACAGATCGTTAAACTTTATAGTCAGTGTCGCCTCATCAGCCTCTACACCACTTGCCCCAACCGTCGACGCAATGCGTCCCCAATTTGGATCTTCACCGTAAAGTGCTGTTTTAACAAGGAGTGAATCTGAGAGGGCTTTAGCGACTCGCTCAGCCTCTTTGTCATCTTTTGCTCCTGTGACATTGTAGGTAACAAGTTTTGTCGCCCCTTCCCCATCGCGAACCATTTCACGTGCCAAAAAGAGCATAATCGCATGGAGTGCTTCTTTAAATGCAGCAGCATCATAAACACCACTTTTACCATTTGCTAAGAGCAGTAAAGTGTCATTAGTAGACGTGTCACCATCCACGCTTGCTGCGTTAAAGGTAGTCACAACCAACTCATCGAGCATCGCTTGCATCTCGCTTTTTGAGACTGCTGCATCCGTGGTTATAAAACAGAGCATCGTTGCCATTGCAGGGTTTATCATTCCTGCACCTTTTGCCATGGCACCTATTCTAAAACTGCTTCCATCTTCAAGTGTCACCTCATAAGCCATCTCTTTAGAGAAAGAGTCAGTAGTCATAATGGCTTTTGCTGCTGCGTTTGCATCGCGTTTAGAGAGGTCAAAAAGCTTCGCCCCTGCGATGATCTTCTCTTTTGGAAGTCTCACACCTATGACACCTGTGGAGCTCATCACAGGATTGACCACTGCGTTTGGAAGAGTAGAGAGCACCTCTTCAATGTCACTCACTCCCGCTTGACCCGTCATGGCGTTTGCGTTTTTGGAGTTGATGATGACAAAGTTGGTCTGAAAATCGCCCTTTGCTTTAAAGTGTTTGAGCGGTGCGGCTGCCAT
Source organism: uncultured Sulfurimonas sp. (assembly GCA_964548435.1). Classification (GTDB taxonomy): domain Bacteria; phylum Campylobacterota; class Campylobacteria; order Campylobacterales; family Sulfurimonadaceae; genus Sulfurimonas. The sequence continues at coordinate 14,641 of CAZJRG010000026.1, read as the reverse complement.
TTTGTTGGTCGTAAAAACAGCTGCAACGTCACACAAAGCATCTGAGTAGATAAACGCCATATCTTTAGCACCATTTGCTTTGAGTCCCGCACTCACACCATCTGCATAAAAGCCGTGAGCAGCACAAACGCCACTCTGTAATTGTTTTAGACTATACAAATTTAATCTCCTTAGGTTTTACTCTTTGACGCATAATGTCTCGTGTCATCTTAATACCATTGCGCGTTCCAATGACTAGAAGCTTACACTCACTGGTGATCAGTACATCACCCTTTGGCATCGACATAAATTTCCCATCTTTTTTTGTAATGCCTACAATTGAAGTATTAGCAATCTCACGAATGTGGGTCTCTTTGAGCTTTTTGAGCACCGCCCAGCTGTATTTTGGAATTTCGATCTCTTCCATGTTAAGCGGGTTGTCACTCTTGTACAAAAACTCCTCTAGGAGATTCTCCATATCTGGACGAGCTGCCATGGCACTCACTCGCTGTGCAGTTAGCTTTGTAGGTGCAACAACCGTATCTGCTCCGAGTTTTTTGAGCTTTTCAATTCCACTTATGCTTTGAGCAGAGGCGATAACATAGTAGGGACGAGGAAGCTCATGCTCCTTTTCAAAAAGTCTCACAGAGGCAATAAGAGCGATGTTGTCCGCCATAGAGTCTGCAAGTGTAATGAGTCCTTTTGCAGATGAGAGGTGTGCTTTGAGCATGGCAATCTCTGCATGTGGCTCTGCTTCAAGATAGTGAGGATACTTGTGCTCCAATGCCCACTCATGAATTTTCGGATTAGGATCAATCACAACAAATGGAATATGATTTTTACGAAGTTGCTTTGTCACCTCAACGGTGTAGTCGTTATGATAGCAGATAACAAAATGCTTTTTGAGTTTTGCGATTTTATATAACATTCTTCTCTCCTTGAGTATACGCGAAAAACGTCCCTTGTTCACAACGTCTACGACAATCCCCATCGCTAAAGTAAACACCGTGAAACCAAAAATGATAAGGGTTATGGTAAAGATTTGCCCAGCGGCAGAAAACTCACCCTCTTTGAGTGCTCCAAATCCAACAGTCGTAAAGGTGTATCCAGCCTGAAAAATGGCATCCATAATCTCGTAATCTTCGATGTAGATGTAGCCAAGCGTGCCAACAACCATACAGAGCTGAATGAGAATAATAGGTGTTCTAAAGGGAAGCAGTTGAGCATAGAGCTCGTCGTTGAGTGTTATGTGGGGTTTGGGAGATACCTCCCAGTTTAAAAACTTACGAATCCTAGCAAGAAGATTCATAATCCTTTCCTAAGACTTAGGCGTTTTTCTTAAGTGTACGAAGCTCTCTTGCAGAGATCTTTACCTTTTGTGTTGAACCGTCTTCAAGAGTAATACGAACAGTTCTTAAGTTAAGTAAGAAACGACGTCTTGTTCTGTTTTTTGCATGAGAAACATTGTTCCCGCTCATAGGGCCTTTGCCGCTAATAGCACATTTTCTAGCCATCTTGGTATCCTTCAATGATATTTTAAGTGGCGAATAATAGCAAAACTAAGCAAAACTTGAACTTAAGTCTCTCATCTTTTTGAAACACTTCCTCCAACTCTCTTTTTGACAAACCCTACTTTATATATTTTTTATGCTTATATAGATAGAATCTTCGTCCATTCTAAAAAAATTTAAAAACTAAAGTGGTACCAAGTGATTACTCAAGAGCACATAGAAGCATTTATTAAAAAGATTCCGCCTGCACCCCAAGCACTTAGGACTACCCTTGAGCATCTTAAAGCTCAAGATCTCATCAAAGCAGCACAAAGTGCAAAAGAGGACAAAGCACTCAGTAGCTACCTCAAAGAGCTTGTCAACAAACCCATCTTTGGTTTTCGAAACGAAGTGAGCGATGTATCTCAGATCTTTGGTATTCTTGGAGTTTCAAGGTCACAGCAGGCAGTCTATAACTATATGCTCACACTTCTCTCACCTGCAAAATGGGAACTTTTCAAACTCAATCAAAAAAGTTTTTATCAGCTTCAAGCAGATCTCACAGTGGGATGGCAGAAGATTCTCAAACATCTTGCGATTAACGATAAAGAGATAGAGAGTGCCATTACTCTACTTCCAGCGAGCATCATCGTTGCTGAAGCACTCTTTAGCACAAGACTCAAAGATGTCACACTCCTTCGCAGTGTAAACGCCATTGATCTCAACACTATCTTAAAGCGACTTTGTAACAAAGATCTCTTTGACATCGCTGAGATGATCTCACAAAAATGGGAGATGGATCCAAAGGTAGCAGAGATTACACAGGCTGCTTCTGGAGTGAAAACTGCGACAACCCAAGAGGTTCAAACCCTTGGAAAGTGGATGCATCTCCTCCTCTTCTTCACCCTTTCAAAAACATCATATGTTGAGGCTGGTTTAAATGACTTTATAGATTTTCAAGTAGAGTATGTTGAGAGTGTCTACGAAACATTTCTTGAGATTATGGAGCTTTCATGAGAGCGGTTGTAAAAGATGGCATAGGGGTATTTCACCCTCAAGGTTTTCTAGATGGCAACACAAACGCCACTACTCTAAGTATTGAAGATATAGAAGCCACACTCCATAACAATGCCGACATGATACTTGTCTCGCTTAAAAAAGTGGTCTATTTCAACAGAAATGGACTAGATGGTTTTGTAAAGATGTTTAAAAAAGTAAGACACAAAAACCATGCAACAGTTGGTTTTTGTGATTACGACTCAAAAAAGTACCATGCCATTATGCGTTTTTACGAAAATGATCTCTCCTTTTCTCTTTTTCAAACGCAAGAGATCGCCTCACTTTGTGCCGACAGCTTTAAAAATAAAAATAAACCCGTACTGCTTTACAGTCCAGACAAATCGCAACGTGCGGCTATGGCAATAGAGCTCCACGACAATGGGCACAACCCCATAGTCGCCCAAACGCAAGAGGAGTTCAATCAAAAAGCCAAAGCCCAAAATGCTTATGATCTTATCATTCAAGAGACCTTTTTAGGACAGATGGGACAAAAGGTAGCCTCCCGCGTTACAGGAAACGCCATTATCTATACTGTCTCCTCTTTTTTAGATGCAGAGATTGCTGACACATTTAACATCGCATACCACAAAAACTCGCTCAATGTCGGTTTTAGACTCTTTATCTTCGATGCATATAAGGTTGTAAGTATGAACATTCATGCCCTCAACTTCTTCTCTAAGCTCTCCTCCGCAGCTGCCGAGTACAATGCAACGATCTGCTTTGTAGGAATGACTTTTGATAAGACTCCAATTACATTTAAAGAGACGCTAGAAGATGCAGGTATTATGTTTTTTCACAATATGGACACTATCTTAAAAGACAAAGAGCTCCTAGAGGAGCTAGGTGCGAGTTCTGCAGCGACTACACAAATCAAACGCCAAATCAACAAAGCAACAGTAACCGAACTGCCAAACTTTATCGATGCTACCGTTGGGACACTCGAGATGATGACCAATGCACAGGCAATAAAAGAGAGTGTGCAGATGCAGACCATAACCATTGAAAAGACAGCAGAAACCATCGCTAGCTCCATCGGTTACTATGGCGATATGGATGGTATGGTCATTCTTGTTTTTCCTTTGGCTATTGCAAAAAAAGCATGTGAACTGCTCGTGGGGGAAGAGACTGATGATAAAGATCTCATTCTCGACACCCTTGCAGAGTTAGTAAACATCGTCGGTGGAAAAGTAAAAGCACTCTTAGGAGATGCAAACATTCGTGTAGATATTACACTACCACGTACCTATCCTAACATAGAGAGTCTGCTTGAGATCGCTAGCAACAAAAAAGGTGTGCAGGTAGATCTGCTCTTTAATGGGGAGAAGTTTCTTTTCTTCTTAACAAGATAAAAGCATCTTTTTTTTATAATTCCCAAAAAAAAATTAAAGGCAAAAAGATGATAAAAGTAGCTCCAAGTGTTCTCTCCGCAGACTTCGGAAATCTAGCAAGTGATGTCGAAGAGATCTGTGCTCTTGGATGCGATCTTGTCCATGTAGATGTTATGGATGGACACTTTGTCCCAAATCTCACCATTGGTCCCGTCGTAGTATCTGCTATTGCTAAAGCTGCGACGAAACCTCTTGATATTCATCTTATGGTAGAGAACAACACCTTTTTTGTCGAGCTGTTTGCACCGCTCAAGCCCCAATTTATCTCTTTTCACATCGAAGAGGAGAAGCACCCGCATAGACTCATTCAAAAGATTCGATCACTTGGCATCAAACCAGCTATCGTTCTCAATCCGCACACACCACCTGAAGCGATAGAGTTTTTACTCCCAGACTTAGATATGGTACTACTCATGAGTGTAAACCCTGGTTTTGGTGGTCAAAGCTTCATCGAGAGTGTCTTACCTAAAACACGTAGACTCAATGAGATGCGCGACCGACTCAACCCTTCATGTCTCATAGAAGTTGATGGTGGCGTGAGCGATAAAAACATTCACCTCCTCAAAGAGGCGGGAGTCGATGTAGTTGTTGCAGGCTCTTATGTATTTGGCCATAGCGATAGAAAACAAGCTATTGAGTCACTTCAAATCTGATGCGAACAAAGATCTGTGGCATCACAAACTACGAAGATGCGATTTATGCCATTAATGCTGGAGCAGATGCACTAGGATTTGTCTTTTATGAAAATTCACCGCGTTATATCACACCGAGTGATGCAGCAGCCATCATAAAAATGCTCCCTCCATTTGTTGAAAAAGTTGCACTCTTTGTAAACGCCACCGCGGAGGAGATCAATCATATATGCACCCTTACAGGTGCTACACTTGCGCAACTCCATTTTGAAGCAGATGTCTCACTTGTCAATGGGCTCACAGTCCCTTATTTAAGAGTTATTCGTGCACAAAAACCAGAAGACATTTTACTCTTTGCTCAAGAGTACAGACTCATAGATGCCTTTTGCGAAAGCTATGGAGGTGCTGGAAAACGTCTTAAATTAGAGTGGTTCGAGGGTGTTGACTGCAGCAAGATCATACTTGCTGGGGGTCTTGATGCAAGTAGTGTTGCTGCATTAAAATCTTATGGATTTTATGGAGTAGATGTCAGCAGCGGTGTTGAGATCTCCCATGGTAAAAAAGACCCTAAAAAAGTTTCAGAGTTTATACACAATGCACAATAGAGACTTTCCCCTCGATTCAAAAAGCATCTCTTTGCTCACCTCTCGTGGACTTACACTCGAGTCAATCAAGTCGCAAGTCAATGAAAGTATTGATCTCTTCTTGGAAGTGAGTCGGGCACAAGGAGTGAACATTATCAAAAAACAGGGTCACTACTATTTTGACACAAAATATATAAAGATCGAAGATGCTACTTTTTGTATTGTAGATATAGAAACAAACGGATCCAAACTTGAAAAGCATCAAATCATAGAGATTGCAGCACTCAAGATTAAAAATGGTAAAGTTATTGATCGTTTCGAATCTTTAGTAAAAACAAAAGAGATCAATAAGCATATCACCGAAATTACGGGAATAAACGCGGCTGACACACAAGATGCACCCGAACTTTACGATGTGCTTCTTAAATTTCGAATCTTTTTAGACAATGCTATTTTTGTCGCACATGATGTCAGTTTTGACTACAACTTTATCTCAGGAAGCATGAAAAAGGTAGGGCTTGAAGCACTTTTCAATCGTGCACTCTGCTCTTTGGCACTTGCAGAGAGAACCATCGTCTCTTACAAGTATGGGCTCTCCTATCTCAATGAGTATCTCATGCTCAATCCAGAAGCAAGACACCACAGAGCAATGAGTGATGTTATAACTACTTATAAACTCTTTATGATTTCACTCCAAAAGTGTCAGGAGCACTTAAACAATGTAGAAGATTTGATAAAGTTTTCAATGCAAGCACCAAGATTGAAGCGACCAAAATTTGATCCACTTCTACCTCTGGAGAGTGAGGAGTCTCAAGAGGGGGAAGTTTTAGAGTAGCAGTTTACAGTATGTAGTAATCTACACGCTACTCGCTAAACGCTCCAGGAGCGATGAGTTTAGCATAGCGCTCTTTCATTCTTAGCTCCTCACTCATGCTTTGAAGCTGTTGCAACTCAGATAAAAAATACTCTTTTATCGCTTGTGCAGCTGCATCTTTAGCACGATGAGCACCAATGAGCGGCTCATTCACAATAGCATCAATGAGTCCTAGGGCTTTAAGATCGGCACTTGTTATTTTCATGGCGTTTGTAGCATCTTCTACTTTTTTTGGATCATTCCATAAAATAGCAGAGCACCCCTCTGGAGAGATAACACTAAAAACAGAGTAACGCATCATAGCAAATCTATCAGCCACACCTATGGCTAGTGCACCACCTGAACCCCCCTCTCCAATGACCACTGAAATAGTAGGAACTTTAAGCTCTGAAAACTCTAGGAGATTTCTTGCAATTGCTTCACTCTGATTTCTCTCTTCTGCTCCCAAACCAGGGTATGCACCCGGAGTATCTACAAGCATCAAAATAGGAATATTGAATTTTTCAGCGAGTTTTGCGGCACGAAGTGCTTTTCTATACCCTTCAGGATGAGGCATTCCAAAGTTGCGTTTGAGCTTATTTTTTGTACCTCTTCCTTTTTGTTCACCAATGACCATAACCTTTTGCTCATCAATGTAACCAAGATAACAGATAATAGCCGCATCATCACGAAAATGTCGATCTCCGTGTATCTCATAAGAGTCTCTCAAAAGGAGATTGATATAATCAAGTGCATAAGGACGGTCAATATGGCGTGCAAGTTGCAACTTTTGAAAATCAGAAAGATTTTTATAAATCTTTTCGACCTCTTTATCAAGCTTACTGTTTAAACTCTCAACCTCTGCATAATCATGACGAACCTGTGCAGAGATAATATCCTCTTGTATAGTCTTGATCTTCTGTTCAAACTCTAAATATGTTGCCAAATGAGATCCTAGACTTTAGATTTTTTTGAAAATCAAAACGCCGTTTGTACCGCCAAATCCAAACGAATTACTCATGACAACATCCAACTGTGCAGAACGAGCACCCTCTGTTACATAATCTAAATCACAATTTTCATCTGGTGTAGCATAGTTAATTGTTGGAGGAATAATACCATCACGCATCGCCATCAAACATACAACAGCTTCAATACCGCCAGCAGCACCAAGGCAGTGTCCAAGCTGTCCTTTAATAGAGCTCATAGGTGGACAGTTCTCTTTGCCGCCAAGGAGCTCTTTTACTGCAGCTGTCTCATTTTTATCGTTAATCGGTGTAGATGTACCATGTGCATTTACATAATCAAGTTTTGGTTCACCAGCCATTTTGTATGCTGCTTTCATAGCACGTGAAGGACCATCAAGTGATGGAGTTGTAATGTGGTTTGCATCACCACTCTCACCAAATCCAATAATTTCGCCGTAAATTTTTGCACCGCGAGCCACGGCTGATTCATACTCTTCTAGCACGAGTGCGGCAGCACCTTCACCCATTACAAACCCATCACGATCAGCATCAAAAGGACGAGATGCTGTTTTTGGAGAGTCATTTCTTGTAGAGAGTGCTTTCATAGCGGCAAAACCACCTATTCCTACACCTGTTATAGCTGACTCTGCGGAGACGACAAGCATTCTCTCAGCACCGTTACACATAATGGTTTTTGCAGCTTCACTTATCGCATGCGTTCCAGCCGCACACGCAGTAACACTTGAGAGGTTTGGACCTTGCGTTCCATGCTCAATAGAGACAAAACCTCCAAGCATGTTTACAAGTGCACCTGGTATGAAAAATGGTGAAATCTTTCTAGAACCCTTTGTCTCTAAAATGATAGAGTTTCTCTCTATAGAAGGGAGTCCTCCAATACCAGATCCAGCACTAATTCCAAAACGAGTCATATCGATGCCATCACCAAATGCAGCATCAGCCATAGCCTCTTGTGCAGCTTTTAGACCAAGGTGAATGAATCTATCTGCTTTTTTGACCTCTTTTGGTGGCATAACAGTCTCAGGATCAAAGTTTTTGACCTCACCAGCAATCTTTACAGCATAATCCGTAGCATCGAAGATGGTAATCTCGCCAATACCGCACTCTCCATCGCAAATAGCCTTAAAAGAGCTCTCTTTGTCGTTTCCCAGCGAGTTAATCATGCCTAGACCAGTTACTACCACTCTTCTCATACACTTCTCCACATATAGTTTGAAAATCTTTTCATTCAAAAATAAAATTAACTATTTAAAAAAATATTTTTCAATGAAAAAATTTTAAAGCCAAATCTATTGGCTTTAAAATAAAACGAGGAACTATTTGCTCTCTATGTACTTAACTACATCTGCAACAGTAGCGATTTTTTCTGCTTCTTCATCTGGAATTTCGATATCGAATTTTTCCTCTAAAGCCATTACAAGTTCAACTACATCAAGGCTGTCAGCACCTAAATCTTCTACGAATTTTGAATCCTCTTTTACTTCGTCTGCGCTAACGCTGAGTTGTTCAACTACTACTTCTTTAATATCATCGATAAGTGCCATTATAGCTCCTCTGTTTTTATTTTATGGCTGCAATTATAACAATTCTAGCTTAAAAAAGCCATTATGCCATATTCATTCCGCCGTTTACTTTGAGTGTCTCTCCTGTGATGTAACTTGCATAGTCAGAGAGCAAAAACGCTGTTGCATTTGCAACTTCACTTGCCAATCCAAAGCGATTCATAGGGATTTTTTTCGTGAACTCACCCTTGATCTCTTCACTGAGCGCATCTGTCATCTCGGTCGCGATAAATCCTGGTGTAATGGTGTTGTAGCGAATACCGCTCGTAGCGGCTTCAAGTGCAAAACTTTTTGTCATCGCAATAACGCCACCTTTAGACGCCGAGTAGTTTGTCTGTCCTGCATTTCCAGTCTCACCAACAATCGAAGCGATGTTGACCACAGCACCAAACTTACTCTTACGCATCACCTTCATAGACTCTCTGCACCCTACAAAACAAGATACTAAGTTGGCATTTATAACCGACATAAAATCCTCATTTTTCATACGAAGAGCCAGTTTATCGTTTGTGATACCTGCGTTATTTACAAGATATGAGAGCTCTCCATCACACTCAACAATAGTCTTGATAGCATCTACAAACGCAGCCTCATCACTCACATCAAAACCTATCACCGCAGCAACGCCTCCTGCTGCTTCAATCTCCTCTTTAACACTGTCGGCTTGTGCGGCACCACTTCTGTAATTGATCCACACTTTGAGTCCAAACGCGCCAAGTGTTTTTGCCACCTCAGCCCCTATTCCACGACTAGCACCTGTAACTAAAACATTTTTTCCACTAAATTTCATACTTTTCCCTTTCTTTATCTAAATTAAACTGTGATCCATTTCAGCAGGTATCTCTAAACCCATAAGCTTCAAAACCGTTGGTGCGATGTTATTGAGTCCACCAGACTCTACCTTGCTTACTCCCTTTGCTTCGACAAAACACCAAACCTTGCCTACGGTATGATTTGTCAACATATTTCCCTCATCATCAACCATCTCTTCGCAGTTTCCATGATCAGAAGTGAGTACAAATGCATACTCTTTCTCTTTTGCTTTTTGCAAAATTCTTCCAAGCTCTCTATCGACTGCATTTACTGCGATTTTTGCCGCTTCAAAGTTCCCTGTATGCCCTACCATATCGCCATTTGCAAAGTTCACCACTATAAAGTCATACTCAGCATCCATCGCTTCAAGTACAGCATCGCCAACACCAGCAGCACTCATCTCGGGCAACATATCATAGGTCTTGACATTTGGTGATGGAATGAGCACTCGCGTCTCGTTGGCAAAAGGTTCGTCTACACCTCCGTTTAAAAAGAAAGTCACATGCGCATACTTCTCTGTCTCAGCGGTGTGAAACTGTCTGAGTCCTGCGTTTGCTACAACTTCTGCGAGTGTGTTTTTCGGGGACTCTTTCTTAAAAAGCACAGGATAAGAGAATCCTTTATCATACTCTGTGATTGTCGCGATATGAAGCGAAATCTCTTCGCGTGCAAATCCGCTAAAATCTTTAGCACCAAGTGCACTCACCAACTCTCTCATGCGATCGCTTCTAAAATTGATAGTTAAAACGCTATCGCCCTTTTGCATTGCGTCGTAATCTTCAAACGCAACAGGAGCGATAAACTCATCTGTTTCACCACGAGCATAAGAGTTTTGGATGTACTCAGCTGGAGTGATCGCTGTTTTTGGCATAGCTTTTACCATGGCGTTAAAACCTTGTTCAACACGCTCCCAACGGTTGTCTCTATCCATCGAATAAAAACGCCCCGAGAGTGTCGCGATGGTTACATCTGGAGTTAAGTGTTTCTCAACTTGCTTGAGAAACTTCTCTGCTGAAGTTGGCGAGACATCGCGCCCATCGGTTATGAGATGTAAAAATACTCTTTTTCCATTTTTCGCAGCCAAATCTGCAATGCCCATAAAGTGATCAATATGCGAATGAACACCACCATCACTCATCAGCCCAATAAGATGCAAGCGATCTGACTTGCCTAGAAGTTCATTGAAAACTTCATTTTTTTCTAAAGTTTTTTCTTGGAGTGCTAATGAGATTTTGACAAGATCTTGGTACAAAATGCGTCCACTGCCTATGGTCATATGCCCCACTTCGGAGTTTCCCATCTGTCCCTCTGGAAGCCCTACGCTTAAGCCAAATGTATCTACCAAAGCATGTGGCGTTTGTGCAAAAAGCTTGTCGTAAGTTGGTTTTGTAGCACTGTAAAACGCATTGCTAGTAGTGTTTGCGGAGTAACCTATTCCATCTGTGATGACTAAAATTGTTTTTTGATTCAACTTTATTCCTATCGCTAAGTAATTTTTGGGAGCGATTATACTATAATGCCGCTTCAATTTTATAAACGACATTACTCTCTAGGATTTCACCTTGCTCTATTGGCTGCATGAATTACTCCACATAAACATCTTAGGCTACATCACCATTCGTGCAGGAATAGCATTTTTCTTAGCACTCATCATGACGCTCTTTTTACTGCCACGTTTCATAGCATGGGCACAGAGAACGTCAAGTGTACAACCCATCAATGGCTATGCTCCAGAGAGACACCAACAAAAAGCATCTACACCTACCATGGGTGGCATCGTTTTTATAGGTGCGACCATTATCGCGTCTTTACTCACCATAAAATTTAGCAATCTCTATGCCGTAGGTGGTGTTGCAACGCTTGCACTTTTTACACTCATAGGTTTTCAAGATGACTATGCCAAAATCAGAAAAAATCAAAACCTAGCAGGACTTAAAGCCAGAACAAAACTCGCTTTACAGATTTTCTCTGCTGCGTTAATCGCTGCGTTTTTACATTTTTATGTAGGCTTTAGCACGGAACTTTATGTCCCATTTTTAAAATCTCCCATCTTTGACATGGGTCTTTTCGCACTTGCATTGTGGATACTTGTCATCATCTCAACATCAAACGCAGTAAACCTCACGGATGGACTCGATGGACTCGCTACCGTTCCTTCCATCGCGGCATTGGCATCTTTTAGTGTCATCATCTACTTCACAGGACATGCCAAAATCAGTCAATATCTTCTCATGCCCAATTTTGACATCGGTGAGGTTGCAATTATATCGAGTGCTCTCATCGGTGCACTTATTGCATTTTTGTGGCACAACTGTCATCCAGCAGAGGTTTTTATGGGCGATAGTGGCTCACTGACACTTGGTGCATTTTTAGGATACCTAGCCATCATCTCAAAGAGCGAGGTCTTGCTTCTACTCATAGGCTCCATCTTTGTCATTGAAACTCTTTCGGTTATACTACAAGTAGGCTCTTTTAAACTTCGTAAAAAACGTGTCTTCTTAATGGCACCTATTCACCACCACTTTGAGATGAAAAACTGGGCTGAAAACAAGATAATTGTACGGTTCTGGATCATAGCCATTCTCTCAAATATTTTGGCACTCATCAGTTTAAAGATCAGATAATGCAAAAAATCGCCATCCTCGCATCTCACAATGGTAGTGGCTTAAGTGCCATTGCTGAGGCGATCGCAGCTGGGACTCTTGCTCTTGAAATAGCACTCATCATCTCCAACAACACTCAAGCAGGAGTGCTTCAAAAAGCTGTTGCGCTAGGTGTTCCTCACTTTGTCGTAAATGCAACTACAGCATCAAATCCAGATGAAACAATAGCCTCTCTTCTTCAAGAGCACGGCTGTGAGCTGGTATTTCTCTCTGGTTATATGAAAAAAATATCTCCCTCTCTAACGCAAAACTTTCGCATCATTAACTCTCACCCAGCACTCCTTCCAAAATTTGGTGGAGCGGGCATGTACGGGCGCTTCGTCCATGAAGCAGTTGTTGCTGCCAAAGAGCAAGAGAGCGGTGTGACAATTCATGAAGTGAATGAAAACTACGACGAAGGTAAAATCATTCTCCAAAAACGCCTCTCCTTGGCTGTAGATGAAACACCACAAAGCTTGGAAGAGAAGATAAAGTTGCTTGAAAAAGAGAGCATAGTCGAGGCACTTGCATTATGTTTGAACTAGCAGAATACATAGGAATCATTGCATTTACAACAAGTGGTTTTTTTGTGGCAGTTCGCAACAAACTCGATCTTTTAGGACTACTCGTCGCCACTTTTTTAACTGCACTAGGTGGCGGTATCATTCGTGATGTCATAGTAGACAAAACTCCTTTTACCTTTTCACACAACTACCCTGCAGCTGTAGTTTTAACTGTCTTGATTTTGCTTATACTCTTTCGTTTGCATAAACACAGTGCCATAGAGAACAAGCCCTATTTTATCTTAAGCGACTCGATCGGACTTGTCTCTTTTAGTATCTCAGGGGCACTTATCGCCATAGAAAGCGGACTAAACCTTGCAGGTGTCATCTCTTTGGCGTTTATAACAGCCGTGGGCGGAGGAATTGCTCGTGATGTCATCATAAACGAAGTCCCTTTTGTCCTAAAAACTGGATTTTACGGCACTATTGCGATTCTCATTGGAATCATCTTATACTTTTTACATCACTACTATACGATCTCTTTAAGTGTTATCTCCATTCTATTTTTAGCTGCACTTACACTGAGAATCATCGCCTACTACAAGAGATGGGCCATTCCATTTCGCTAAACGCAGCAACAAAAAAACATAGACCATAAGCTCAAATTCAGCACCAAGTAGATATAATTTCGCTCTTTAAAAGAATGGCCAATTAGCTCAGTCGGTAGAGCAAGTGACTGAAAATCACTGTGTCCTTGGTTCGATTCCGAGATTGGCCACCACTTTTTTAAAGAGACTTTCACCAAATATGTATGTGGCCAATTAGCTCAGTCGGTAGAGCAAGTGACTGAAAATCACTGTGTCCTTGGTTCGATTCCGAGATTGGCCACCACCCCTAATGACTCTTTTTCCTTTATACTTCGTTGTCGATAAACTCACAAACAGCAGTTTGCTTCGTTTATTTCCGCCTTGCCTAAAGAAAAAATAGCCTCTAGGGGACTATTTATCTATATCTGTTATAATTCAAATTCAAATCTGGGGACGACTTGGCTTCGACTGGAGCTAAAGATTTATGATTGCATGTCGGACTGAGCATCTCCGTTACACGGCTCACAATTGCTTAAATGCAAACAACACAAATTACCGCCCAGCTTACGCAGTAGCATAAGTTTTACCCCCTCGCAAGAGGACGGGCTGCTTCACCTATGGACTCTGGATAAGTAGGATTCGAAGTATCACCCTTTATGCAGATATATTTTGAGTCTGTCTCAGCTCAAGATGAATAACGAGACTCGTCTTGTGTAGCTTTGCAAGTTGTGTGAAGCAAGATTAAAAACAAACGACTTTTCTAAACATGTAGACGTCATAGGTACTTGGTTTTAGGACTGCGGTTCGATCCCGCACGTCTCCACCAATCCACAATCTAACACAATTCAAAAACATCCAATAAACCCCTAAAACAAGAAGCTTTAATATTTAATTAATCTAAGTCCATCTAAAATAATGCAATTCAATGTACACCAAAAAGGTACATTTTGATGTACATTACAATTTTCTCTTAAAATGTACACCTCTCAATGTACACAAAGGATACAATGTGTCTCAGATACAAGCCGTAACTTTAAAAAATCTAAAACCTAAAGAGAAAGACTACACTATTGCAGATGGTGATGGTTTATCTTTACTTGTCAAACCGAATGGTACGAAGCTTTGGATATTTAGATTCACAAGCCCTACTCTTCAAAAGAAACGAAAATCTTCTTTAGGAAAGTTTCCAGATTTATCTTTAGCCAAAGCAAGAGAAAAAGCAAGAAATTATCGCCAACTCATTGCAGAAGGTATTGACCCGATTGACACCAACAAAGAACTCAAACAAAAAAAGAAAATGGATAACGATGGTAAATTTGACAGAGTTGTTGACGAATGGTTTATAAAACAAAAAAAAGAACTTGCTCATAGCACCTACATAAGAAAAGTTGGTCAATTCGACAATGATGCAAAACCATTTTTTAAAAATAGGCTGATTTCTTCTATAAAGCATCCAGAAGTAGTCAAACTGCTTGAAATGAAAGCTATTAAGGCACCAGAGAGTGCAAGCAGATTATTTGGCTACCTCAACAACTTATGGCAATATGCAGTTATGAAGGGATA
>CAZJRG010000025.1:15036-18048 GCA_964548435.1 uncultured Sulfurimonas sp. | reverse complement strand
ACAACATAGTCTGCTGCAAGCACAAAAAGTTAATCTTAAAAGAAATGAACACGCCTTAACCGCACTAAAAGTTAAATATGAATCAAAAATCGATGAAGCACTGCATGCCTTGGAACATTGTGCAGGAATGACACAAGATGAGGCAAGAGCGGTGCTACTTGAAAAAGTTGAGGAGAAGTCGCGTTCAGAGATTGCGCATATCGTAAGACGTTATGAAAATGAAGCGCGTGAAGAGGCTGAACGCAAAGCAAATTATATATTAGCACAAGCTACGAGTCGATTTGCCGGGGAATTTGCAACTGAGCGTCTCACTAACATAGTGCACCTTGAAAATGATGAGTTAAAGGGACGCATTATTGGCAAAGAGGGTCGAAATATCAAAACACTTGAGACACTCTTGGGCGTTGATATTATCATTGATGATACACCAAACGCCATTGTCATTAGTAGTTTCAATCTCTACAGACGATCGATTGCAACAAAAACGCTGCAGTTACTCATCGAAGATGGACGCATTCAGCCTGCGCGTATTGAAGAGATCTTTGAAAAGGTGACTAAAGAGTTTGAGTCTAAAATCCTTACAGAGGGTGAAGAGATCATCGCAGATATGGATCTTGGAGTGATGCATCCTGAGCTTGTGAAGCTGATTGGCAGGCTGCGTTATAGAGCAAGTTATGGTCAAAATGCACTTTCGCATACACTTGAAGTGGCGCATCTTGCTGGAATGATGGCTGCAGAGATGGGTGGAGATGTACGTTTAGCCAAGCGTGCAGGAATACTCCATGATATCGGTAAGGCACTGACACATGAGAGTGATGGTAACCATGTAGATTTGGGTGTGGAGATCTGTCGTAGATACAATGAAAACGAAGTGGTTATAAACGCTATCTATGCCCATCACGGACAACAAGAGATTAACTCTGTGGAGTGTGGTGCTGTTTGTGCGGCTGATGCACTCTCAGCTGCTAGACCTGGTGCTCGCCGTGAGGTATTGGAGAGCTTTTTAAAGCGAGTTACACAGATAGAAGAGATAGCAGCTGCACATATTGGTGTCAAACAAGCATACGCTATAAATGCCGGTAGAGAGATCCGTGTAATCGTCAATGCTAGACTTGTCAATGATGATGAATCAGTCCTCATTGCAAAAGAGATTGCAAAAGAGATTCAAGAGAAAGTTCAGTATCCTGGAGATATCAAAGTGAGCGTTATAAGAGAGAGTAGAGCTGTGGAGTATGCTAAGTAGCTAAGTGCTACTTAGTGTTGATATCGACTACGATTGCTCCTCTTAAATCACCCATTTTATATCCTGTAGCTTTGTCATCAGGATAGCGTGCTTTAATCGTGTTTTTAAGCTCTCCCTCTTCAAGATTTCCATGACATTTTAGACAAACACCATTATCAATCACTATAGGCTTATAAAATTTAAACTCCTTTGCACCAACTTTTTGCACAAGATACTCTGGAAGAGTAACACCTGATTTTTGAAGAGCATCAAGAGATTCGAGCACTTTTTTTTCAGTTTCTGTAGGGAAATTTGCAGCACTTCTAGCTTGAAGCGTCACTCTTTTGGCTTTTGCGTTTAGATTTTTATTGACGGATTGGGTAAGTGTGTCAGCCTCATTAGAGCAAAATGTGAGTGCATCAAGTGGACCACCACTTTTCATGTGGGCTTTCATGTTTTTTCCAAGTGTCTGGGCGAGTGTAGCAGCACTTTTTTTCCCTATCTCAACGATTTCGTTTTGATTTACTTGTGTATTTGTTGTAGCAAGCACTAAAGAGCTTGCAAAACTGAGACTTAAAAAGAGGTGTGTTATTTTCATTATTAACTCCATTTATGATTTAGATAGTTCTGAATTATACCAAACTTAGAATAATTTAATACAAGTTTAACTATAATTCCGTAATTTTTTAATGCGAGGGAGCTGCTTTATGCCAGAATTATTCACGTTTTTTGGTCTTATTGGTCACGATAAGACTTTTATCTACATAACACACATGTTACTCTCTGCGGGTATCGCTATTGTTCTTGTTAAAGTAGCTATGTCAAATCTGCAGATAGTTCCAAGAGGCACACAAAACCTTATGGAGGCTTACATCGGTGGCGTTTTGAAAATGGGTACAGATGTTATGGGAAAAGAAGCGGCTCGTCGTTATCTTCCTTTAGTAGCTACTATTGGGCTCTTTGTTGGTATTGCCAATCTTATTGGTGTTATTCCAGGGTTTGAAGCACCAACAGCATTTTTAGAAATGCCTCTTACACTTGCACTTGTTGTTTTTGTCTATTACAACTTTGAAGGTATTCGTCGTCAAGGTGTTATTAAATATTTCAAACACTTCTTGGGTCCAGTTTGGTGGTTGTATTGGTTAATGCTTCCGATCGAAATTGTTTCACACTTCTCGCGTTTAGTCTCTCTCTCTTTCCGTCTTTTTGGAAATGTTAAAGGGGATGACATGTTCTTGATGGTAATTTTGATGCTTGCTCCATGGCTTCTTCCTATGATTCCTTTCGCACTTCTGACATTTATGGCATTTCTTCAAGCTTTCATATTTATGATGCTTACATATGTCTATCTTGGCGGTGCAATCGCGGTTGACGATCACTAATCATTCTACTATGCAAAAAGAGATTTATGAACGAATCATAAGCTTTTTGCTTGGGGCATCTTGGGGAATTATTCTTTTTGGTGCCTATCTCACCTTTAAAACCTCCGTAACTTTTGGTCTTACTTTTGCACTTTTTTCGACACTTGTCTTTATTTTTTTAGCACTTTTTCTTGTTTTACTCTTAGATGCTTTTGCTATAAATAGAGCACGTCTTGAAGAGGCAAAAAAACAGACTGAGCTTCTTGCTAGCATCAACAAAAAAATAGTTTAAATTAGATAAAATAATTGACTTTTATTTATCTAGATTAAGGAAACCTATGTTTGAAGTTATTATCGGGCTTGAAGTCCATGTGCAACTCAACACAAAAACTAAACTTTTTTGCTCGTGTCCTACGAGTTTTAATCATC
>CAZJRG010000025.1:0-15026 GCA_964548435.1 uncultured Sulfurimonas sp. | reverse complement strand
GTGCTCTGCCTGTGCTCAACAAAGAGGTGTTGCACAAATCTATTATGTTTGGAAGAGCCATTGACGCTACTATCAATCAAACGTCCTATTTTGATAGAAAGTCCTATTTTTATCCAGATTCACCCTCAGCATATCAGATAACGCAGCTCTATACTCCTGTCGTGGAACATGGCAAACTTCAGATAGACTTTGAAGATGGTTCACATAAGGTGATCCGTATCAATAGAGCACATATTGAAGCTGATGCTGGAAAGAACATACACGATGGAGATATCTCAAAAGTTGATCTCAATCGTGCGGGAACTCCACTTTTAGAGATAGTGAGTGAACCAGATATGCGCAGTGCTACAGAAGCGGTGCTTTATCTTAAAAAGCTACACTCAATTATTCGTTACTTAGATATTGGTGATGCAAATATGCAAGAGGGGAGTTTCCGCGTGGATGTAAATGTCTCCATCCGTCCCAAAGGAGATGAGAAGCTCTATACTCGTGTCGAAATTAAAAACATAAACTCTTTTAAATTTATAGAAAAGGCCATAGAGCTTGAAGTGGCACGTCAAAGTGAAGCATGGGAAGATGGCATTTATGAGAGTGAAATTTGCCAAGAGACACGTCTTTTTGACCAAGCCAAACAGGAGACCCGCTCAATGCGTGGTAAAGAAGAGGCAGCAGATTATAGATATTTTCCAGAGCCAGATCTCCTAAAAGCAGTTATCTCAGATGAGATGCTTGCAAAGTATTCCCAGATTCCTGAACTTCCAGATGCTAAACGCGATCGTTTTGTAAAAGAGTTTGGGCTCAATGAGTACAATGCCAATGTCATCACCTCAAGTGTAGAGATGGCACACTTCTTTGAAGCGATGCTTAGCATGGATGGTGTGAGTGCCAAGACAGCAACATCTCTGTTAACTGTTGAGCTTCAAGGACGTCTTAAAGGAGAGCTAAATATTACAAACTCTCCAGTAAACGCAGCAAAGCTTGGTTCTTTGGCTCTGAGAATAGATGATAAAACTATCTCAGGCAAAGCTGCCAAAGAGGTACTTGACTACTTGATGGAAAATGATGTGGAGGTTGATGCGGCAATTGAGAAACTTGGACTTAAACAAGTAAGTGATTCAGGAGCTATAGAGGCAATTTGCGATGAGATTATTGGTGCAAATCCTGAAAAAGTAGCAGAGTATCAAGGTGGAAAAGAGAAGCTTTTTGGTTTTTTTGTGGGGCAGGTGATGAAAGCTTCTAAAGGGAGTGCTGATCCGCAAACGGTCAATGAGCTGCTTAAAGCAAAACTAGGTTAGTACCTAATGCTCAAACGCCTCATTGTTGATGCCGCTTATCTCATACAGACATCAAAAAATTATCAGGCGAAGAAGTATTTTATCTACTCAATTTTAGAAAACGATAAAAATATCTATAAAAAGTATATAGATATTTTTATGATACTTCTTGTTTTTATCAGTGTTGGTGTTTTGATACGTGAAGTGAAACATCCCATCGATGACACACTTCTTTTCTTTAGCACCTATGTCATCTCTTTTATCTTTTTAGTGGAGTATTTACTACGTCTTTGGGTAGACAGCAGTGTGAGTGAGATTATCACACAGCAGGTGGAGCATGATGCTTTTGTCGAGAGAAAGTTTTCGCTTTTACGTGCTTCTAAAGAGGTGTTGCGTGTCAAGCTCGCTTATATTTTTTCGCTTCGTGCCATTATAGATCTTCTGGCCATTTTGCCATTTTTTCATGAGCTTAGGCTGCTGCGTGTGTTTATTTTGTTTCGTATCTTTAAGCTCTTTCGTTATACCAAAAGTTTCTCTATGCTCACTGGCGTTTTAGCGACAAAAAAGTTTGAGTTTGTGACACTCGTGATGTTTGCCTCTCTTGTTATTTTTGTCTCTTCTGTACTTATTTATGTCATGGAGGCGAACAATCCCGCATCTCCTGTCAACACACTCTTTGATGCACTCTACTGGTCGATTGTAACCATTTCAACTGTTGGGTATGGAGATGTCACTCCTGTCACAACAGAGGGTCGTTTAGTTGCTATGGTGGTTATTACATCTGGAATTGGTGTCTTGGCATTTACCACATCTTTAGTTGTCTCTGCGTTTAGTGAGCGACTCGATGAGATAAAAGAGCGTAAAAATGTAGATGACATTATGAAGCTTGAGAGCTATTATCTTATATGTGGATATGAGAGCATCGCCAAGGAGCTTGCACATAAGCTAAAAAAGAGCAAGTATCCTGTTATTGTCTTAGATGAAAATGAAGCACGAGTTGAGCAAGCTAAAGAGGATGGACTTTTGGCGATGTGTGACTCAAGCGGAAGTATCGCCACATACAATAAACTTGGTATAGATATAAAAAAGCAAGTCAAAACGGTCCTTTGTCTCTATGAAGATGATGTTGAAAACGTTTATACGGCACTTACAGTACGCTCCATAGACAAGGATGTTTTTATTCTCTCATTGCTAATGAAAGATGCCAATAGAAACAAACTTACTTTTGCTGGAGTAAATCACATAGTCTATCCACAAGAGCTTGTGGGGCTTGTAACTAAGGAGCTTGTTGGTAAACCCGCTGCGTTTAAGATTATTCATGAGCTTCGAAGCGAGTACACAAATGTGGATCTTGAAGAGATTCTCATAACTGAGCGGATACTTGAGAACTACACTACCATCGGTGAGCTGCAAAATAAAAAATATAGAGTCATAGTGCTAGGAGTTTTTAAAAATAAACATCAAAGATTTTACTTCAATCCAATTGATAGTACCCCTTTAGAGTCTGGTGATTTTCTTTTGGCTATAGGGTATAGACTCTTTGTAAAAGAGTTTGAACACTCTATGTTTGCAAGGAGAGAGCATGAGTAAAAAAGCTGCGCTCATTTTTGGTCTCAATAAGTATGCACTTGAGATTGAGGCAAATGTAAAAACAAGATATGATACAGTGCAAATTTTTGCCTTGGCAGATCAAGAGCAGCTCATACAGAGAGAGACGAAGCTTTTTGATCTTAGTGATGAGTGGTCTGAGCTTGAAGAGAGCATCAGTGCCGAGGACTCCATTGCGTTTTGTGTTTTAGAAGATGAGGCTGAAAATATATTTTTAACTATCTCTTTGCGTGCACATTTTAAAGATCTCATTATAGTTGCAATCGCTTCTAACAACGAGAGTGCCAATAAACTCAAAATGGCAGGTGCAAATGAGGTGGTTCCTTTGGTTGAGACTACCGCTGAGATAATCGCTAACATCTTGGAAAAACCTATCTCCAATCGTGTTTTGCATACTATTTTATATGAAGAGAGTATGCTCAAGATCGAACAGGTTAAGGTGAGCGATTCACACTATTTTGAAAATCAAAAAATAGCTGATATTGACTGGAGTCGCTATCGGGGTATAGTCATTTTGGCACTGATGCATGAGGATATGAGCCATGAGTTTATCTATGCTTCA
Organism: uncultured Sulfurimonas sp.; assembly: GCA_964548435.1. GTDB lineage: Bacteria > Campylobacterota > Campylobacteria > Campylobacterales > Sulfurimonadaceae > Sulfurimonas. Next base: position 11,582 of record CAZJRG010000025.1, on the reverse strand, counting down.
AAGATTAAAAATCACATGATCAAAGAGGGAGACATTTTGGTAGTAGTAGGTTATGAACAGGATATAGAAGATTTTAAAAAAAGTATTGGGAGTAGATGAGATGCGCATTGGGGTCATTGGTGCTGGAAAGTGGGGAAGTGCTCTAGCGTTTGCCATGAGTGAAAAAAATGAGGTCTACATCACTTCACGCACACCCAGAGATTTGCCAAATTTTGTCTCGCTAGAGGAGATTTTGGAGTGTGAAGTGCTTATTATTACGGTACCTGCACAAGAGATAGATCGATGGTTGCATGAGCATTTTGTTTTTCGTGGACAGTATGTACTTGTCGCCTCAAAGGGAATAGAAGCGACTACTGGAAGATTTCTCAATGAGATCTATGCCCCGTTTGTTCCTTCTGAGAATTTGGCATTTCTCTCGGGACCATCTTTTGCAGTTGAAGTGCTTGCCTCTTTGCCTACTGCATTGGTAGTAAACTCTCAGAGTCTCTCATGTGCCAAGAGCTTAAGTGAGCTTTTTCCCTCCTTTATAAAAACCTATACCTCCCAAGATGTCATTGGAGCAGAAGTCGCAGGCGCATATAAAAATGTGATAGCAATCGCTGCTGGTATCTGTGATGGACTCTCTTTGGGCAAGAATGCAGCAGCGGCACTCATCTCGCGCGGTCTTGTGGAGATGGAGCGTTTTGGAGCTGCGTTTGGTGCACAGCGTGAGACTTTTTTAGGGCTAGGCGGTGCTGGAGATCTCTTTTTGAGTGCCTCTTCTCCAATGAGTAGAAACTTTCGTGTAGGTCAGGGTTTAGCAGAGGGTAAAACGCAGATGCAAATACTCTGTGAGCTCGGTGAAGTCGCAGAGGGAGTGGGCACTGCGTATGCACTTGAAGCATTGAGTCAGAAACATCAGCTCTATCTACCAATAGCCAAAGAGGTTCATGCCATGCTTGAGGGTAAAAGCCCAAAAGAGAGCCTCAAAGCACTGCTTGCAAAATGATATTTGAGAGAGAACAGCTCAAAGGTGTCGCTGTAGGGGTTGTTTTTGGTTTACTCATTTTTGGCTTTGCAACACTATTTTTTGACCACAAACAGGCTACTCTACTTGGCTTGGTGGCGTTTATGGTGGTGCTTTGGACAAATGAGGCACTTCCACTCGCTGTGGTCTCTATGTTGCCCATCATTCTCTTTCCCGCGTTTGGTATCTTAGATACAAAAGCCACCTCGCTTAATTATGCAAACCCTATAGTGTTTCTTTTTTTGGGAGGTTTCTTTTTGGCTATCGGTGTTGAAAAAACGCAACTCCATATCTGGATTGCAAACAAGATTTTGAGTTTTTTTCCTAGCACACCAAGAGCGATGATCTTTTCATTGGGTCTTACTGCACTGCTTTTGAGCTCTATTCTCTCAAATACTACAACGACTCTGCTGCTTATCTCCATCGCACTCTATCTCACAAACGAAAGAGAACTCAAGCTGCGTTTTGCACTGACTATCGCTTATGCTTCTAGCATTGGAGGCATACTTACACCTATTGGCACTGCTCCAAATCTTATACTTTTAGGCTTTATGCAGGCAAATTCTCTGGAGGTGATTACATTTTTTGAGTGGATCTTTATGGTTGCACCTCTGTGTTTTTTGATGCTCTTTGCAATGAGTGGTCTGCTCGGACTGGGGCTAAAAAAGAGTTTTGTGAGTTGTGCTAGGAGTGAGCATCCGCTTACTTTTGAGCAAAAAAAAGTGCTTTTGTTACTTGGCTTACTTGTAGCTGTGCTGCTTTTAAATGCTCCTATGCGTCCCTACTGGAGTGGCTTAGGTTTAAGTGAGAGCGGAATTTTACTTGGTTTTGGACTTTTGCTTTTTCTTTCGCCTTTTAAGGTCTTAGAGTGGATGCAAGATAAGGAAAATATTCCTTTTCGGATTATGTTTTTGTTTGGAGCTGGTTTCTCTATAGCCGCTGCGTTTAGTGCAACAGGACTTGCAGATGCACTGGCGATCTATCTCATCGCCATGACGGATTTAGAGCCAATACTCCTTCTATTTGCAGTTGCAGCACTTATAACTTTTGCTACTGAGATCACTTCAAATACTGCACTTATCTCCATCATGCTCCCCGTTATTTATGCACTCTGTGTGCAAAGCGGTATTGATGAGCGGCTCTTTATGATGGTAGCAACACTCTGTGCGAGTTATGCGTTTATGCTCCCCATCGCCACTCCGCCAAACGCTATAGCTATGAGTAGTGGTGTTGTAGATGTTCGCACAATGTTGCGTTTTGGTTTTGTGCTCAATCTTATCGCCATTGGACTTATTGTTTTCATTGCTGAGTATTTTTGGAAGGGGATGCTTTTATAAGAAAATTGATACCATTGCAAAACTTTTTTATTCGAGGAGCAGGGTTATGATTGGACATATTGTTGTCTTTAAATTCAAAGAAGAAGAGAAACAGAGTAATCTTTTAAGAGCTAAAACGATGCTTGAAGAACTTGTAGAGCTCATAGAACCGCTGCGTTTTATGGAAGTAGGAGTCAATTTTGATGAGAGTGAACGAGCTTTTGATTTGAGTGTTTATGCAAAGTTTGACTCTAAGGAGGATCTCCAAGCGTATGCTATCCATCCAGCACATCTTAAAGTGGTTGCATTTATTAAGCAGGTGGCAGTGGAGTCTAAAGTAGTCGACTATTTACTCTAAAACAGAAAGAATTGACGATAAAAAAAACTAAAAAGTAGACTTAAGTCGTCAGATTACTTTTTAATCTATTTTGTTGATTATATATTTTTCGTTACTATGATGGTTTAAAATTTCTATTTAAGGATAGGTCATGAGTGAACCAAGATTGGAAAATATTGAAGATTACAACACACTTCAAGGCGAGAAGAGAAGAGTAGTTTGGGCTGTAGTTTTAGCAGGAGTCATTATGGGGATCGTTTATGGAGTCATTAGCTCTGTGTATGATAAGAGTAGCGACAAGATAGAGACACAATAAAATATCAAGCACATTCCGCTCAAGTAAGAAGGAGATATATGTTAACAGCAGTTGTAGGGGTTTATACACTTTTTGTATTGATAAGCATCTATGTAAGTGTGATGCAGATTGGTCACATCAATGAAGCGAGAAAAAAAAGAGCCATTTTACTTGAGCCACAAGAGTATCTTAACGCTGCTTCGTACGGCGTCGCCAAAGAGAAGATAAAAATAGCTACTGCGTTTGTTGATTATCTCTTTTTTATCGCTTGGATGGGATTTGGTATAAAGCTCCTTGCAACTGCACTCTTCTTTGAAAACGAGGCTCTTTATAATGTGGCTGTTGTTATGGGGTTTGTAGTGATAAACTCCATCGTCTCTCTCCCCTTTGCTTATTATGAAAAATTTTCGCTTGACACAGCCTATGGATTTAACAAATCTTCCCTCTCTCAATGGATAAAAGACACACTCATCTCTTTTGCTACGACGATGGTGGTTGGTTCTCTTTTGGTTTGGGGTCTCTTCTTTATCATAAGTACATTTACGCTCTGGTGGCTATGGAGTTTTTTATTTATTTTTGCATTTGTCATACTTATAAATATGCTCTATCCAGCATTTAGAGCGATGTTTTTTGACAAGCTTAAACCCCTTGACAATGAAGCACTTAATGCGAGTATTGATGAGCTTATGGAGAAGACAGGTTTTGTGAGCTCTGGCGTTTTTATAAGCGATGCGAGTAAACGCGACTCACGACTCAATGCCTACTTTGGAGGTTTTGGCAAGGCAAAACGTGTAGTGCTTTTTGATACACTTCTTGAGAAGTTGACCCATAAAGAGCTCTTAGCTGTACTAGGGCATGAGCTTGGACACTTTGCACATGGCGATATTTACAAAAATATTGCTCTTGTGGGTGTAATGCTTTTTGGTATGTTTGCTCTTTTTGGAAATATTCCAACGACACTCTATCTTGAGTTGGGACTGAGTCAAGCACCCTTTGTTGTCATGATTTTGCTTATGCTTTTTATGCCTGTTCTTGGTTTTTTGATGATGCCACTTATGGGTGTTATAAGTCGTCATAATGAGTACGAGGCAGATAAAATGGGAAGCACTCTCGTAGGAGCGGCAGGTTCGATAGAGCTTGCAAATGCTCTGCAAAAGCTTGTGAGTGAAAACAAAAGTTTTCCACATTCACACCCGCTCTACATCTTTTTTCACTACACACATCCACCTGTTTTGGAGCGACTCAAAGCTCTAGGTGTCGATATAGAGAGACTCTAAAACAGTGAGTTCTCTCTGCGTGAGTGAGCTTCTTAAAGAGCTCACACAAACTCTTTTGCCAACCATTGATCGTGCGGCTCGTGAGGCACAGCTTCTGATGATGGCGTATCTGCAAAAAGATGAGCTATGGCTCATTACAAATCAGAAAACTCTGCTTGAAGATGTGAATGAGCTTCGCCAATGGGCTCAAAGAAGAGCGAAAAATGAACCTCTTGAGTACATAACGCAACGCGTAAGTTTTTATAGTGAAGAGTTTTTTATCGCTCCTGGCGCATTGATTCCTCGACCTGAGACCGAATTGCTCATCGATGAGGTGAAACGAAACGCTCCCGACAAAGACGCTCCACTGCGTTTTGTGGAGGTCGGCGTTGGTAGTGGTATCATCTCTACTATGCTTGCACTTCATTATAAAAATGCGAGCTTTATAGCTGTCGATATCTCTCAAGAAGCATTAAAAATCGCAAAGATAAATTTAGAAAAATTTGGACTATATGAGCGTGTAGAGTTGCGTTTGGGATCACTGCTTGATAAAGTCGATGAGCCAATAGATTATCTTGTCTCAAATCCACCCTATATTGCGAATGATGCTCCACTCGAGTCCAATCTCTCTTATGAGCCACAAAATGCACTTTTTGGGGGAGAAGTGGGTGATGAGATCATTCAAAAGCTCCTTGATGCAGTCTTAAAACGTGAGATTAGATTTTTTAGTTGTGAGATGGGTTATGACCAAAAAGATAAAATACAAAACTATTTACAAGGGCAATCGTTTCGTAGTTTAGAGTTTTACAAAGACTTAAGTGATTTTGATAGAGGGTTCACCCTAAAGGTTTGAGATGCAGAGAAATATTTATTTAGACTTTAGTTACTTAATCATTTTAGCTGCGACTTTGGGAGCTGTGTTGGTTCTTGGAGTTATAGTGGCTGCGGTGGTTTTTCACACTGATAGAATTCTTGTGGATGTTTTACTTGACACCTACAATGCGGGTATTATCATGGGTGAGATTTTTCATAGGTTCTCTTATTGGGTCTATTTTGTCTCTGCATACGTTATCTTCTATGAAGCACTGCGTTACAAAAGCGGAGAGCGTGATGCTTTTGCATTTGCAAGTGCCACAATAGTTGTCTTTAGTGGACTTCTCTTCAGTGGCGTTTATGCTCCTAAAATCTTAGAGATGCAGGCTTTAGGTGTTGAAGCGACACTGAGCGATACATTTATGAATATTCATATAGCGAGTGAGATCGACTTCAAGATTCTTGCGTTTGGTTTGCTCATGCTGTTTATTCGAAGATTGATGTTACTGCGTTTGCCCTCTTAAGGCTCTTCTTAACAGATTTTTAACACTTTTAGGCTATCATCATCCATCTTTTTTAAAGGGTATGGATGAGACTACTTTTTACTTTCTTTTCCCTGTTTTTCACCATAGAGCTCACTGCGTATCCCCATCTTTCACAAGAGATAAAAACAAAAAAAATCTACCCAATGGGTGAGAAAATCTACATAAAAAAGTGCCAAAAGATAGATGCCACACACTTTGAGAGTTATGATCATTTAGTGCAAAACATAGAGACAAACAAGCCTTGTGGAAAACTTTCGCCAAAATACATGCAGGCAGTTGCACTCTACTTATGGGACCATAAACGCAGCAGAGTGCATGAGAAAAAATACCTAAAAATGAGTGCAACAAAAGAGGAAAAATGCCCTGTGTGCGGTATGTTTTTATATAAGTATCCTACATGGATCGCACGTATTTACTACACAAACGCAAGCTTTGGTTTTGATGGCATCAAAGATATGATGAAATACTACTTCGCACACAAAGAGAATATCCAAGAGATCTTGGTGCAGGAGTATTACACCCAAGAGACCATTAACGCAAGAGAGGCGTTTTTTGTCTTGGGAAGTGATGTTTACGGACCTATGGGTAACGAACTTATCGCGTTTAGAGATAAAAAAAGTGCAGAGCAGTTTTTGTTCGATCACAAAGGAAAAGTGATACTGCGTTTTGAAGCATTGACACCTGAGCATATTTATAAACTCGATGAGTAGAGCAGTCAAGATTTTTTTCGCCATGTATGGAGTGCTTGGACTCTTTTTTGTTGGTATGTTTTTGTATGTGTGGCAGACATACTCATTAAGTCAAGAGGGTGCAGTGCAAAAAAGTGCATTTGTCGCGTTTGTTTCGCTTCCTGATCTAGCACTTGGTATGGAGCCGCAACTTCGCCACCGCTCACTTGCACCCATGTACCATCTTTATGCTTTTGATGGAGCGCTCCGCGAATCTTTTCATGAGAGTTTTGCGCTCTGGCATAAAGGAGGGCAGAGAAAGTGAATTTTCTACTCTTGGAGTATGCTCTAGGTTTGCTCAAACGCTCCTTCGCCAAAAATCTCTTTATCTTCGTTGTACTGACACTTCTGACCATGCTTTTGGCGTCTATGTTTTTTGTAACAGCATCACTGCGTTATGAGAGCTCTTTAACACTCGAATCACTTCCAGATATTGTCATACAAAAGACAAAAGCGGGCATGCAGCAGAGTTTTGATGAGCGAGAGGTGGAGGATGCTTTGGAGATTTTTGGTATCAAAAGTATGGAGGGTCGCGTTTGGGGGTACTACTATTTTGATCAAGCTGGGGTCTATTTTACACTTCTAGGAGTCGATGGCTTTGAACCTCAAGAGCGTGAAATGCTAGTTAATCTGCTTGGCACTCGTGAGTTTAATGATGATTCTATTGTGCTAGGAGAGGGTGTCAAAGAGGTGTTAGAGAAGAGCTACTATAAAGAGTATTTTAACTTCATTCAAGAGGATGGAAGTACGAAAAAGCTCTTTATCGATGGGGTGTTTAAGAGTAAAAGTAGACTCGAGTCTAACGACATGATTGTGATGCACAAGGAGAGACTTAGAGAGATTTTTGGCTTTGATGCTTATGAGGTAAGTGATGTTGCTCTTTACGTTACTAACCAAAATGAGCTCTCCACCATTGCACTCAAGCTCACACAACACTATCCACATTTTCGTATTTTAACCAAAGAGGATCAGAGAATCAGCTACGAAAATCTTTTTAACTATAAAAGTGGACTCTTTTTAGCAGCAATGGTGGTGGCGTTTTTTACATTTTTCATCATTATTTATGATCGACTCACAGGAGTGAGCAGTGCGCAAAGACGTGAAATTGGGATCTTAAAAGCACTCGGATGGCGTATTGAAGATCTTTTAAAAAGTAAACTTTATGAGTCGCTCATTCTCTCATCAACTGCTTATATGCTTGGTGTTATCTTGGCACTTTTTTATGTCTATATTTTACAAGCACCGCTTTTTGGCGATATATTTACTGGATACAGCGGGCTTAAGCCACCTTTAGAGTTGGTTTTTACTTTGGAGTTTGAGACACTTTTCGTGCTCTTTTTACTGAGTGTGCCTCTCTATGTGCTTGCTACTATCATACCAGCTTGGAGGGTTGCAACACTTGATGCCCAGGAGGTGATGCAGTGATCCAAACATTAGCGCTGAGTAAGTCTTTTAGAGATGGCGAGTATGTGCTTCATGAGTTAAACCTTCACATAGCAGCGGGAGAGCTTCTCATCATCAAAGGAAAAAGCGGCAGTGGAAAAAGTACGTTACTCTCACTCATCGCAGGTATATTAAAACCCACAAGTGGGGAAGTATTTGTAGAGAACCAGCCTATCTCAAAGCTTCCAGATCACTTTGCAAGTGCATATAGACGCGATCATATTGGAATTATTTTTCAGAAGTACAATCTCATACCCGATCTTAGTGTGGAGGAGAATATTTTGCTCCCTCTCTACCCCTTGGGAATCGCAAAAGATCTACTCAAACAAAAAGCCAAAGAGGTGATGCATGCATTTTCTATAGAGCACAAAGCTGACTCGCTTGCTAAAAATCTCTCTGGTGGAGAGCAGCAACGAGTGGCAATAGCACGTGCTAACATAGCAAATCCAAAAATCATACTCGCAGATGAGCCAACAGCAAACTTGGATGCAAAGCTCTCTTTGGCGTTTATAGAGATGCTTAAACAGATGAAAGCCCTTGGACGCACCATCGTTGTGGCGACTCATGATCCCCTCTTTTTTGAGTTAGACTTTGCTGATAGGATTATTGATTTTGACTCCTGAGATAGTGACACTTTTTATTTTTGATCTGCTCTTTGTTCTTCTTGGAGCCCTTGCGTTTCTCATCGCACTCAAGATTATTCGTCTCTATGATGCAAAAGCGACAACGCAAACGCAGTATCGTTTAGAGCGAGAGAGCTATCTAGCTGCTACTATTATGAAGTATATTTTCCTCATCAAACTCCCTCTTTTTCTCTACTTTATCTTTACGCTTGAGAAGATGGCACTTATTTTGCCAGGAGCTATGTGCAGTGCTGGTGTACTCAATTCGAGTGATTATGGCGTTTACTTAATGCTTCTTAAAATCCTTATGCTTTACCTCTTCGCCTACTGGGTCTTTGTAAACGCCAAAGATATGCAAAATCCAAGCCAGCCATATGTTCGTTGGAAGTTTGGACTTCTTGTTCCACTTTATGGGCTTTTAGTGCTCGAGATTCTTTTAGAGGCACTGCTCTTTTTCTCCATCGATAGAGAAAAAGTAGTTGACTGTTGTGGTGTTGTTTTTTCAAGCAGTGATGGCACCTATATGGCCAGACTCATCTCAGAGCCTTTGTGGGTTCATGCCTCATGGCTCTATGGAGTGTTTATACTGATGCTTTTTGCGTATTTTTATAAAAACAGAGTGATTTTTGCACTCTTAAATATACTCTTTTTGGGAGTCGCGTTAGTGACGCTTATTGGCTCTTTTGGTACTTACATCTATGAGTTGCCTACACACCACTGTCCATTTTGTCTCCTCTCGCATGACTATAACTATGTGGGTTATCTTCTGTATGTTTTACTCTTCATTGGGACTTTTTATGGAGCACTTTTGGCTTCATCCCTGCTCACACAAGAGAGTAGACGCCTCTTTTTCATCTCACTTTTGGCTAACGCAAGCTATCTGTTCCTTGTAAGTTTCTATGTTTTGTTATACTTGGTGAACAATTCTGTACTTCTTTAAGGCGTTTTAACATGAAAAAAAGAACAAAAATCGTAGCCACTATAGGCCCTGCTTCAGATTCATTTGAGCAGATTAGAGCACTTATGCATGCGGGTGTAAATATCTTTCGTCTTAACTTTTCTCATGGTACACACGAGTATCATTTAGAAGTTTTAAATAAAATTCGTCAAGCACAAAAAGAGACAGGACTCTTTGTTGGGGTACTTCAAGATATTAGTGGACCCAAAATTCGTGTTGGAAAGCTCCAGGAGACTTTTGAGCTTCAGGTTAATGACACTCTAGAGTTTTTTAAAGAGGAGATAGTGGGTGTAAGAGTCTCTGGGAGTGAGTATAAAACCTCTATCAACCAGCCAAAAATTTTATCACAGTTACAACTTGGAGAGTACATCTACCTTTATGATGGAATGATACGCAGCGAAGTGATCGCAGTAGGTGAGAAGTCAGTGAAAGTAAAGGTGCTCAATGGTGGACTCCTCAGTTCAAAAAAAGGTCTCAATTTTCCAAATACTCGCTTAGGCATCGAGATAATCACTCCAAAAGATAGAGAAGATATGCGCTGGGGTGTGGAGCATGGAGTCGATTTTATGGCTATTTCATTTGTGCAAGATGCTGAAGATATGAAAAAAGCCAGAGCTATCGTTGAGAGTTATGGTGGCAATCAGCAACTCATAGCAAAAATAGAGAAGTTTGATGCCGTGGAAAATATAGATGCCATCTTAGAAGCAAGTAATGGTATTATGGTGGCACGAGGTGATCTTGGTATTGAGGTGCCCTACTATAGTGTCCCATCACTTCAAAAGAAGCTCATAGCAAAAGCAAATACAGCTTCAAAACCTGTCATAACCGCAACACAGATGCTCATCTCCATGACCACACAAGAGAGGGCAACCCGTGCAGAAATTAGCGATATTGCAAACGCAGTACTTGATGGAACTGATGCCGTGATGCTCTCAGAAGAGAGTGCAGTAGGAAGCAATCCTATTTTGGCGGTACAAACTATGGTGCATGCAATTAGGGGTGCGGAGAGCATATATCCTTACAATAAATATGATGCATTTGAACTTACAGATGCAGCTGATAGTATAAATGCAGCAGCTGTAAAACTCTCTCATGATGTCGGGGCGAGTGGACTCATCTGTCTCACATCTAGTGGTGCATCGGTAAGAAAGATCTCACGTTACAGACCGAAAAAAGAGATATATGCAGTGGTGCATTCAGAGCGAGTCGCACATGCACTTACACTCTGCTGGGGAGTTGTTCCTGCGTTTATGGTTGCAAAAGAGTCTCTGGGGCAAGTGATGGCAGAAGTGCTAAGGGAGGGTTTAGAGCGCGGTGTTTTTCATCTTGATAGATCCTATGTTCTCACTGCAGGTGATCCTGTAGGTATTGAGGGAACTACAAATATGATTCGTATTTTAAAAGAGAGGGAGATGCGTTTCTTTGAGTCGCTTAAAGAGGAGTAGGGTGCTAGAAATTTATCGTCCACCGAACTTATCGTGCCACCACTCTTGAGGTGTGTATGTTTTTTGTTTGATACTCTCTTCATCAAAAGCATACTCATATGAGTTGCAATAGTTCATAATAATCTCATATGCTTCATTAATCATCATAGACATTTTCGTTGCTTTTTCTGGATCATCCTTATGTTTGTCAGGATGCCATTTTTTCATTAGGTTTTTGTATTTGTTCTTGATCTCTTTAGTTGTGGAGGTTTCACGAAGGCCAAGAAGCGATTTGGCCTTCATTATCTGTTCAAAGGAGTGCAATGAGGAGAGCTTAGTCTTGTTGTCTTCTCATAAATGCTGGAACATCAAGATAGTCGCTGTCTAGATCACCACCAACGACTAAACGAGGTCTTACTACTGCACGAGGTGCTTGCGTTTGTACTTGACCTACAAAGTCACTATTGTTACTGAGTTCTCTCTCGAAACCAGTCGCTACAATAGTGATTTTTACATAGTTTTGTGGAAGTGATTCGTCTGTGGAAGTTCCCCAAATGACTTCAGCATCATCATGAGCACTCTCATTTACTACTTCCATGGCTTCTGAAAGTTCAAGCATTGAGAAACTTGGATGCATCTTAAAGTGTACGAGAACACCCATTGCACCATTGATAGACATGTTGTCAAGTAAAGGAGACTCTATCGCTGCTTTTATAGCTTCATATGCTGCGTTTTCACCTTCATGCTCACCTACACCCATAAGTGCCATTCCTTTGTGACTCATAACTGTTTGTAAGTCTGCAAAGTCAAGGTTGATGTCATTATCACCACTTGAAAG
>CAZJRG010000024.1:0-18769 GCA_964548435.1 uncultured Sulfurimonas sp. | reverse complement strand
AAGTTATAAAACCAGCTCTCGCCCTTATGCAGCGTACGTGCCGAGAGGCTTGGAATGAAACTCAGCGCTATGGTGTAAGAGATAAGTACCGCAAAGCCCACCGTCATGGCAAAACTCTCAAAAAACTTGCCTACGATACCACTCATGAATGAGACAGGAATGAAAACAGCAAGTAGCATCGCAGAGATAGCAAGGATGGTAAACGCCATCTCTTTTGTCCCCTCGTAAGCCGCCTCAAACTTGCCCATGCCCGCTTCCATCTTTTTGTAGATGTTCTCTATGACGACTATGGCGTCATCTATGATGATCCCGATGGCGAGCGTGAGTCCGATGAGCGTCATCTTGTTGAGCTCAAAGCCCATGTAGTCCATAAGTGCAAATGTCCCAAAGATGGAGACGGGAATGGAGAGTGCAGAGACAAGCGTGATGGTGACATTGCGTAAAAATACGAATACTATGATGACTGCCAAAAGCGAACCATACATCAAGTCAAACTCTACCTGCTCCAAAGACGCGATGATGAAAGGCGAAGTGTCGTTCATAAGTTTGAGCTCATACATATCGCCCGCTCTTTTTTGCAGCTCAGGAAGTGAAGCTTTTACCTTTTCGACGATGTCGATGGTGTTTTCCCCTGAGATCTTTTGTACCTCAAGCATTACACCCTCTACACCATTGTAAGAGGCATAACTCTTGGCGTCAGAGAGCGTATCTTCGACACGGGCAATGTCTCGCAGCTTGAGGTTGTCTTTTATCTTTATGTTTTCAAGCTCAGCAACACTCAGCGCATCGCCTCTTGTTTTTAAGACGTACTCTTGCGTTTGCGAGATGAGTTTTCCACCGCCTATTTTGACATTTTCACGCGCCACGATGGCGTTTAGCTCCGAGACAGTGATATCGAACTTGTTAAGCAACATCGGGTCTGCAAAGATTTTGATCTCTCTATCTTTGTAGCCGATGATGTTTACCCCGCCTACACCATTGATCTTCTGAATCGTAGGCTTGACCTTCTCGTCTGCAAAAAGCATCAGTTTTGTGATATCTGCACCCTCTTTTGGAGTCACAAAAAGGTTTATGATAGAAGCACCGCCAATGTCAAGCTTGCTCACCATCGGTGTTTTGGCATCGCTTGGCAGACTCACGGCCGCTACTTTATCTCGAACATCATTGGTCGCTTCGTTGATGTCGCGCTCTAAAAAGAACTTGACAAGCACCACGCTCACACCCTCACTACTCGTAGAGGTGATGGTGTCTATGCCGCCTATGCTAGAGATTGCCTCCTCTATCTTGTCAGTCACTTGCGACTCGATAGTCGCCGACTCAGCGCCTGGATAGATGGTCTTGATGGTGACCATAGGAAAGTCTATGTTTGGGAAAAGTGCTGCACTCATCCCCTTGTAACTCATCTGCCCAAAAATAACAAGCGTGATGACATACATCAGCGTCGTAATGGGTCGCTTTATGGCTAGTTTATACATCTTTGCCTACTTTTTTGCCGCTGCGTTTGGGGCATCTGGCACTTCTATGTAGCCCTCGCCAAAGAGCCCGACAACAAAATCTTTTGCTTTTACTTCAGCTTTTATTTTTCTATTTCCTTCGTTTGCAAATGGATAGATTTTTGAGATGACACCCTCATACTCTTTTGGATCTCCATCGACGCCATAGCGAAACTTTTGTCCCACTTTTACCTGCGAGTGGTACTTCTGGTCAAATGCCAAGATGAGTTTGCGATCGCGTTTGCTCTGAATCTTAAAGACGGTCTTGAGCATCATGCCGCTCACCGTGTCACCCACCTCGATGTCGCGTTCAAAAATCACCCCATCAAAAGGAGCATGCAAAAATGTCTTGTCATACTTCGCCTGCGCAAACGCGAGTTGGTTTTTGGCATCTTCATACTTAAACGCATAACTATCAAACTTCGCCGCGTCTATGAGATCTTTTACTTTGAGCTGGCGTTCATAGTCACGTTTGGCATAGAGCAGTGCTGTTTTAGCCATATCAAGTGACGCTTTTGCATCTTCATTTCCAAGCGATGCCAAAACAGCACCCTTTTTGACACTCTGTGCCACATCATAGTTGACGGCTTTGGTGATACCGCTGGCATCAAACGCCAAGTTGGCACTCTGTGCGGCCTCGACTGTAAAAGTAGCATACACCTCCGCTGCGTTTAGCGAAAGTGCGAGTGCGAGTGTTGAAAATATTAGTTTTGCTTTCATTGTAAAAACTCCTCAAGATTTTTAGAATTGTAGTAGTAGTAGATGGCATAAGCGATTTCAAGGTTATACAAAGAGGCTTGATGTGCAGACTTTGCCTCGGTGTAACTTGTGAGCGCATCGAGATATGTGACATTGTCCACGATGGCGTTTTCGTACTTTTTCGTAATAGTCGCAAACGCACTCGATGCCGCCTCAAGAGCACTCGCGGCACTCTCAATCTTGCGTTTTGCAGTCTCAATTCGACTTACAGCCAAAGAGAGAAGCATCTGCTGCTCTTTGTTCAGGTAAGCTATCTCGGCATCCATTGCGTTAGCGTTTAAACGCAGTGCCTCACTCGCCTCATCGATAGCTCCAAAATCATAGAGTCGAATATTTGCAGAGAGTGTAAGACGGTTTTGGTTCTCAGGAAGTGCGAGTGCTCCCCCGCCTGGAAAAGTTGGAATCTCCTCATATCCATACAGACTAAACGTATCTTCTAAACGCAGCTGTGGCGCATACACACTCTTGAGTGCCTCAGAAGCATGTAAAAGTGCCGCTTTTTTTGCACGCTGGGCAGTAATGCTCTCTAGCTCTTTAGCTTCGATGCTCTGCTCTTTTGTAAAGTAAGACTCCTCAAGTGCCTCTATCTCTCTGCCCACTTGCAGTGCAAGACTCTTTTCTACACTCAGCATCTCAAAACGCAGCGACTCAATAAGATATCTATTTTGCTCAAACGCAGCCTCTAGTCTTTTGACCTCATCATCTGTCGCGAGTGCGGCATCATAAAAACGTCTTGTACGCTCTAGCTGTGCAGTGATGGCGTTTGACGCTTCAAGGCGAGCCATAAGCTCTGCTTGGAGTATTTTATGATTGTAGAAGTTTTGTGTGATCTGCAGAGCGAGACTCTTTTTTGTCGCTTCAAGCTCAAACTTGCTAGCTTTAAGCTCCTCTTTTTTCTCGCCCAAAAGTGCACTCTTCTTGCCACCGCTGTAGATATCTACACCCAAGGTTGCAAACCCAGAGTAGCTCGCTCTTGGTGAAAATGGGTTTGGATCATCAAAACGCTGGTAGATGCCTCCAAGATCAAGTGTCGGCAGATAAGCACTCTTTTGAGAAGCGACCTCACTTTTTTTCGCATCAACTGCGATACTTTTGGATGCTATATGCTCATTTTTTGTTTGTGCATGCTCCAAAAGAGACTTTAAACTCTCTGCACTGAGCAACAAAGGAACTACAAACAGAAGTAGTTTTTTCATTTTTTCACCTCGATTATGTCAAATAAATTGTCTATATACTCATTTAAATCTTTCTCTAAATCAACAAAAACATTGGTAGTACAGCTTGAGACGAACATCCCTTTTGCGGTGACAAAAAGCCCTTTTGTAAGCCCTAAAGCCGCCTCTGTAAGCTCACCTCTCTCTACACCCTCTTTGATAATCTCGCAAAACCAAAAATAGTAGTTGTTAAAACATTGGCTCTGAAACGCTAAAAGATCTTCACTTGGAGCACTCAGCGAAAGCGAAACGAAGTCTTTGTATAAAATGCGCAGATCAGCATGCGCAGGAGCATAAAAAAACTCTGCAAACTCTTTGATCTTTTCACGAACGCCTGGGTGCATCGCTAGCTGGGACTCTAGCTCTTTTGAGTGCTCTTGAAGTAGCAGATCTACAAGCTCAAAGATGATCTCCTCTTTGCTTTTAAAATACTCATAGAGTGTTCCCTTGCCTACACCAGCTATCTTTGCAATCTCAGAAATAGTAACACTGCTCATATTTTTGGAGACAAAAAGCTCTCTACACGAGAGTGCTATGTCACGGCGTTTTTGCTCTTTGTCGACGATAATTGCCATGTTTTTCTCCCTCGATTTTTAAATGACTGACTGTCGGTCAATTAAAAAAAGAGAGTTTACAGCCTTGACTCTTAGAGGATTATAAAGCGATTTACTCTTCTGGTAAATTTGCGGGGTTCATAAAGGATTCGACACTCTCACAACAGTGTAAAATGGTCTCGTTGATGAGACCCTTTTTGAGCTGATGTCTCGATTCAAACGCAGCGGCTGTATCAGTTTGAAAAGTCTCAATGCTCTTAATCAAAGCTAAAACTTCACCCAAAAGACCCGCCTCTCTCATCAGTGCATCTTCAACCTCCAAAGAGATCTTCATCTGCGATAAAATCTCTTCAAGTCGCATTCCAAAAACACGATCGATGAGTGAGAGGACACCTACGAAGTATGCCTCACCAAGTCGGTTGCTTCTTGCGTTTGGCTCTACTAAGAGCACAATTTTTTGCATAAGCTCTGTACGATTTTTCACCATCTGCATCAGTGCTGAAGAGCTTTTTCCAGAGGAGACTGACTTAGAGTAGATCATGAGCATCAACCACTGAGCCAAAGGAATTCTTCCTACAAGTGTAAGAATATGGTGCACAGAGGCGATACGGCGTTTAAAGTGAAACGCTCCTGAGTTTATAAACTGTAAAAGTTGGAGTGTTATCTCTGAATTTTTCTCGAACTCTTTTGTAATCTCATCAATATTGACATCATCCATAAGCAGACGATAGAGCTTGAGCACCTCAAATGAAGAGGGTTCATACTTTACATTTTCTACAATTTTAAGCTCTGCAAAAAAGTAACCCTCAAACCAGTCGCATCCAAGTGCCACGGCTTTATTGTAGTGAAGTGTGTCGTAGATATTGTCTCCCACTACTGTGATGCCAAGGACTTTGAGTTCTGCTATGACTCCCTTGGTCGCCGTGTCAATATCTTGACGAATATCTATTTTGGCATACTGAAGAAATGCTAGGATAGGTTCAAAATCTTCAAGTGTTTTGGCATGTTCAAGACTCAGTGCATACCCTCTGGAGTGCAAAAGCTCAATGCGCTCTTGCAGACGAGGCGTGAGTGAGAGTTCTCCTGAAATGGAAAAGATAAAAAACTCACTTGGAACACTGAGTATAAGATCGTGTAGTAAAAACTTCTCATCCACAACCACAAAGGCGCGCCTCTCACCCAGAAGTGCTCTCTTGCCAAACTTGTTAAGGACATTAGAGATAAGCGAGGCACTTGTATAGCTGTTTTGCATCTCTTCTCTATACATGAGCGCGTAAGCGACAATGGTAGAGTTTTTGTCCAAGATCGGCTGTCTACCTATGCGTACATGCTCCATCCGTGATCCCCTATTTTTTCACTTATTATAATAAATTTTGCTTCAAACAACTACTCTCTTGCTCCAAAACGCCGTAGATTTCACTGCGTTTGCGTATAAAGAGCGCATGCGCGGACATCGTGCTTTTTTCAGCCATTTTTCCATCCAAACCAAAGAGTGCTTCTTTGGCATTTAACACACTTAGAGCCTCTTTGAGTTCGCATTTTGTGACCTTGTAAAGCTCGTTTGTCAGTGCAATCTGCTTTGGATGGATGATAGTTTTACTAAAGAGTCCCTCTTTGAGATCGCGTTTAAGATCTTGCACAAAACCCTCATCATCCTCATAACAGCCATAAACGCCGCCACTCACTCCAAAACCAGCACTCTTAAAAATCCCAATAAAATTTCCCAAGGCTGCGTTTGGTGCGGCAAAATCAAAAATACTCTCCTGGCATGACTTACGAATACCAAGCAAACGCGACATATCTTCAAGCCCAAAACGCACTGCCACAATACGCTCTTTGTAAGCAAGCAGCAACTCTTTGAGTGCTATGAGTTTTTGTGGATTAAAAAGCTCTTCGCCCTCTATACTTGGCATAAAGTGGTGCTGCGTTTTCTCTAAAAGTGAAAAATACTCCCTTGCATTGGAAAGTGAAAACTTTGGGAGTACAAAACCATCCACCTTCTCTACCCCTGGCATCTCTAAAAATCTAGCTAAAACTTCTGGGTTTCGCGGACGCAAAAAGAGCAGAAAGCTCTTTTGTGTGTAGAGTTGCAAGAGCTCCTCTATACGTCTACACCCACCCTCTAAGGCATCGCTTCTAAGGGCATCTTCTGTATCTACTACAACACTTCTTAGCCCTTCATAACGACCCTCAATTACCACACTTAAAAGATTTTTATGAGTTGCAGGCATAAAAAGCGTGCCACCCAACGCAAGATAAGATATCTCTCTCATCATGCCAACCTTAGCTGCGTTTATCAACACGAAACCACCCTGCAATGGCATAGTGTTTACGTTTTGTTGGAAGAACTTCGTGTGCGAACTGCTCACTCAAGAAAATGACAAGCTTCCCCGCTTCTGGTAAAACTCGCTCTAAAACCTCTCCACTCTCATCAAAAATGAGCAGTGCTCCACCATCCTCTTCTCTCCATGCCGCGTCAAGATAGTAGACCGTTGTCACCACTCGATTTTTGGAGTTTTTGAGTGCATCGAGATGCTTTTCATAAAAGTCACCCTCTTTATAGAGTGCAAAATGTGCCTCATAATAGTGTAGCCCTAAAAAGAGATGGCGATTGAGATAGGCTTGCAGTCCTGCACTAAACGCCAGATACTCACTCTGAACTGCCCCATCCTCATCAAGCCATGCAATCTGCGTCGACCTGCGCGCCGTGTCAATAAGCTTTGTAACGCCACCCACTATGCCAGCACTTTCATAGCAAGCCTTATCGCTAGCATACTCTGCAAGTGCCTCTGTAACTCTCTTGGGAAGCGCATCCGAGATGATGGCATACCCATCTTCAACAAGGCTTTGTGTTATTGTCTCATAAAGTTCATCATACATAGATGACTCCTTTTCGTTGATTGCGTTTGGGAGTTTAAAGTAGGGATTATAACGAAAGAAAAAAGAATCGCCTCGGAGAAGCTCCGAAGCAAGGGGTGTTTAGATTGGTAAAACGCGGATGTTTTTAGAGAGTTTCTCTTGAAGTGTTGACTCGATGGCATAGAGAGTTCCAGTAGCACTTGAAGCACAACCGTTACATGCACCAAGATATCTGATGTAGATGTCAAAGTGTTCATCATTTTTCTTGATGTCGATGATCTCCATATCTCCACCATCCATCACAAGAAATTGACGAACGTTTTCATCAATGATGGCATCAACCGCTTTGATCTGTTGAACCAAAGTCATATCTTCAAACTTGCCGCCACCGGCTGCTTTTGCATCAGCCGCCGCTTTCATCTTCTCGTTTTCCATCTCTTGACGAGTGTCAGCCAAGATATCTACGAGGTAATAATCCATCGCTTCGTGTCCGCCTGGTTTAATACATGACTTACAAAAACCACCTGCTTTTGTGTAGTCTGTGATCTGCTCTACTGACGTAAGGTTATTAAGCTTTATAACCTCTTTTAATGTGCCAAGCGAGACACGGGCACACTCACACACAATGATCTCAGTCTCGAAGCTGTCCGCATCAACACCCATGTAGAGACCCGCCGCTTTTTTGATAACGTCATACGCCATAACTGAACAGTGCATCTTTTGAGGTGGAACAGCTGGAACGTCTGGAGTATCACGAAGTGCCATCTCAACGTCAAGATTTGTGATCTTTACCGCCTCTTCAACTTTTTTTCCTATACAAAGCTCCGTCATAACATCACTCGACGCGATAGCCGTACCACACCCAAATGACTTAAATCTTGAGTCGATGATAGTGTCAGTATTTGGATCGATCTCCCAGTACAGACGCACAGCATCCCCACAAGACTCCGCACCAAAATCGGCTACAATGAGTTTGTGCCCACGAGACTCTGCGTCTGCTTCAAAAATCTCCCCTTGGTAGCGAGGGTTGTTCATTAAAGTTGTAACTTTGTTTGAGTACGCGTCCCATAAAGACGCACCAATCATATCTGCTTTTGCCATTTTTTTCTCCTTAATTTTATTTCATAAAATAATCTGTTTGTTTGTATAAATTTCAATCATCAAATCTGCTTCGCAGAAGCTAGCTTTAGTGCCTTAGCGGCTAGCGTAGACATTTGGGCTTTTGCTCAAATGTCGTTCCTCAATAGATAAAGGTGCCATTAATCGCTTTAGCGATTAATGGTGATGAAGTTCACACTCTTGAACCTCTCCGCCTTTTGTCGGTTTTTGAACCGCATAAGAGCTAGAGATGCTACGTAGTCTGCCAACTGCGTTTTTAAAGTGTGAAATAACATAATCAATCTCAGCATCTGTCGTGAAACGCGAGAGTGAAAGCCTAATTCCAGTGTGTGCAAGCTCATTGTCCGCACCGATTGCAAGCATTACGGTATTTGCTTCAAGATCTTCAGATGCACATGCAGAACCTGTCGAAGCACCGATTTGACCGTTATTTAAATCCCATAACATACCTTCACCTTCGACTCCTTTTATAGAGATAAGAATAGTATTTGGCGTTCTGTTGTTTCTATTTCCTACGACGAACGTATCTGGAAGCTCCAAGAGTGCATCCTCCAAACGGTCGCGTTTAGCTCTTATGGATGCCATGGTCGCTTGAAGGTTTTGCGTCGCAAGCTCTATAGCTTTTCCTAGTCCTACAATGTAAGGGACATTAAGTGTCCCAGAGCGACGTCCACCCATTTGTGATCCACCATGAAGCAGTGGAGTAAGAGGCTGTGAATCTTTTATATAGAGTCCACCTATCCCTTTTGGTCCATGAAACTTGTGTGCTGAAAATGACAAAAAGTCAACATGAACATCTTGCAAATCAACAGGAATCTTTCCTACAGCCTGCACAGCATCTGTATGAAAAAGGACACCTTTCTCTTTACAGATTTGACCAATCTCTTTAATAGGGTTGATCATTCCTGTCTCATTTGATGCCCACATAACACTCACGAGTGCAGTCTTTTCAGTGATGAAACTCTTCACCGTGTGCGCCTCAACCACGCCATCGTGATTGACTGGAAGGTATGTCACCTTAACACCTTGATCTTCTAAAAACTTACAAGTAGAGAGCACTGCTGGATGCTCCACCTCAGTTGTGATGATGTGGTTTTTGTGTCCATGCAGAATGTAATCCGTCCAGACAGATTTTAAGACCCAGTTGTTTGACTCTGTCGCACCTGATGTGAAAACGATGTCATCACTATCTGCTGCGTTAAGTGCCTTATATGTCTGATCGACTGCATTCATAAGTGCTGGATGCACAGAAGATCCAAATTTGTGAAGTGAGTTTGGGTTTCCATACTGTTCGTTGAAGTAAGGCTGCATCACTTCCACAACTTTAGGATCACACATTGTTGTAGCGTTATTGTCCAAATATACCTGCATTGTAACCTCTTTATATGTAATAATAATTTCACCTCATAAACTTATGTGGTGACGATTTTAATAGAGTCTTTTTAAATCGGACAAATTTTGTCCTCTTTTAAGTTTTGACATAATAATCGCTTTGTAATTACGATTTGCTTAAGGGTAACTGACACCACTTTGGGCTTAAGAATTAAAACAGAGTAGAAGCGTGCTATAATCCTCTCTCTATATAAGGATACTCAATTTATGTGCAATTTTAACAAACACAACGACGACACAAAAGCATTTCTTCATCTTTTTCTCACAAAAGGGGCGCAAAGTATCGGTGGTACAAACTATCTTTTAGCACTTTTAGAAGCGATGAGAAGTAAAAAGCCTCATCCCTTGGCCGAAAAGAACTCTCAAGTAGCATCAAACAAAACCATCATAAAATGGAACAAAGTAGTTTTCAAAGACAAAGTTGATCTCATCCAAGCCATACTCGATGCACATAGAAGTAGCGAAACGCCAGACTTTAACATCTTAAATGTTCAAAATCAAAAACTCAAAAAAAACATTTTAAACATGGTTCGCACCCTCTCGCCTGTGGAGTTTTTGGTAACGCCACAAAACCCAAAAGATGGCTTAGGTTTCGAGTTTAAAGTATTTGAAAAACTAGAAGATGAAGTAGTGACACTCAACCCTATTTTCATTACGCTCTTCTTCTGCTCTGTAGAGTTTACAAAAAAAGCTCTCAAGTACGAGATCTAAATTACGCTATAATCGCGCAACTAATCACAAGACAAAGGTTTACGACTATGGGTCAGACTATAACAGAAAAAATATTTTCACAGCATGTCGGTCATGCTGTATATGCGGGTGAAATCATCCGTTGTAATATCGATATGGTTATCGGAAACGATATCACAACACCCATATCGATCTCACAGTTTAATCTCAGTGGTGCGACAAAGCTAGCAAATCCAGACGGCTTCTCAATAGTGCTTGACCACTTCATTCCAGCCAAAGATATCGCCTCAGCAAATCAAGCAAAAATTTCACGCGACTTTGCTAAAAAACATGGAATGAAGAACTTTTTTGATGAAAAAGATATGGGAATCGAGCATGCACTTCTTCCAGAAAAAGGTCTTATTGTCCCAGGTGATGTTATCATCGGAGCCGATTCGCACACATGTACTCATGGAGCACTTGGAGCGTTCTCTACAGGTATGGGTTCAACCGACCTCGCGTTTGCAATGATCACAGGTGGCAACTGGTTTAAAGTTCCTGAGTCTATCAAAGTAGTCCTCAGTGGTAAACCACAAAAACACACTACAGGAAAAGATATTATCCTTGAAATCATACGTATGATTGGTGTGGATGGAGCACTCTACAAGACACTGGAGTTTACAGGAAGCACTATTGAGCACTTGACAATGGATGATAGATTTTCAATGTGCAATATGGCTATTGAAGCAGGTGCGAAGAGTGGAATAGTAGCTTATGATGCTGTAACCGAGGAGTTTTTAAGCGACAAACCTCTTGCTCGCGAACCTCGTATTCACTACTCTGATACAGATGCTGCATACTGTATGGTCTTAGAGATCGATGTCGCAAATCTTGAACCCGTTATCGCCTACCCTTTCCTACCATCAAATGGTCACCCAGTCTCTCAAGCTGTAGCAGATAAAATAAAAATAAATCAGGCATTTATTGGCTCTTGTACAAATGGTCGCCTCTCGGACTTAAAAACTGCTGCTGAGATCTTGGAGGGCAAAAAGGTACACGAAGATGTTCGTCTCATTGTAACGCCAGGGACGCAAAAGATTTTAAAAGAGGCATACAAACTTGGGTACATGGATATTATTATCGATGCGGGTGGCGTTGTTTCAAATCCTACTTGTGGTGCTTGTCTTGGTGGATACATGGGGATTTTAGGCGATGACGAAGTTGCCATCTCCACAACCAACAGAAACTTTGTGGGACGTATGGGAAGCCGTAGCTCCAAAGTCTACCTCGCAAACTCGGCCGTTGCGGCAATATCAGCACTTACTGGTTACATTTCAGACCCAAGATAAACCGAAAGTCTCACGACTTTTGGTCAAAATGTAACAATAATCTGATACAATTCCAAAATTTTAATTTTAAGGACATACGATGAAAAAGATTCTACTGATTCCAGCGCTCCTAGGAACTCTTGCTTGTGCAACAGAGTACAAATACGAAATCTCTCCAATGATAGGTTATAACCTTGCAGAAGGAAATTTAGGTATCAAAAACGATATTAGCAACGGTGGTTATCCAGCTTACGGTCTTGAACTTCAAGCAAACACTCCAGGCTCTAAACTCTCTCCAGAGCTTTCAATATTTTACTCGAATGATGCGAAATATCTTAACGATGAAAAAAGTGGTATTCTTCGTGGTGCATTTAATGGCGTTTACACTTTTGACAAACAAAACAGCATAACACCATTTATCAAAGCTGGTGCGGGTTATGAAGAAGTTAGAACTGAAATACCAAAAAATGAAAGCGGTTTCTTTCTTGATGCAGGTGCTGGTGTAAAAGTGGCACTTATGGATCAATTAGCACTTAAAATTGAAGCTGTATACATGGCTAAACCAGGAACAGAAAA
Source organism: uncultured Sulfurimonas sp. (assembly GCA_964548435.1). GTDB lineage: Bacteria > Campylobacterota > Campylobacteria > Campylobacterales > Sulfurimonadaceae > Sulfurimonas. The sequence goes on along the minus strand of CAZJRG010000024.1, from coordinate 6,806 downwards.
TGCAGGATTTGCAGATAGCAACCTTCTTACTATGGCAGGTCTTTCATACTCTTTTGGTGAAGTTGCACAAAAACCAGCTCCAGTAGCTGCTCCTGCTCCTGTAGCTGCTCCAGCTCCAGCACCAAAACCAGCTCCAGTTGTAGCTCCTGTAGTTGTAGATAACGACACAGACAAAGATGGTGTGGTAAATGCAAAAGATGAGTGCCCAAATACACCAAAAGGTGCAACAGTTAATGAGTTTGGATGCCCTAAAGTAGCAGCTCTTAAAATCAACTTCGAATTTGATTCATTTAAAGTGACTCCAGACTCCAATAGTGATCTTAAAACATATGCTGACTTCCTTAATCTTCACAAAGATTACAGTGCAAAAATCACTGGATACACTGATAGCAGAGGAAGCGAAGCTTACAACCAAAAGCTCTCTCAAAACCGTGCAAACGCAGTTGTAGCTGAACTCAAAAAACGTGGTGTTGCTGCTACACAACTTTCTGCAGAAGGAAAAGGCGAAGCAAATCCAGTAGCTAGCAACCAAACAAAAGAGGGTCGTGCAGCGAACAGACGTATCGAAGCAGAGCTCATAAAAAAATAGATGATTACAACCCCCTGCATACTCTTTGCTGGCGGTAAAAGCAGTCGAATGGGAGAGGATAAAACACTTCTTCCATTTGGCAAATTCTCTACACTCACCGAGTATCAACACTCAAAACTCTCACAAATTTTTGAAGATGTTTACATCGTTACAAAAGATCCGCAAAAGTTCACATTTAAAGCAAATTTTCTTCAAGATCTAGCTATATTTGAAAACTCTTATGCTCCAACTTCTGGCTTTATCACTGCATTTGAAAAACTCTCTTGCGAAAAGATTTTTGTACTTAGTGTTGATACACCCTTTGTTTTAGAAGCACAGATAAAGAGACTCTTTTGGGAGGATCTAGAAACATCCGATGCGACCATTGCAAAAACGCAACGAGGAGTAGAGAGTCTGTGTGGAATCTATCATCGATCTCTGCTTCCATCTTTTTGGAAAATGCATAACGAACAAAATCACAAACTCGCTCTTTTGCTTAGTAATGCCAAAACACACTATGTCGATTTTGAAGAACAAGAGAGTTTTTTTAACCTCAATCATCCCCAAGAGTATCAAAAAGCACTCCTTTTGCTGCAACATTAATGCCACTTTGCTATAATAATCCCAAATAAATCAAAGAGAAGATATGACACTTACACATCTAGATGAAAATCAAAGACCAAAAATGGTCGATGTAAGCGACAAAAGTCAAACAACCCGTATAGCTATTGCAAGTGGTATTATAGAGATGTCAGATGCAGCTTATACCAATATAGTTAAAGAAAAAAACAAAAAAGGTCCAGTGTTACAAACTGCTGTTATAGCTGCTATTATGGGAGTCAAACAGACAAGCACACTTATTCCTATGTGCCACCCTCTCAACATTAGTGGGATCAATTGTGATGTAGAAGAGCTTCCAGAGCTTCCAGGTTTTAAACTCCAAGTGACCACTAAACTCACAGGACAAACAGGAGTAGAGATGGAAGCACTCACAGGTGTCAGCATAGGACTTTTAACGATTTACGATATGGTAAAAGCAATCGATAAAGGAATGGTTATCAGAAACATTCAGCTTGAAGAAAAATCAGGAGGCAAAAATGGAGATTATAAACGATAGCGATCAAAAACTAGTGCTTGAATACCCTTGCAACTGGTGCTACAAACTTATAGCTACTGAAAGGAGAGCACTTGAGCAAGCCGTCCGAGATGTTATCAGCCAAAGAGAGCACAAACTGACTCACTCAAACAGCTCAAAAACAGGTAAATACACAAGTATGAATCTCGATTTGTTGGTGCACAATGAAGACGACAGAACTTTTATCTACGAAGCACTCAAAAAACATCAAGATATAAAAATGGTACTTTAAAGGAGTCACTATGCAAGAGAGACAATTCAACGACAACATCGCTAACATATACGACAAACGCCAAGTAACTCTGCAAAAAAGAGTTTCAGATCTACTCTCTCAAAACGCAATTAATGCAGATGAACTCTCTCTCACAGAGATGAAAACACTTGCAACATCGATTATCGAAATTGAAACAGCAATGCTCAAAAATGATGTTGAGATGCTATTGGCACAAAAAGATGCCATAGAGCGCGCTCTAGAGAAAAAATCTGAAGAGCTACAAAATCGTAAATATGAGATTTTTGATACTCTCGAACAAGAGCTCTCTTCAGAGATGGCACTCTCAAAACTACATCAAGTCAAACTTCAGACAATAGATCTTTATGAAATTCTAAGCGAAATGGTCGAATCAGCTATTATTACAGCACTAGAAAAAGAGCAAGAAGGAGACATAAAAGAGCCACTCACTGAGGTAATCAAAGAGATCACCTTTGAATCAATTAAAGAGGGCTCTCTCAATACCATTAGAATAAGAAAAATCCTTGCAACAATTTTAAGTGTTGCCATAGAGATATCAGAAGCGACCCCTACTAAAGCTCACAATATTTTAAGTGCAACACTCAAAGGGATGAGAACAGGACTTATACGCTCTATAGATAGATTTAAACAGCGTTTAGCCTATATGCCAGTAGAAGCAAAACATATACTTATTGAAGATTATGACACTATCATCGCTGATCTAAATCAAACAGATAAACTTTTTTCACAGGTAATCACTACCCAAGCATCCGAATCCTCAACACAAATAAGCAAGCTACTTTTAGATCTCAACAAAGAGATGCACTACGACCTAGAGGAGCTTGTCCACATCTCTAAAGAAGCAGCAGAAGCGATGAGAGAAAAATTTTCTGCATTTGCAAGAGTAGCCGTAAAAAAAGCCGATTCTGCAATTCGTTCAGCAAAAGCACAGGAAGCAAAAAGAATGGGTAAAGAGGCTTGGGGAGTAGCAAAAGTCGCAATTGAAAGTGCAATCAAAAGTGCTAAAGAAGCTATAGATAAAAAATAGAAGCTTTGTTTAAATAATAAATTATTATAATGCAAGCCAATTATTTTTAGATACAAAGGAGAATTATATGTTACATCCAGCTACAGCTCATTTTGCTATAGTTTTACCAATAGTCGCTCTCGTTTTTGGGCTTATATATATGTTTACTAAAAGCGAAGGAATGTCTAAAATCTCTTCAAGACTCTTTCTTGTGGCAGCTATCGCTATGGCAGCTGCATGGTATACAGGATCTCAAGCGGGACCTGAAATTTACGACTATTTAAGTCAAAAAGGTCAACATACACTCAGAGAGCATAAAGATTTAGGCCTCTATCTTGCTATTGCAATGAGTATTATAGCCTTGGTAAAAATAATAGGTTGCAGAATTAAAAAACCTATCATAGAGCACATTGCCACACTTGTACTTGTTGGTGCGACTGCGGTTACTCTTTTTCAAGGAAAAATTGGTGGCGAAGTAACATACAACCATGGAATGCCTTTTAAAGCACACATGATGGAAGAGTCTCTAAATGATGCTGTTACAGCAGCTCAAGAAGAGGAGAGTGACGAAGCCAAAGTAACTATCTATGAAGATGCAATAGATGAGATCAAAGAGTTTTCTAGTGAACTCAATGAGCTTTATGGAAAAGCTATAGAAGATCACGAGTAGGTAAGAGTATGGGCATAGAAGCTGCACTTATGGAACAGATAAAACATGAACTTTTACTCTACCTTCGTAAAGAAAAAACATACATGAACTACACCTCATGTATGCAAGAGTTAGATTTATGGATATCTCAAAGAGCCAATTAATGCAAATTTTATGTACTGAACTCTACAAAACACAACTTAAAACTATCCTAGAATCAAATTTTGATAACAACCTCCAAGAGCTTAAAAGATTTAAAACATACTTGGATGCTGTTGTTATCAATATTCCCACAAAAGTTGACAAATATAAAACTTCTATAGTTTTTCAAAATGAAAATATAAAAGAGATAGATTTTGAAAACTATACCATTTTCGTACATTGTGACAAAAAAGAGAAAGCTTATTTAGTGCTTTCAATAATAGAAAAAATTAAAAATTAAATATTGTTATAATCAACATCAAAATCTCTCTCCTCTTACACATAAAGTGTTTCAATATGTAACTTTAAAATAATCTAATCAGATTGCGTTTATATTGTTGTATGCTTTTTGAGTATACTGCTAGCTTAGCTATATTTGTACTTTAAGTATAAAATGGCATAATTTGCGAGTAAAAAAAACTTTGCATCTAGCGATCAAGTTAGTGTTAAAGTGTGTACACATAAAATATAAAAAGTATAATTTACAAAGGAGACAATGTGGATAATAAAAAATCTAATCAAGAGATTGATGTCAACAAAAGAGATTTTTTCAGAAAAACAGCTGCACTATCTGTAACTGCACTTGCTGGGACATCTTTGATATCATCTAATGCCAGAGCGGATGATCCAGCTATAACACACCATGTACCATGGGGTCAAGTATGGGGAGATCCAGTAACTAAAAATCTTTATGGTGTACCATCGGCTTACGAGCACAATGTTACAAGAAGATATACAAAACTTCTTGCATCTGGTAACTATAGAGCATCTATTGCAGTAACTCCAATCCACGAGTCAATGGGAATTATTACGCCAAATGGTCTATTCTTCTCTCGTTCACACGGTGGGACAGCACACATAGACCCAAATATGTATCGCTTAATGATTCATGGTTTAGTAGAGAAGCCAATAGTGCTTACACTTGAGCAGCTTAAAAAATACCCAAGTGTTACTCGTACTCACTTCATAGAGTGTCCTGCAAATGGTGGGCAAGAGTGGAGAGGACCTCAATTTAACTCCTTACAATTTGCTAAAGGATTTATGAGTTCTGCAGAATGGACTGGTGTCTACATTAAAACGATTCTTGAGGACTTAGGCTTAAAGCCTGAAGCACGCTGGATGTTAGCAGAAGGTTCAGATAACTCTGAAATGGGAAGAACCGTACCTGTTGAGAAAGTTCTTGATGATGCAATGATTGTCTGGGGTCAAAATGGTGAAGCACTTCGCCCAGAGCAAGGTTACCCTGTAAGACTTTTACTACCAGGCTGGGAAGGAAACTTATGTGTTAAGTGGCTTAAGCGTCTAGAATTTTCAACTGAGCCATGGTATTGTAAAGAAGAAACCTCAAAATATACAGCTCTAAAACCTTCAGGAATTGCTATTCAACACTTTTATGCAAATGAAGTAAACTCAACTGTAACATCTCCATCACCAGAGATTCCATGGACAAATCTTAATGACGGCGACATCGTAGAGATTGAAGGTCTTGCATGGTCTGGAATGGGTACTATCACAGGAGTAGATCTCTCATTTGATGGTGGAAATACTTATGTTGAAGCAAAACTCAAAGGACTTGTGCTACCAAAATCATGGACTCGCTGGAGCTATATGCACAAATATAAAAAAGGCGAAGTATTGTTACTTACATCACGTGCACGCGATGATGCGGGTTATATTCAGCCGACAATTGATGAAGAGACAAAAATTATGGGTGTTGAATCTGTCTACCACAGAAATGGTGTTGAGACATGGGAAGTAACAGCTACAGGAGAGGTAAATCATGTTCAAATTAGATCGTAAATTAATCATATCAGCTTCAGTAGCGGCTACAGTCGCAATACTTTCAGTAGGCTGTATGTCAGGAAGTGCTGAACCAAAAGGCGAGAGTGCAACTAACGGTAAGCCAAACATAGATGGTGGTCTGATCTACCCTGTAGTTAATGATAAAGCAGGTCCTTACTATGTAAATCCTCAAGTTGCAGTTGAAGCTAAAAAGATTTACAATGGTCGTGCACCAACTCCAAATGAACTTAAAGCATGGGATGTTGATGTTATGCCTGATGGAACAGGACTTCCAGAGGGTGAAGGTTCTGTTGCAGATGGTGAAGCACTTTATGAAGCACAGTGTGTTATGTGTCATGGTGACTTTGGTTCAGGTGGTGGAGGCTATCCAGCACTCTCAAGCGGTAATGCATACGAACTGCATAAGACACTTAAAAACAATAGATATAGAAATGCTGATGGTGATGGCCCAACACGTGTATTTGGTTCATATTGGCCAAAAGTGAGTACTTTATGGTGGTACATCAGAGATGGTATGCCTCATCCAAAAAGTAAGACTTTAAGTACAGATGAGACATATGCACTTACTGCTTATGTGTTGAACATCAACGAAATTGAAATCGATGGTGAAGCAATTGATGAAGATTTTGTACTAAATCGTGAGAATATGCTAAAAATTAAACTACCAAATGAGAAAGGTTTTGAGCCAAACATTGATGGTCCTACTGGTCCAGATGATGTTCGTGCATTTTATGCAAACCCAAGCAATTTTGGTGGGAAAAAAGTAGACCCAGCACAACGCTGTATGAAAGATTGTCAAGATAAAACTGCAAAAGTTACTCGTATCGCGGGTGCTGGTATTGCAGAGTTCTTCCCACCGATGGCTACTGCCCGTGACTTACCACCAGTAGAAGAGTCAACTGGTTTTGATGCTAAGAAAGTATACACTGAAGCATGTATGATGTGTCATGCTGACTCAAGCATGGGAGCTCCAGCAGTTGGAGATGCCAAAGCATGGGGTGCTGTAATAGCTAAAGGTATGGATAAAGTCTACAGCAATGGTATCAATGGTATAAACGGAATGCCTCCAAAAGGTGGAGCAAGCCTTTCAGATACAGAGTTTAAATCAGTCGTAGATTATATGATTGAAAATAGTAAATAAAAAAAAGGAATTAACATGGAAAGAAGACAATTTATTAACTTAACTTTAGG
>CAZJRG010000023.1:0-19187 GCA_964548435.1 uncultured Sulfurimonas sp. | reverse complement strand
AGATTCCATTTTAGATCTTTACAAAGCCACGGTTTACACGACCCATGGCTTCTGGGTACTCTCGCTCTTTTGCAATTTTGAGGGCAAGTGCGGTCACTTCGTCTGCATCAATGGAGGAGATCTTCTCAAACTCTCTTCTGCCTTGTGTATCTGCTTCTAGCATGGAGTGCTTAATGAGCTCTTTGGTGATAGCATCTGCCATAGTTAAGATGGAAGAGGCTTTGACGATCTCGCAGCGTGCATAGTTATGGGACTCAAAAGAGACCTCCGAGGCACGCAGCGTTTTATCGTATCCTGGAATTTGCTGTGCTCCGTAGAGTGGTTTTGAGGCGATCGTAGCAGTGCTAAACGCAGGCATAAACTGTGCAAGATGTTCTATGGCAAGACGGGTTCTCTGCTCGATGATATCACTATGCCAACCACGATCTATCTTATGTAAAAATATCTCATCGAGCTTTGGTTGTGCACTCTCTTGCGAGCTTGAAACAAGACCGTTTTCAAAAAGTGTGATATCTTCTGTCATGCCGTGAAGCTGGAAGTTTCCATCTGCATAAGGGGTAAACTGTGCCATTCCCTTTGGTGTGCCGCGCTGACCGTGGAAGATGATCTCAGGCCAAAGCAGATCTTCCCTCTCCCAGTGAACAACATACGATGCCTTAAACTCCACAAGACGCTTGCGTTTGAGTGTGAGTGCATCATCTAAGATACCACTTCGAAATCCTGCTGCGTTTATGAGGTAGTCAAACTCTTGTGTTTGAGTCGTGAGTTTGTGAGTATAGTTGAGAACAAAAGAGTCCTCTTTTTGAAGCACATCTTTGACTTGGCTCTGTGTGAGCACTTTAAGATTTGGGAGTTTTTTTGCCATGAGTGAAGCTGAAGCGGAGATGCGAAACATATTGAGTCCGTACTCTTGAACTAAAATGAGCGGATAGTGAAGCTTCTCGAGAGTGATATTTTTTGCCACTACCCGCATCCACTCATCGCCATCTTTTGGCTCTTTGACATTTGGGAGCTCTTTGAGTCCATACATCTGCTCTTTTGTGTAGCATCTGTAGTAATCTTGCACATCGCCTAAGATGGCGTTACTTGGGTCTGCTTCTACAAGTTTTGCATACTCATTTTTGAGTAGTTCAAGCCTTGGGAGCATCAAAGAGGGGTGCTGTGGATCGTCGTTGGGTGTGGCAAGAACCGTAGGGCGAAAGTCCACACCATAAGGATAAAAACGAGCTAATTCGATAGACTGCTTCAAAAGAGCCACGCACTGCGCATCATCTATCTCGCGGTAGAGATTGCCCCCAGCATGAAGATGACACATGGGAGGACCCGAAACGAGTGTTGACTCTTTTTCAAAAAGAGTAACATCTGCTCCGAGTGAAGCCAAGTACAAGGCGCAAGATGCTCCAGCAATTCCTCCCCCGACAATGGCTATTTTGGCATTTTCTCTCATAAATCTAAAAGCACTCCAAAATCATCTATTAAGAGAGTGGGATGAAACTCTCTAATGTCCTCTTGATAGTTATACCCATAACTCACAGCGACACTCTCCATGTTTGCCGCGTTTGCAGCCTGTATGTCATTTTTTGAGTCGCCCACCATGAGTGACTCTTCTACACAAAAGCCCAGCTGCTCGCAAACATGCAAGAGCGGTTTTGGCGAGGGCTTCTTAGCATCTAAACTATCACCGCCCAAGATGAGCGAAAAGTAGCTAAGAAGACCAAAGTGAGTCAATATCTCAGGTACAAACGCGGCGGGCTTGTTAGTAACGATGGCGAGAGTATATTCTCTCTCGCAGAGCTTTTGTATGGTGTTTTTGACGTTTGGATAGAGTGTGGTGTGGCGGCAGAGGTTTTGTGAGTAGAGCTCTAAAAAGAGCTTCAAAGCCGCGTTTACATACTCCGCATCCAGAGTATCATCTGGCACGACTGAGCCGCTTAGGGCGCGGCGCACCAGCATAAGAGCGCCATTGCCGACCCATCGCTCGATCACTTCGCTCTCATAAGCTTCTAAAGAGAGTTTATGAAGCATGAGGTTTATGGAGTGTGCCAAGTCTGGACCGCTGTCTATGAGCGTGCCATCGAGGTCAAAGATGATGAGTTTTTTCTCTTTTAAATTCACAACAAAAAGCTCCTAAATTTTTGCTGCGATTATAGCAGGGGAGTGTTTGCTAAGCTAGTATAGACTCCCTTTCCTACTCAAATGCCACTCCCTCATAACGATCATAGATCCACTCTATAGCAGCGGTTCGCTCCTCTTTTGTGAGTCTGTCTTTGAGCGATGGCACCCTTAAATCATTTGTTAAGCATCTGCTGCATAATGCTTTGCTGTACCAGTGCTTCTAAAAAGTCTGTTTTGAGCTCTACATAAAACTCCTCACTCTCCTCTTCATTGAGCTGCACTGTGTACTCTATGCTTGCAGTTTGGTTGTTTTCAAAGGTGACATCAGCTTTGCAAGTACGGATTTTTACCTTTTCATCATAAGCGACAGGACGAACTGAAGAGAAAGAGCCAATCTCTTTTGGAAGAGCTTGTAAAAACATAGCCATAAAATTGTTCTGGCTTTTTGCGATGAGGTCAGAGTATATGCCTTGGAGTGTCTCTTTTACATCGTCGTCTGAACATTTTGGAGGCTCTTTTGTGAAGCATCCTGTAAGTAAAAAGAGTGTGATTGAAGCAGTGATGAGAGGTTTTAACATCGTGTTCCTTTGGGTGGTTTTAAAAATTTTAGCATAATTTTAGCCCAAGTAAATTGGATATAATTGCCTCCATGATTACACAAGACTCCATAGAAGCGCTCAAAGCCAGAATCGATATCGTTGATGTGATAGGCAACTATGTAGAACTCAAAAAGGCAGGCGGCAACTTTAAAGCACCTTGCCCTTTTCACGATGAAAAATCCCCCTCGTTTGTTGTCAGTCCGCAAAAACAGATATATCACTGTTTTGGCTGTGGAGCAAGTGGAAACGCCATCGGATTTGTGATGGAGTATGAGAAGCTAAGCTACCCAGAAGCACTAGAGAAGCTGGCACAAAATTACAACTTTTCACTCAGCTATAGCGACAATAAACAGAGCCGTCCGCGTTCAAATCTTATGGAGAGACTCAGTGAGTGGTATCAATCACTGCTCACACACAATGCAATCGCGACGGCGTATCTTAAAGATCGTGGCGTTTATGAGAGCAGCATAGAGAAGTTTGGTATCGGGTATGCGCCTGAGTCAAATGCGACTTTGGAGTTTTTGCGTTCACAGCAGTTTGCCATCAAAGAGGCTATCGATACTGGAGTCGCTGGGTACAATCCAGAGACAAGCCAGACCTATGCACGTTTCATTGAACGTATCACATTTCCTATCTATGCTGCAAATGGATCTATTGTCGGTTTTGGAGGCAGAACCATCACGGGGCACAATGCTAAGTATGTCAACTCTCCCGAGACAGCGTTTTTTAACAAGTCTCGACTGCTCTATGCCTATCACCATGCAAAGCAGTCCATTCACAAAAAAGGGGAGATGATCATCACCGAGGGGTATCTCGATGTTGTCATGCTCCATCAAGCAGGCTTCGATAATGCAGTGGCAACTCTAGGAACGGCACTCACCCAAGAGCACCTTCCACTGCTTCGAAAGAGTCAAGCGCGTATCATTATGGCATACGACGGAGACAAAGCGGGACGAGCTGCTGCGTTTAAGGCTTCAAAACTTTTAAGTGCGGGTTCGTTTCGAGGTGGGGTTGTGGTCTTTGAAGGTGGACTTGACCCTGCCGATATGGTAAAGTCTCGCCGTATTGAAGAGCTCTCGGAGATGTTTCACCATCCAAAAGGGTTTATTGAGTTTGTTTTGGAGACGATTTTAGAGAGTTACGACCTGCGTCATCCCCAAGAGAAGGAGCGCTGCTTGGAGGAGGGCGTGGCTTATCTTAAAACACTCTCGCCGCTCCTGCAAGAGGAGTATAAAACCTTTTTCGCATCGCGTTTGGGAGGGCTTGGCATCTCCCCTTCGCTTGTGAGGCTCACACCTGCAAAAACCAGAAGCACAGCACCGCTTCAGGAGCAGCGTTATAGAGATATGTGGGAGCTCTCTCTTGTGAAGACAGTCATAGAAAAGCCCCATTTTATAGACCACATTTTAGATGTGCTCGACCCATCTATCATGGCATTTCATGGACAAGAGCTCACGCTAGCACTCCAAGGAGAGTTCTCCTCGCCACTTTTGACCTCCATTCGAGTAGATGACTCCATCAAGGTTTTAGAAGATGAGTCCGCTCTCAATGCGGAACTTATCACTTTTCTAACAAGATACTATGAAAGAGAACTCAAAAAAATAAACCTCTCGCAGAACATCACATTTGAAGAGAAAGCTTTTTACATCCGAAAGTTTCGTGGTAAAATTGCGAAATTAAAACAGGGTGAATTGGTTGCGTATAAGGGTTAAACAGCTCTTTTTTTAGGTAGCTCTTGGACCTCAAACAAAGGATAAACTATGAAAGCAGTAGCACTCTTTAGCGGTGGACTCGACTCCACTTTAGCCATTAAGCTCATCATCAATCAAGGTATAGATGTTCTGGCTATAAATATCTCCACAGGTTTTGGCAGCACAAAAGATAGACGCTCTCATATGGAAAATATGTGTAAGCAAGTAGGTGCCGAGTTTAGGGTTGTGGACATTCAGAGTGAATATGTTCAAGATGTACTCTTTGATCCAAAACATGGGTATGGGAAAAATTTTAATCCCTGCATCGATTGTCATGCGAAGATGTTTGCGGTGGCAAAACGTGTCATGGAGGCGGAGGGCGCTTCCTTTCTTATAAGTGGTGAAGTGATGGGGCAACGTCCTATGAGCCAAAACAAAGATGCACTTCAGACAGTGCTCAATGAGAGTAACTGTGATGGACTTCTGTTGCGACCTATGTCTGCGTTACATCTTGCTCCTACGATTGCTGAAGAGCAAGGCTGGGTAGATAGAAGCAAACTTGAAGGTATCACAGGAAGAAATCGCTCCCGTCAGTTAGAGCTTGCTCGTGAGTTTGGTCTGCAAGATTTTGAGTCACCAGGGGGCGGGTGTCTCTTGACGGATGAGAGTTTTGCCAAGAAGATGTTTGACTTCATAAAATACGACACATTTGAAGTGCGTGATATTCCTGTCATCAAGCATGGGCGTCACTTCCGTCTCAAAGGGGGTGCGAAGTTAGTCATAGGAAGACATAAAGAGGATAATGAAGCGCTTGAAGCGGTAGAGAATGAGAAGTATTTTCACCTCAAAACTTTAGGGGTGACAGGCCCACACGGTCTGCTCTCTAAAGATGCAAGCTATGAAGATATAGAGATGGCAAAAGCCGCGATGCTGACATATACTAAAGCAGAAGTAGGTGCGCTTTATGAGGTGAGTCTTGATGATAAAGTCTACGAGGCTACGCCTTTTGCTTCACGTGATGTGGTACAAGCCTTTAATGTTGTGTAGAGTTTTAGATATACTTTAAAACTTTTTTTGAAGGGGCGAAGATATGGCAGGGGTACACTTTTCATTTGACAACTTTGAGCAGTTGATGGCGTTAAACATAGGAATCTCTGAGAGACTCGATGAGAACCGTGCTGAGAGTTTTACCCTTTTGTATTGTGATTTTACTGGAATCCCTAATGATGTCGTCAATGACTCTTTAACGCAGATACTTCGAACTTCAGATGCCATTGTGCATCATGGGAGCGACTACTTTTTCGTACTCCCTTATACTGACAAATATGGTGCAGAGATCGTTAAGAAGATATTTGATGAGTTTTTTGGTAGATTTTTAGGTGCATTTTTACTCTCATATCCTGCAGATGGTGAAACGCCAAAGGCGATCTTTGAAAATATGCAAGATAGCGTGCACTACTTTTTAAAAAAAGAGCTGCACTGTCTCGATAGATTTACCCGCGATTACTAAAAATCCTCTATTTACCACTCTTTTTTGGAGAAGTGATAATCTTTTGAATTTTTGTAAAAAGAGATAGCCTCTTCGATCTTTTGCTCTTTGTAGAGCTTCTTATCACACACCCATCTGCACTGTATTTTTTTATTTTTCATTGCAGCTTCATTCTCTTTGGAGAGCTTTTTTTCGAAGGTAGAAGCAGATAAAAGCTGCATGCATAGCAGTAAGAGCGGCAAGTTTTTCATACTTATCATATCGGCTTTGTAGACAAATTTTTTAAAAAAAGATGGAACAAAAAGTGCTAAATTTTTTCAAAAAAATATGCAAACGCAGAATAAGGATTTGTGATGGTAGTTCTCAAAGGCAAAGCACAAACACAGTCATCTTCACCCCTTAGTATCGCACCAAAGAGCGAAGCCGAATTCCAAAAAGAGGCACTATCCTTCTCGCAGTTACTGCAGAGTTTTGCCATTGTCGGCAAAAATGTAAAGAGTCAAAAAACCGCAGAGACAGCCACACCTCTTGTGGGTACACAAGCACCCAAACAGGAGAATTTAGAGCAAAAAAGAGTCTCTAGTGCAAACACAAAACTCCAAACGCCACTGCAAAAAACTTCTCTAGGCATTATCGCAAAAGCTCAAACATCGACATTGAAGCAGACAGATGATCAGCCCAAAACACAAGCTAGCACACAAAAGAGTGCCGCACCTAAAACACTGAGTGATCTTTTGAGTTTTGCTAGCAGTGCCGAGGTGAGCATTGCTACATCTACAACACTCACACCAAGCGAACTTAAAGTGCTTATTCGTGAAGCAAAAGAGTATCTCAAAACAAAGATAATGCAGACGGAAGGGTACAAAAAACTTGAAATCGCAGAGCTGCCAAAAACACTCAAAGGACTTAGCGAAGTGGCACAAAAGTTTGGAATTGATCTGAGTAAAATTACTCTTGAAGAGGTCAAGCCTGCGTTTAAGGTATCACTTGTTGGGACATCGCAGGAGAGCCAAACGCAAAACAGAGCTACAGAGTCAACGCAAAAAGATGCAAAAATGAGTGAGTCAAAAGAGCCAGCAGTGGCTCAAGTAGCTAAAAAAGTAAAAGAGACACCCCTTGCATCACAAGGCATAACGCAGCAAAAAAGCGAGCAGATTACCAAGACGGTAGATGAGCAAATCGCCATTAAGCCAAGCGAACAAAAAGCAGAGTCAAAGGAGTCGCCGCTCCAAAAAGCACTTGAAAAAACACAGATGAGCACCCAAGAGATGACACTCACCAAAGCAGTAACTGCGGATGTGCAAAAACCAAAAGAGAAGTCAGATGAAAACCTCAAACTTCTACTAAGAACTCAAGGAACACAAAAGAGCCAAACAGCACTTACACCAGAGTTCTCAGTCGCGACTGCAAAGGTAATAGCACCCACTCCTACACAAACGCAGCCACAGCTAAACGGTTCAAATGAGGCATTTTTGGAGTCGTTTTTGCAGGCAAAACAGGGTGAAGAGCCAAGCACACTCAGTAAGCTTGATACACAGCTTACATCCAAAGCCGAGAGTGTTGAGGTGAAGATAAACGAAGCCAAGCAGATGATGCGCTATCTCTCACAAGACGTAAAGTCTGCCATAGAGGAGTATAAATCTCCATTTACCCGCATAAAGGTACAGCTCAACCCACAACGACTCGGTGAGGTAGATCTTACAGTAGTGCAAAGAGGAAGCAACTTGCATGTGACACTCACATCGAACAACACAGCCATAAACACCCTAGCCATCCATGCAGCAGATCTCAAACAGCAGCTTGCAAACAATGGAATAAATAATGCTACTTTGAACTTTAGTAATACACCGCAACAGGGTGATTCGGCTGCTTCACAACAGCAAAGTAGCCAGCATAAAAGAGAAGAGGCACGACAGAGTTACAGTGCTTTTGAGAAAGAGGAGGTCTCTGAGGAGATACTAAGCTCTTTAGAGATCGTAGTGGCACACTACGCATAGCAAAGAAAAGGAGATAGGTTATGGCAATCACATCAACAGGCTTAAACGCAGCAACCAACACGGAGGCTGTTGCCTCAACAAATCCAGCGAATAAGACCGCTCTAGGTAAAGATGACTTTATGACACTGCTTTTGGTGCAGCTTCAAAATCAAGACCCTACAGAGCCGATGGATAGTGAAAAGATTTTGACACAAACTTCACAGCTCGCAGCACTTGAAGCGACTGAAAATACCAACAAAGCGCTCGAAGATCTTGCCGCGTCTTTAGGGAGTGCACAGCAGTTCTCCACCGTCTCCGCTATCGGCAAAACAGCAGACTTGGGGAGTAACGCCATAGGACATGATGAGGGGAGCGAGACGAGTTTTGAGATCTATTTTCCAGAGTCCATACAGAGCGGTACGGTAGAGATCCTCGATAGCAACGGCAACATCATCAGCACTATGCCAGTTGAGGAGAACAGTGCTGGCGTTTACCAGTTTGACTGGAATGGAAAACTCACAAGCGGAACAAACGCAAGCAGTGGTGTTTACTATGTCACAGCCAGCTACAACAACCAAGCAGGCGAAGCAAAGACCACGCGCATGGGAACATACCCTATAGAGTCGGTGCGTTTTGATAGTGGTAAAACGCTTGTCAAAGTGGGATCAAACTATGTCCCGCTTGAGAATGTAAAAGAGATCTACTAAAGGAGTTTCGCCATGATGACGCAAGCTTTTTATACTGGTATTTCGGGGCTTAGAAATGCTTCTGTGGGCATAGATGTACTCTCAAACAACTTGGCAAACGTGAGCACAACAGGTTTTCGCGGCTACACGACAGAGTTTGCCTCCTTGTTTGAAAAGGCGGCATCAACCACTTCAAGGTTTGATGATAGTGTTGGTGTGGGTGTACAGGTGCAGACTTCAGCGATGGTAAATACACAAGGCTCTCTCTCACTCTCTGATAGAAGCACCGACATCGCCATCTTGGGAGGGGGATGGTTTGGTATTCAGCGTGAAGATGAACCACTCTATACACGCGATGGAACATTTGGCTTTGATGCAAATGATGATCTTGTAAGTGCCGATGGCTACCATGTGCTAGGAACAATGGGAGACAACATAAGTGATGATGATGTGCTCACACGCCGTCTGGACTCCATTCCTCTTGCGGATGTTGCACGCCAAGAGAAGCTGCGTTTTCCAAAAACACTTACCTACCCGCCAGAACCATCGACCAATGCGAAGTTTATAGCCAATCTTGGAACGGGCGAAGAAGGAAATAGGGTGATAACCGTGGGTGCAAGTGTCGTTGATCCACAAAACAACAAAAATCACCTGCGTTTAGAATTTACAAAAGATCCAGTGCAAAACCCTCCAGGGACACAGTGGAATGTTGTCGCCACGACTCAAACTATCGATGGGCAGACTGTTTATGACACCCAGAGAGGACGTGTCGAGTTTGATGCACAGGGTGCACTCATCGGTTCAACGCTTACCACCATCAATAACAACGGCGCACCCGTTGCCATAGATCTTGGGCAAGGGTATGATGGAATCGTCTCCATAGACATTCCCGTCTCGCCAGGCTCGAGTGTGGCAGATGGAACGATAGGTGGAGACTTGCTTGGTTACTCCATAAACAAAAATGCCGAGGTTATCGCTACATTTACAAACGGTATGCAGAGTAGTGTTGGAAAAATCGCTGTTTTTCACTTTCAAAACGATCAGGGATTGGAGCGTGTGAGCGGTACACGTTTTCAAGCCTCAAGTAACAGTGGTGATCCTATATTTTACAAAGATGCGCAGGGAAACAACATCATCGGAACAGATATCGTCAATTTTCGTCTTGAGTCATCCAATGTCGACTTGAGTGTCGGTCTTACTGACCTTATTATCTTGCAACGCTCTTTTGATGCTAACTCAAAGTCTGTCACAACGGCTGATCAGATGATGCAAAAAGCACTCCAGATGGATGCATAACAGGGTTTTTGAAAAGTTGGTACACTAAGTGCTAATTATCTTTTACTAGGAAAGAAAAAATGTTAAGGAAGTGCTCTTAAACGGAGTGACGAGTATGTTCCTTCTCGGTAAAGGGACTTGTTCCTTTGCGGGACTATTAGGAAGTGAAAGCTTCTCTTTAGTCGCCACAGCGGCGTAAGCGGAGTAAAGGGACTTGTTCCTTTGCGGGACTATCAAATAGATGGTCCCTTAAAATTTATGAAATAAATTATAAGGACAAAAAGATGTTAAAGTCATTATTCTCAGGAGTTTCAGGACTCCAGTCACATCAAGTGGCAATGGACGTTGAGTCAAACAATATTGCCAATGTCAATACGACAGGTTTTAAATACTCTCGTGCCAACTTTTCAGATCTCTTGGCGCAGACAAAAGCCATCGCAACTGCGCCTCAAGGTCAACTCGGCGGTAAAAACCCAGTGCAAGTCGGTCTTGGTTCTTCTGTAAGCTCAATGACACGTATCTTTTCACAGGGTTCTATAGAAAACTCCGATAAAAACACTGACGTCGCTATTCAAGGGGATGGTTTTTTCATCATCTCGCCAGATGGTGGAAACACTTACAAATACACTCGTGCAGGGGACTTTAAGTTTGATGCTGGCGGAAACTTTGTAGACAACAACGGCTTTGTGGCACAAGGGTGGCTAAGAGATCCCGTGACGGGAAAAGTCGATGCCACGGCACCAATTGGAAACATCAATATCCCACCAGGGCTTACAACGCCAGCAAACCCAACACAAGCCGTTGTACTCAAAGCCAACCTTAACTCAGGGCCTCTTGTAGAGAGCTTTTCACCTGCATATGCGGTTGCTTCAGGAACGACGGGAGCCACTCCAGCGGTGGATAAAAATGGCAATCCTATCGCTTCAGGAAATGTTGGCGTTATGTTCAATGAAGTAGGCGAGGCGTTTTCGCTCCAAACAGGCCAAGGGGTCTGGGCATCGTTTGTAAACTCAGCAGTAACCTCTACAAACCCAGTGGCGGCGGGTGCTGGTGCTGGCAATGTGGTCTTTACTCTTGATGATGGTACTACTGAGACGGTCAATTTTTCATTTTTAGCGGGAAATACGGCGGCGCAAAACGCCTCCATTCAAGCTGCCGCGATTAATGCGAAATCTTCCATCACGGGTATAACGGCAACCGTAAATGCGGCTGACAACCGCATCAATCTCGTCAACACCAATGGAGATAAAAACGCATCGCACAACATCAACATCTTGAGCGCGACGGCAAACTCAGGTTTTACGGCGGGTCAAGCCGATCAGACCGCATGGAGATACACCTACAACCCAGCGGGTGCCACTCTTGGAACGGGTGCTGATAAAGAGTTCACAACTCTAGCACAGCTTCGCGAAGCGCTTGAGTATCAAGCAAACGCGGATGGCGGGGTTAATGTTGAAGTAGAGATTAATGAGCAGGGTAAATTTGAGTTGACTAACGCAGACGCGACAAGTACCGACATTAACCTCAAAATCACAGGTCTCTCAGGGGGAGGGATCACCGAAAACCCTCTCTTTACGAGAAATCTTGAAGCGATGAACGCCACACTTGCGGCGGGAACGGCTGGTAAAGCGATCTCTCAAAGCTTTAACGTGGCAACACACTCAAGCTCCATAGACATCTTTGACTCACTCGGGTCAAAACACTCGCTTCGTCTGGAGTTTAGAAAAACTGCGCTCGATACTACGACGGGAAGTACATGGGAGATGACCATCACCGTGCCGCAACCTGCCACTATCGACACCATAGCACCGACCTATGAGAAAAAGGGTTCGATCCGTTTTAACAACGACGGATCGCTCGCAACGTTTAATCCGCCAAACCTCTCGTTTAGTGGAAATAACGGTTCAGCACCTGACCAGCAGGTAAATCTTGTGCTTGGAACCGCCAACGCGTTTGACGGGATGACCTCGTTTGATAGAAAGTCATCTACATCGGGAATCTCTCAAGATGGATTTACGGGTGGGGATCTCATTGGGATAAGAATTGATCAGAGTGGTACTTTGGTGGGTTCATTTTCAAATGGTCGCTCCTTTGGTCTAGCACAGATCGCTATGGCGAAGTTTACCAACAACGAAGGGCTCTCTACTGAGGGTGGAAATGTCTACATACAAACAGCCAACTCCGGAGATCCTATCATCGGAACGGCGGCGACAAGTGGACGCGGGTTTATCCAGTCAGCGGCGTTAGAGGCTTCAAACGTCGACCTCTCGCGAGCGCTCACGCAGCTCATCATCATTCAGCGTGGTTTTCAGGCGAATGGTAAAACCATCACCACTTCAGATCAGCTCCTTCAGACCCTTATAGGGCTTAAACAGTAGCTTTTTCCCCTCTTTCTCTTAAGGGAGAGGGTGCCTCTTCTTAAAAATCATTTCGATATAATTTTGGCTATATTTTTCTTTTAGGAACTCCCATGCAATTTAGTGCCCCTTTAAAATCAAACTCAAAAAAAATCATGTTACTCGGCTCAGGTGAACTCGGCAAAGAGGTCGTCATAGAAGCACAGCGTTTAGGGCTTGAGACCATCGCGGTCGATAAGTACGCAAACGCTCCCGCTCATCAAGTGGCTCACCGCTCATATGTTGTAAATATGCAAGATAAAGAGGCGATTTTAGAGATTATCCGCCGTGAAAAACCAGACTACATCTTGCCAGAAGTCGAAGCCATAAGTATCGCGGCACTCTTTGAGGCTGAAGCTGAGGGGTATAATGTTATTCCAAACGCAGAGGCGGTCAACAAAACGATGAATCGAAAAAACATCCGTATGTTCGCGGCTGAAGAGTTAGGGCTCAAAACGGGTCCTTATAGATTTGTCACGACACAAGAGGGGATGTTAGCAGCTGCAAAAGAGCTTGGTTTTCCTTGCGTTATCAAGCCTGTTATGTCTTCGTCGGGACATGGACAGTCGGTCGCAAGAAACGAAGCTGACATTCCAAACTCATGGGAGATGGCAAAAGAGGCGAGGGGAGATGCGAGTGAGCTCATTGTTGAGGCGTTTGTTGATTTTGACTATGAGATCACCATGCTTACGGCAAGAAATGGCAAAGAGACGCTCTTTTGTGAGCCAATAGGTCATGAGCAAAGAGATGGCGATTATGTTTTTTCATGGCAGCCTGCTCAGATGAGCGCTGTGGCAAAACAAAAAGCGCAAGAGATTGCAAAAACTATCACCGATGGTCTAGGCGGTCAGGGAATTTTTGGTGTGGAGCTCTTTGTCAAAAGGGATGAGGTCTACTTCTCAGAGGTCTCTCCGCGTCCACACGACACGGGAATGGTGACACTTATAACACAGTCGCAAAGCGAGTTTGCTCTACATCTTCGTGCAGTGCTTGGTCTGCCGCTTGGATTTACATTTTATGGTGAGGGAGCAACGGCGGCGTTTAAGTCAGAGGCTCACAATGTCGCTCCAGTGGTCGAGGTGGATGACTCACTTTTTAGCGAGAACTCTTATGTCCGCGTTTTTGGAAAACCTGAAGCGCACAAAGGGAGACGTTTGGCTGTAGCGCTTGTTTTTGACAAAGTAGATGCGGCACTTGCAAAGGCTCGTGAAATTATCAAAAAAGTAAAAGACGCTTAAGTGATGCAGATCGTTTTACTCGACACACTCACCTTTGGCGATACCGATTTAAGTGCTTTTCATCGTCTTGGGAGTGTAACACTCTATGAGACCACCGCTCCATCACAAACGCAAGAGCGCATAACAAACGCCACTGTTATAGTAACAAACAAGGTTGTTATCTCAAAAGAGCATATGCAACTATGTAAGCATCTCAAACTGATCTGCATCGCCGCGACTGGCATGAACAATGTTGACCTAAACGCTGCAAAAGAGCTTGGGATCGAGGTGAAAAATGTGGCTGGTTACTCTACAGATTCGGTTATTCAGCACACATTTTCCATGCTCTTTTATCTTGTAGGACATTCGCGTTACTATGATAGTTTTGTCAAAGATGGCAGCTATGCAAAGAGTGCTATCTTTACAGATGTTTCGCATTCATACTTCGAAATCAAGTCGAAGAAGTGGGGGATTATTGGGCTTGGCACCATTGGGCGAGGGGTTGCAAATGTAGCACGTGCTTTTGGTGCAGAGGTCTCTTACTACTCCACAACTGCTATTGAACGTAAAGAGGAGTACAGAAGAATGGAGCTCGATGAGATGTTAAGCTCTTGTGATATCATCTCCATCCATGCACCACTCAATGAGAGAACACTCAACCTTCTGGACTATGCACAGCTTCAAAATGCCAAAGAGGGTGCAGTCATTCTCAATCTTGGTCGCGGCGGCATTATCAATGAAGATGCCGTCGCTCGCATTGTTGATGAGAAAAATCTCTCCTTTGGACTTGATGTGCTCACACAAGAGCCGATGCAAGCTAAGCACCCACTCTTAAGTGTCAAAAACACAGAGCGACTCTACATCACACCGCACATTGCATGGGCTTCTGTGGAGGCTAGAGAGCGGCTCATTGCTTCCATCATCACAAACATAAAGACGACATTTTAAGAGCTGCGTTTGGAGGAGCTCTCTCTTTTTGTAGCTGCGTTTTTGGGTGCGTCACTGCTTCCGCTCTCTTCTGAGGCTGCGTTTGTGTTAGCACTCACAAACGCAATGCCACTACAAACTGCACTCCTTTTTGCTTCAAGTGGCAATATTCTCGCCACACTCCTCAACTATGGACTTGGTTACTTCCTTTATGAAAAATATCATCAAAAAATTGACTCTTCCAGATTTGGCAGAGCTGCGTTTACATCTGCACAGCGATGGGGTTATGGCGCACTTTTGCTCTCATGGCTTCCCATCATAGGTGATCCTCTTACAGTTGCTGCAGGTTTGCTCCGATTGCGGTTGCTTACCTTTTTTCTCATCGTTGCAAGCCTGAGAATAGCACGTTATTGGGCTCTCTCTCTTATGGTATAATCCATGCAAATTGCAGCGGAGCAGAAAATGAAAAGTGATGTTTTAATAATTGGTGCAGGGGGTGCAGGGCTTAGTGCTGCCATTGCCGCACATGAGGCTGGGGCAAATGTGTGCGTGCTAACAAAAGAGTACCCAACACGAAGCCAGACCTGTATGGCACAAGGGGGCATAAACGCAGCACTTGCAAATGTGAGTGAAGATAGCGTGGAGTCTCATGTGCAAAATACAATGAAATCGGCACAGGGACTTGCAGATGAAGCGGCGGTGCGTTTTATGTGTGAAGCAGCCCCTGAAGCGATAGCATGGCTTGAGAGCATAGGGGTCTGTTTTTCACGTACAATAGATGGCAGAGTCGCGCAAAGAGGCTTAGGGGGTGCGAGTGCACCTAGAGCGTGTTACGCACAAGATTATACAGGTCTGAAGATACTCCATACACTCTTTGATAGATGCAATGCGTTAGGCATCGAGATGCACTCCGAGAAGTTTTTGCTCGAACTCTTAAAAGATGAAACAGGGTGCGTTTGTGGAGCAAAAGTGTTAGATATTCGCAGTGGCGAAAGAGAGATCTATGAGGCAAAAAGTGTCATCATCGCCACAGGAGGCTATAGCCGCGTTTATGGCAAATACTCTACAAACTCTAAGGCTTCGACTGGAGATGGAATCGCTGTGGCACAAAGAGCAGGCGCAAAAATTAAAGATATGGAGTTTGTGCAGTTTCACCCAACAGGTCTTAAAAACTCAAGCATTCTCATCAGCGAATCAGCTCGGGGCGAAGGGGGCTATCTGCTCAACTCAAAACATGAGCGCTTTACCGATGAGCTCGCTCCTCGTGATGTGTTAAGCCGTGCCATAAACGCAGAGATTGCCAAAGGCGAGTCGGTCTTTTTGGACATCAGACATCTCGGAGAGGAGCGTATAAATGAGCACCTTCCTCAAGAGCGAAAGCTCGCAAAACTTTATGAAAATGTAGATCCAGTAAGTGAACTCATCCCCATAAAACCAGTCGCACACTACACTATGGGCGGCATAGAGGTAGATATGCAAACACGCACTAACATCGCTGGACTCTTTGCTTGTGGTGAGTCTGCAAATCACAATGTCCATGGTGCAAACAGACTCGGAGGAAACTCTCTCTTAGAGATAGTGGTTTTTGGAAGAGTTGCTGGGGCAAACGCCGCAAGCTATGCAACTTCAAAACAGATGCAAACGCCACTCTCTTTTGGTGACTCTGCTATGTTTGATGGTGTCAGTGATCCTGAGATAGACTTTTATGAAGTTCGTGATGAGATAGCAACACTTTTTTACGAAAAGGTGGGCATTGTAAGAACTAAAGAGGAGCTACACAGCGTTCAAAAAAGAGTAGAACAGATCAGAGCGAACCTACCAAAAATGGGTATAAGCGATAGATCAAAAGAGTACAACACAAATCGTGTAGAGTTTTTAGAGTTTTTAAATATGTTAGCCCTTTGTGAGCAGATTGTGAGTGCGGCGATAGCACGTGATGTGAGTGTGGGTGCTCACTATAGAGTCTAGGAGAGAGAGATGCAGATAAAGATTAGACGAGGCGAAACAGTAGTGGCGTTTGAGTATGGAGTCGAAGATGCGACACTTTTGGAGGTGCTTGAGTTTTTAAAAACCAAGGTCGACAGATCGCTCACGTTTAGCAGTGGCTGCAGAAGCAGTGTTTGTGGTTCATGTGCGGTACGGGTCAATGAAAAAGAGGTGCTTGCCTGTAGCTACAAAGTAAAAGATGGTGACGAAGTCGCACCGCTGAAAAACAGCGAAGTGCTCAGAGACTTAGTAGTCAATCTCGACAGATCTTATGCATTTAATGCCAAAGCCAAAGCATGGCTCACACAAACGCCAAAAGCCCCTGCAGAAATCTCTCCAGAAGATGCCCATAAAAACGAGCTTCAAAGCGACTGCATACTTTGCAGTGCTTGCTACTCCGCTTGCCCCGTTTATGTGGTAAATGAGGAGTTTTTAGGTCCACTTGCGCTCACTCGCGTTTGGAAGTATGTGAGTGATGTACGTGAAGGGGGTGTGAGCGAGAAGATAGCACACATTCAAAAAGATGGCGTTTGGGACTGTACACTTTGCAACGGCTGTACAGTGGTCTGCCCGCAAGGTATCTCCTCAAAGATGGACATAGAAAAACTTCGAGCAAAATCAGCCCAAGAGGGCTTTATGGATCCAAGTTTTGGAAGCTTTGGCGGCGGCTTTGATGGAAGCCCTGTGTTTTAAAGTCATGGTAAGCACTAGATAGAGTCAGTTAAAACGTGTTACAATTGTATGACATGTAATACACAAAGGAGCAAAGATGCTTTCTATACGACTTGATAACAGTTTGGAACTACAACTTGAGTCTCTTGCAAAAGCGACAAAACGACCTAAAAGTTTTTTTGTAAAAGAGGCACTTAGAAACTATCTTGATGATATGCAAGAGTATTATGAAGTGCAAAAACGCACAAATGCAGAAGATAAAAATCTTATAACACTCCAAGAGTTGGAGAAAGCTCTTGAGTTATAAGTTACTTATTGACGATAAAGTAATTAAAGACTTAAAACAGATTGATAGAGTTTGGCAAAAAAAAATCTTAGAAGTTATAAAGAATAAACTCTTACAAAATCCCTATATCGGAAAGCCTCTTGTGGGAAATCTCTCTCCTTATTATCGTTTACGCATCGCTGATTATAGAGTGATTTATGAGGTTAAAGGAGATGAAGTTTTACTTATTGTTATCAAAATTTCTCATAGAAAAGATGTGTATAAATGAGCAATAGCAAAACAGGTCAGTTTTTAAAAACGCTATAATGCACTAACAAAAATAACAAACGCAGCACAAACGCACTACAAACAAGGAGCAAACAGTGGCAAAAGAGCACTCATTTGACATTACAGCAAAGATAGATATGCAAAACTTCAAAAACGCTATCAATATGGTAGATAAAGAGGTTGCAAACCGTTACGACTTCAAGGGTACAAGCTATGAAGTCACTTTTAACGAAAAAGCAAAAACACTTACACTCATAGCATCTTCGGACAACAAACTCGATGCCCTCAAAGATATAGTCATCGCAAAGTTTTTAAAACAGGGGCTCTCTTCAAAGGTGCTTGACGAACAAAAAGTAGAGGACTCAAGCGGAGGCAACAGAAAAGCGACATTTAAAGTGGTCGACTACATCGAGAGCAAAGAGGCGAAAAAAATCGTCGCCGAGATAAAAAAGCTCAAACTCAAGGTAAACGCGCAGATAGAGGGCGATAGCATCCGCGTTAAAGGTGCAAAACTCGATGAGCTTCAAGCGGTGATGAAGATGGTTCGCGAGGGTGAGTGGGAAGCACCTTTAGTCTTTGACAATATGAGATAAGGAGTCAGTTATGGAGCTAAGTGTCAATGACGCGGCGGAGTTTTTTGGAGTCTCCAAAGAGGCGATTCACAACCGAATCCGACGCGGTTCTTTAGAGGTAGTGGTAAGTAACGGTGTAAAGATGGTCGTAGTAGATGAGAGAGAAGTGAAGCAGACTCCATCAAACACAAAGCTCTCTCGCCCAAAAATGCCACCACATGATGAGCGCTACTACAGACTGCTTGAAGAGCAAAATGCACAGCTCCAAAAGCGCGTAGAGCGACTCGAAGATGAGACACGAAGCCTGCGCGATCAAAAAGAGCAGCTTCTTATCGCTGAGAAACAAAAGATAGAAGCGATCTACAAAGAGAAAGATGAACAGCTAAAAAACATACTCTCCACACTTTCTCAGCAGTTTATGCACTCACTCGCCCCCACTGCCAAGGAGGAGGTTGCGATTGATGCCGAGATCGAGCAGAGCACCCAAGTCTCCAACATCGTCTCGCTCAAAAAGTTTCTCAAATCTCTAAAGCTCACAGACAAAGAGAGTAAACAACTCAAAAATGAGGTTAAAAAAATCGCTACAACAGATAAACGATTTGTTTTGCTTGGCGAAAAAATCTACCTCGATACCCTGCGTTACGACTACAGCGATCTGCTGTAGTTGATTCTTTTTTTACCATTTTTTTTGTCTCCAAGGTGTAATCACTCATCACCATTTTGTCGTTCAAATGTGATGGTGGCGTAATTTTTTGACCCTACCATTTCGCCGTCTAAAAATAAAAAAAGGATGGCATTATGAAAAGATGGTTGAGCTTGGCAGCGTCTGCCGTACTCGTGATGAGCATGAGCGGATGTATGGAAGATGGAGAAGATGGAGCACTTGGCGCAACAGGAGCCCCTGGTGTCGCTGGGACTACGGGTCTTGATGGTAGCGATGGAGAGGACCTCACTATCTCTGTGGGCACAAGAGCTTCAAAAGTTCAATTTCAAGGTATAGATACTCCGCTTGGTGATACGCAAAATAGTGTGC
>CAZJRG010000022.1:0-19917 GCA_964548435.1 uncultured Sulfurimonas sp. | reverse complement strand
CTGATGGCATCATGATCACTCTTGTGCATTCCTGCATCGCTGTACGCGACTTGCTCCATCATCTCCTCTTCACTCTTAAAGTGTGTCTCTATCTCAGCTATTAGCTGTGTAAAGAGCTCATCAGCAGCTTCAATGTTTTTTGATTTGATGGCGTTGTAGAAGTTGTTTATTACTTCAAGTTCATCTTGGTGGAGCATATTCATCATCGCGTTTGGGACTTGTTGGACTTCGTGTTCTTGAATTAGCATTCTCTCTCCATTGCGTTTTGGTAAAATTTTGCGAGATTATAACGGCTCAAAAGTTTAGAGTTTCTGAGAGGAAGAGACTCTTTGTCAAATCCAAGAGCCAGACAAGCTTACTTAGTGTAGTATCTCGCAAAAATGAACCCGCCCCCCAAGGAGAAGAGATGTTACAACAAGATCAAATACCAATGCTAGAGGCCCCAGAGATCAACAATGCCCACTTAGAGGAGATGATCTTGGTCAATCGTCTCTTACTCTCTTGCCAAAATGCAAAAACGCAAGAGGTGCTTGAGATACTCAAAGAGCTCTTAGAAGCCACGAAAGAGCACTTCGCGCTTGAAGAGCAAGAGATGAGCGAAACTGATTTTGAAAAGTTCGCACCCCACAGAGCCGAGCATGCAAGACATCTTCATGAACTCGCCTCCCTGATCAAGTATTATGAAAAAAATCTCCAACCAAACGCAGTCATTGCCTACATAGAGGGTAATCTTAAAAAGTGGCTCATTCATCATATGGAGACAATGGACACAGCACTTTAAGCCTTGCAAAATCTGCTATAATTTCGCTTTTAAACTTCTAGCTACGAGGGTGTAAGCGAGTGCTGTATGAGACTATAAACAGAGAAAATCTTCAAATATTGATGCGAGATTTTTATCAAAACGCCATCCTCGACCCAGAGATAGGTCACTTCTTTTTTAATGAGTTTGGAGACGATTTAGATACAGAGGATTGGGTTGAACACATAGATCTTTTAGCCGATTTTTGGCTAGCAAAGATGCTTGGAGAAGATACTTACTATGGTAATTTTATAGGAGCGCATGTGAAGCTACCACGAATCTTTGCCTCGCATTTAGATGTCTGGCTGCTACTCTTTGCCAAGAGTGCCGATAGAGTCTACACACCTAAAATCGCTGATGCCTTTAAGAAAAAAGCCAACATCTTCTCAAAGCAGTTTTTAACTACAAGCAAAAAAATATAAACATCTTTTAGGAGCAAACAGTATGCAAAATTCTAAAAAAAACATTCTTTTTATTCAAACGCAGCAGAGTTGTTTTGAGTATAAAACAGCACTCTTTAACACTGCGTTTGAGAGTGTAACCTTTGCAGCAGATGATCAAAAAGCACTCAAGCTTATCTACAACAAGAGTTACGATCTTATTGTTAAAGATATGAGTTTTGATGTAGAAGAGGGAATCACCTTTGTGAAACAGATCAAAGAGCTCAAAAGTGATTCACAGATATATACTTTGGTACAAACAAGTGATGAGGATAAAATAGGTGGGCTTATCGATGCTGGAATTCATACCTTTGTACTCACTCCAGAGCAGTTTGAGCAAGCGCTTGAAACGCTCGCTACTCTTTGAGCTAAAACTCTTTGAATCTCTTTAGAGCTGCTCTAAAAGACAACGCAGTGAAAACTCTTCGCGTTGTGCTAGTTTTTCTACGATAGCCGCTTTTGTTTCTGCTATTTCAAAAGTGTAAGCACCGCAAATTCCTTCACCGAAGTTGTTGATATCCTCAGCGATTGCGGCTGCTTCTTGAGAGTTTTTGTGAAAAACTTCAGTGAGTATACGCATGCAAAACTCCCAAGATGTTCGTTTCTCATCGATGATGGTAAGAAGATAGATCTTCGAACCGTAAACATCTGCAGAGGTTTGTGCTTTTGTTTTGATATGCATACATTCGCTCCACTTTCGAAGATAAAATTTTGCAAGATTATATACTAAAAATAGCCATACACTTCTAAAATATGACTCTATTTTTCTACTAATAGATCAAGATGGGTCGAAGCGGATCAAAACTCATCTTTGAGTAGTAGTGAAAGGGGTTGGATCTGTAGTGGCTGTCGTACTCCTCTTGCTCTTGAAGTTTTTGCATCTTTGTGTGAAGAAACTCGCTTGAAATAAGTGTACAAAGCGGTGATTTTATAAGTGGGAAAAGTTTTTCATTGAGAATGATATCTCCATCAAAAACACAAGAGAAGAGTGGAAATGAGGAGCCGCTATGAAAATTGATCAGATCATAGAGCGCTTTGATAAGCTCTGGCAAAATCTTTTGAGAAAATCTAGGTGCAATGGCAAACTCTCGTAGGTGTAAAATCGCACCGCGATCCCCTTCATCAAACGTAAACTCTCTGCTAAGATGCTCTATGGCGTTTTCATCCTGAGCATCCACTCCAAAGAGTGCATAGTAACGTTCACAGAGTGTTTGAAACATTTTTTCGCCTAAGAACTTCTGAAGATCACTCTTTGTAGTTGCAAATATCTGATCTGTTTGTGGATCTTTGTAGAAGCAGTTGATGTAGTCAAACTCTAAAAGTGCGATGCTCTGCGTGTGTCCATCAAGGTAGCTCTTGGCAACTGTGACACGCAGCACCCCTTTTGATATGCCTTGCTCTTTTGAGAGCTTTGGGCTTTGCATCTCAAGCTCTGCCCAGATGCTCACTCCAAAGATACGCTCTTGAATCTCTTTTGTGGCGTAGTCAAAGAAGTGACGTTCGTGGAGATTTATGAAATCTTTGGAGTATTTTGCATAGTAGAGGGTAATGGAGGGTTGTGTCTCTCTCTTAAACGCAGCATGCTTTTTTTGAAAATCCCAATAAGCTTGGAGTTTTTGGCTTGCACTGTGCAATATTTTTGGAGGTGAGAAAAAAGATGCTTGCGAGGGTGTAGGATCTTCACATCTACCGCTTTGCTCCTCTCTAAACGCAGCTAAAGAGCAGTTTTGCGTAGACTCAAGTGCACGAAGAAGCATCCTATGGGGCAAAAAACTCTCTTGCAAAAATGGATGTTCTATCTCACCAAAATCAAGATCTACTAGAAGAAAATTGAAATTTTCCCATAAAAGTGCAGCATCTTTATAGCTGCCTTGTTTTTCTAAAAAGAGTTTGTGCAGCTGTGCTTTGTAGAGAGACTCATCAAGACCTGTGAGCATCTTTGTGGCGATTGAGAGTGCATTTTTAGGTGGCAATAGTGGGTTATGAGCCAATAAGAGCGCAGCTTGGTCTCTTATTTCGTATGCACTATGGTACTCAAAGAGCCTTATCTCGTTTGGAGCTGTGGGTACAAAAACACTTTTGCTCAACTCTTTTCTTGCTTTTTTCGTGTTTGGTGTATAAGGTGTTTCAAAAACAAAGTATTTATCATAAAAGTGCTGCATTTTTGGCTCATTTTGGAGTTTGATGAGAACTATAGCTTCTTGCCATAAAAGTAAGTTTAAAGAATTTACATGTCTCAATTTATGCAGAATTTCTATTTTTGTTAAACTGTGTGGCTCAACAAAAGATAACTTAATATTATTCAAGTTACAATAAGCAGATACGATTTTATTTTTTAAAGGGTTGAGTATGGCTGGAGTAGAGCTCTATTTTGGCGATGAAGAGTTCATCGTCTCGAAAACAGATTTAAAGGGAAAAATTATCTACGGAAACTCTTTGTTTGTGAAGATTTCTGGATATGCTGAGCAGGAGCTCTTAGGTGCGCCTCACAATATTTTGCGACACAAAAGAATGCCAAAGCTCATCTTTACACTTCTATGGGAGCATATACAAAACGGCAAAGAGATTTTTGCTTATGTCATTAATAGAACAAAAAATGATGACTACTATTGGGTTTTTGCAAATGTTACTCCCTCCTTTGATGAAAAGGGGAAGATCATTGGCTATCACTCAGTGAGAAGAAAGCCTACAAAAGAGGCACTTCAGATCATAGAGCCTCTTTATGCGGAGCTTTTGAGCATAGAATCTAGCAGAGGTGTGAGTGCTGCAAAAGAACACCTTAACAAATTACTTCAAACAAAAGGGCTTGATTATGAACAGTTTATCCTCTCTTTCTAAGACGCAGTATCTTAATGTTGCTGCGTTAGCGATATTTTCACTCTCACTCATTGTGGAGTATCTGCTTGTTGGTCTAGGGTGGGCACAGCTCCTTACACTGCTCAATTTTGCAATCGCTTGGGCGATGTTTGTCTACATCAGAAAGGCTCAAGATACCATTCATAAAGTGGCACTTGTGCTTCAAAAGGCATACATTGGCGACCTTGAGTCGCGCATCACCAACATCACAGATAAAGGTGAACTTTACGAGCTCTCTTGGAGAACAAACGACTTTTTAGATCAGCTTGAGACATTTATGAGAGAGATTCGTGCTGGAGTTGATGAGGCGAGTCGAGATCGATTTCATAGACTTGTCATCACCAAAGGACTCAAAGGGAGCTTTGCTTACAATGGGAATCTTGTCAACATTGGAATTGACTCAATGCGTGATAGTTTTGAAACGCTGCAACGCAATAGTGTCAATGCAGATCTAAGTAGTATCGGCGATGGTGTGGCAGGAGGACTTGATATAATTCAAAAAGATCTCACAAAAAGTATAGAGCAGTTGCGTGAGATCGTCTCAAAAAGCCAAACAACAGCGGATCTCTCTAGTAACAGTGTAGATGAACTCGCTCAGATCATCACAAAACTTGGAACACTCATAGAGCTCATACAGACATCAAACGGTGCTATTAGCTCACTCAATGAGAAAACTACCGAGATCACTTCTGTGGTGGGGCTCATTAAAGATATAGCAGAGCAGACAAATCTTCTTGCTCTTAACGCAGCTATTGAAGCTGCACGAGCTGGTGAGCATGGACGCGGATTTGCTGTTGTAGCAGA
The DNA here is from genome assembly GCA_964548435.1 of uncultured Sulfurimonas sp. Classification (GTDB taxonomy): domain Bacteria; phylum Campylobacterota; class Campylobacteria; order Campylobacterales; family Sulfurimonadaceae; genus Sulfurimonas. The sequence continues at coordinate 15,018 of CAZJRG010000022.1, read as the reverse complement.
TGAAGTGCGTAAACTCGCAGAACGTACGCAAAAGGCTACTGCTGAGATAAGTATGTCGGTGCAGATTTTACAGCAAGAGGCATCAGACATTCAAACAAACGCAGAGAGTATGAATACCCTTGCATTTGAGTCTAGCAGCTCTATTGATACATTTAGAGACACGCTGCACCAGTTTAATCAAGATGCAAATCAAACAGCACTCTATGCAGCAAAAATAGAAAAATCAACCTTTGTAACGCTAGTAAAAATAGATCACATCATCTTTAAATCGCGTGCCTATAGTTCACTCTTTAACGGAGTCCTCAAAGGAAGTTTTACAGATCATCACGGCTGTCGTTTAGGCAAATGGTATGAGGCTAAAGAGACACGCGATATGTTTGGTCCATATCCATCTTACAAGCTCATCGATGCACCACATGCAAGGGTTCACAAAAATGTGCTTGAAAATATCACTTTTGTAGAGCATGGAGATGATGTAGTGCAAAATAGAGTGAAAATCATAGAAAACTTCACAGATATGGAAAAAGCCAGCGGTGAACTTTTCTCTGTGCTTGATAGATTACTCAGCGAGAGTACCGCACTTTAAGCACCGTTTTTGTAAAATGCGGAAAATTTTTTTTAACAAGGTGTTTTTATGGCAACTGTTGGTATGAGTGATATCAAAAAAAATGTTCGTTTGGTTGTGGGTGAAGTCCCTTACAAAGTGATCGAATTTCAACATGTAAAACCAGGAAAAGGTGCTGCGTTTGTCCGTATGAAAATGAAGAGTTTTTTAAACGGAAAAGTAGTTGAAAAAACAGTGCATGCAGGTGATAAGTTTGAAGTGCCAATTATAGAGTACAAAACGATGCATTACCTCTATGATGATGGTGAGATGTATCAGTTTATGGACAATGACACATACGAGCAGCTAGGTCTTAGTTATGAGCAGTGTGATGATGCGAGCGTTTGGTTTAAAGATGGTGTTCAAGTGGATATCGTATTTTACAAAGGTGAGGCTATCTCAGTTCAAGCACCTGAGTTTATGGAACTTGAGGTAACAGACACACCACCAAACTTCAAAGGTGACACATCAAGTGGAAGTAAAAAACCAGCTACATTAGAGACTGGTGCTGTTGTACAAGTACCATACCATGTTCTTGTAGGTGACATCATCAAAGTCAACACTGTTGACTTCGAATTTTTAGGAAAAGTAAAATAATTTAGAGAGCATCTTTTAGCTCTCTCCTCCTCGTTACTGGATCTTGGCACCCTTGTGAGCCAAGATCCCAAAGTAGCTCTCAATAGCTTTTAAGTCTAGCGCATTATAATCAAAAACTTTTTTCAAAATAGGTGACACTATGAGCTCTCAACCCTTTACGCATCTTCATCTTCATACAGAATACTCTCTTTTAGATGGTGCTAATAAAATTACAAATCTTGTAAAACAGCTCAAAGCACTTGGCATGAACTCTGTAGCTATGACAGATCATGGAAATATGTTTGGGGCTATTGACTTTTATAAACAGATGATCGATGCTGGAATAAAACCCATCATCGGGATGGAAGCTTACATTCACAATGGCGAGACCATAGACGACAAGAGCACCAAACAGCGTTTTCACATCTGCCTCTATGCCAAAAACAAAAAGGGGTACGAGAACCTTATGTATCTCTCTTCACAAGCCTACATACATGGAATGTACTACTTTCCACGCATCAACAAACAAGAGCTTCGCGAACACTCTGAAGGACTCATCTGTACCTCTGCTTGTCTGCAAGGGGAGGTGAGTTGGCACTTAAATACCGCCAATGAGCGTAATGTAAGAAATGGTGCACTTGGATATGATGGAGCGTTGGAGATAGCACGAGAGTACAAGGATATCTTTGGAGATGATTTTTATCTCGAACTGATGCGTCACGGCATCGGTGATCAGCTCTTCATTGATGAGCAGATACTTAAAATATCTCGTGAAACAGGCATCAAAGTGGTTGCAACCAACGACACGCACTACACCTACCCAGATGATGCGCAGTATCACGAAGCATTTATGTGTATTGGGATGAATAAACTCTATGACGATCCAAACCGTATGCGCCACTCCGTGCATGAGTTTTACCTCAAATCTCCAGAGCAGATGGCTCGCATCTTTGCCGACATTCCAGAAGCGTTAAGACACACGCAAGAGATAGTAGAGAAGTGTGAAGATTTTGTTCCCATAGTCAAAACACCAACGCCGCCAAACTTCAAGTTTACACGAGAGTATGCAGCGGCTGAAGGTTTGGAGATAAACTTTGAAGATGATGCACCACTAGCTCCAGATGCAAGTGAAGATGAGAAGAAAAAACATATGAAAGCGGCTGACAAAAATGACGCGGCTTACTTCATTCATAAGTGTAGAGAGGGCTTAGAGAAGCGTCTCAAAATCGTCCCGCCAGAGCGACACACCGAGTACAAAGAGCGTTTAGAGTTTGAGATGAAAGTCATTAATGATATGAAGTTTCCAGGCTATATGATGATCGTTTGGGATTTTGTGGCTGAGGCTAAACGCAAGGGGATCGCTGTAGGACCTGGAAGGGGGAGTGCGGCTGGAAGTCTAGTCGCATACTCTTTAGAGATCACCGACATCGACCCTATGAAGTATGACCTGCTCTTTGAGCGCTTTTTAAATCCTGAACGCGTGAGCATGCCCGATATAGATATGGACTTTATGCAGGCGCGGCGTGGAGAGGTCATTGACTATGTGGTTGAGAAGTATGGACGTAATCAAGTAGCACAGATCATCACCTTTGGTTCACTGCTTGCCAAAGGGGTCATCCGCGACGTCGCCCGCGTTTTAGATATGCCGCTCTCCAAAGCTGACGCTATGGCAAAACTCATTCCAGATGAGCTGGGCATCACACTCAATGGCAAAACAAAGGGTGGTGAGTTCATCGATGGTGCGTATCAAAAAGAGCCAAAACTTGTACAACTCATCGAAGAGGATGCCAATGCAAAAAGGGTTTGGGAGTTTGCAAAGAAGCTTGAAGGGCTCAAACGCAACTCTGGAATCCATGCCGCAGGTGTCGTCATAAGCAATGAGGAGTTGTGGAAGAAAACACCAATCTATAAGCCCTCTGGAGAGAACACCTTTGTAACGCAGTATTCGCTCAATTACATGGAGGATATAGATCTCATAAAATTTGACTTCTTGGGTCTTAAAACTCTCGATGTCATTCAAAACGCAGTGAAACTCATCAAACGCCGTTACGATAAAGAGGTAAATTGGGACACCATAGACGTAAACGACAGTGGCGTTTACAAGATGATTCAGACGGGTGACACGGTTGGAATGTTCCAGATAGAGTCCTCTGGAATGCAAGATCTCAACCGCCGTTTAAAACCTTCAAACTTTGAAGACCTCATTGCGGTCTTGGCACTCTACAGACCAGGACCGATGGAGTCGGGAATGTTAGATGACTTCATTGAGCGCAAGCATGGGCGTAAAAAGGTCTTTTACCCTTTTGAAGAGGTGAGTTTTGATCTCTTAAAAGATACACTTGGACCCACGTATGGAATGATCGTCTATCAAGAGCAGGTTATGCAGATTGTGCAGATTATCGGGGGGATGAGTCTTGGGGGTGCAGACATTGTTCGTCGTGCGATGGGGAAGAAAAAAGTCGAAGAGATGGAGAAGTACAACCGTCTCTTTAGTGAGGGTGCGCAAAAACTCGGACTCGATTATGATCTAGCGAGTAAACTCTTCAAGCTCATAGAGAAGTTTGCGGGGTATGGTTTTAACAAGTCACACTCTGCGGCTTATGCGATGGTGACATTTCAGACCGCATGGCTGAAAACCTACTATCCAAACGAGTTTATGGCGGCTCTTTTAACCTCTGATAAAGACAACACCGAAAAAGTGGTGCGTTACATCGATGAGGTCAAACGCATGGGCATAGAGCTTGGCCCTCCTGACATCTGTGACTCGCAGCTTGAGTTCTCAGCCATCACAAAAGAGGGTAGAGATATTGTCCTTTTTGGGCTTGGGGGCATCAAAGGCGTTGGCGAAGCGGCTATTTTTTCCATGCTTGAGGAGCGTACGCGCAATGGAGATTATAAGTCGTGGGAAGACTTTATCAACCGAATCGAGCCTTCCAAGGTTAACAAACGAGTGATTGAGAGCATCATCAAAGCAGGTGGTTTTGATAGATTTGGCTTCTCTAGAAAGGCACTACTCGATCAGATAGAGCTCATAGTAGAGAGTGCTAAAAAGGCTAGTGAAGCAAAGAAAAATGCAGTGGGAAGTCTCTTTGGAGATGATGAGAGCATCAGCAGTGTGCGCCTTGAACTCAAAAATATGCCAGAGTATACACTCAAAGAGATTTTGGAGTTTGAAAAAGAGACGCTCGGCTTTTATGTCTCAGGTCACCCGATGGATGAGTATAGAGCAGAGCTTGAAGAGATAGACTATACACTCTCTTCCGAGCTTGAGAGTGCTAAAGATGGCTCGTTTGCTATATTTATTGGTAAAGTTGAAGAGATTACAACCAAGATGAGTAAAAAAGGAAATCAGTTTGGCATCGTAAACCTTATGGATTTTCATGGTAACTTAGAGATCATGCTCTTTAGTGACAAACTCGAAGAGCTGCGAGAGATGGATCAAAACGAGCCTATTGCGTTTAAAGGAAGAGTAACACATTCAGATTTTGGACCACGCATTAGCATCAACAAGATCATGACACTCAAAGAGGCAAAAAAAGAGGCGAAAAAGACTAAAAAAGAGGTGCAAGAAAAAGAAGAGCCACCTATCAACATCGCTGTGCGCCTCTCTAATGAGAGTGATGTACTTGAAGAGCTCTACAGACTCATACGCGCAAATCCTGGTAGACGTTCACTCCATGTCACCATCGTCTCAAAACTGCACAATGTAGTTATCGACTCTGCTATAAGGGTTGATAGCAAACTCCTTCTTGCACTTGAAGGAAATGAACGTATAGATGTTTTAGGAGCTTAAGATGAGTAGAGATGATTTTAACGAAGGGCTGCTTGGTTTTTTAGATGCGTCGCCAACACCTTTTCATGCCACACGCAATATGGCGATGATGTTTGAAAACGCAGGATTTTTGAGACTTGATGAGACACAAAAATGGAAACTTGAGGAGGGTAAACGCTACTATGTTACCCGAAATGACTCCTCTATCATCGCGTTTACATACCCAAAAGAGAGAAAAAAGTATCTCATGGTTGGTGCACACACCGATTCACCAACACTCAAACTCAAACCCAAACCAACGAAAAAAGAGCACGGTGTTGTCAAGCTTTTAGTTGAGCCTTATGGTGGTCTTTTGCTTAACCCTTGGTTTGACCGTGACCTTTCACTTGCTGGACGGGTTGTTTATGAAGATAACGCAGGAGTGCTTCGTGGAGCACTCATTGATGCAAAAAGCCCTCTTGCCATCATTCCATCGCTTGCTATTCATCTTGACGATAAGGCAAATAGTGATCGCTCTATCAACAAGCAAACGGACATAACACCTCTACTAAGCACCAATGAAGATTTTGATTTTGAAGAGTTTTTACAGTGGCAATTACATAAACAGGGCATTGAAGATGTCAAAAAAACATACGCGCACGAGCTTAGTCTTTACGATACACAAAAGGCTGCGTTTGTTGGGCTTAGAGATGACTTTATAGCCAGTGCCCGCCTCGACAATCTACTCTCATGTTATACGGGCATGCTCACACTTTGCAGCGGTGAAGAGAGTCGCGCTATGCTCTTTGTGGCAAGTGATCATGAAGAGGTCGGAAGTGAGTCGAGCAGCGGTGCGGCTGGGAGTTTTTTAGAGAGCACTCTGCGACGCATCTATGAGGAGTTTGAGCCCTTTGCGCAAGCGATGCGAAGCTCACTTCTTGTGAGCACAGATAATGCGCATGCCATTCATCCAAACTTTCCTCACAAACATGACGATAAGCATGCTCCTAAGATCAACGAAGGTGTGGTCATAAAAGTAAACGCCAACCAGCGTTATGCGAGTAACGCCACAACTATTGGGCACTTTTTACATGCTGCACAGAGTATAGCAGAGAAAACGCAGCACTTTGTCACTCGTAGCGACATGGGCTGTGGCTCGACCATAGGACCTATAACCGCTTCGCGTTTAGGTATAGAGACGATTGATGTTGGTCTGCCAACCTTTGCCATGCACTCTATTCGTGAGCTTTGCGGGAGTGAAGATGCCTATTCGCTTTATAAAATTCTTCTTGCATTAGAGAGCTAAATGGCAACCATAACCCCCGAAGAGCTTGCACTTTTAATCGAGCAGACCTATAAAGTCGAAAATGATTTTAGTGAGCTTAAAGCCTCCTATGCACATCTACAAGATACGGTTGAAAAAGTTGTTGAGTTTTTGCCAAACGCTGTCTGGGTGGTAAATAGTGACAACACTATCTTCTTGCAAAACTCCCAAGCACGCTCTTTGGAGGCTCTGTTGAAACTTCTGGAGTACAAGATGCAAGATTATGAGATCACTTTTGAGTCACGCTCCTATCTCATAAAAAGCTCTACTTACAAAGACAAGATCATGCTCTCTGCCATTGACATTACTGAACAAAAACGCCGTGAAAACCTTGCCACGATGGGACAGATGGCAGCACATCTCTCCCATGAGATACGTAATCCAATTGGCTCTATTTCACTCTTAAGTTCCACACTCAAAAAACGTGTCATTCCCCAAAATATTCCCATAGTCGAGGAGATACAAAAGTCTGTGGCACGCATTGAGCGTATTATCAAGGCGACACTGATGTTTTCTAAGGGTGTTGAGGCGAAGAAGAGTCAGTTTTACTGGAGTGAGCTTAAAGAGTCGCTTGATATGTCTATAGCCTATTATGGTTACTCTAAGGAGATACTCTTTCACTTTCCAGAGGATGATTTTATGCTCAGTGCAGATAAAGATCTGCTTGAGATGCTCTTTTCAAACTTCTTGGTCAATGCGATTGATGCCATTGAACTCGATGAGCAAGATGAGGGAGAGGTGTGGCTTACACATAGAGAAGAGCAGGGGTGTCACATCTTTAACATAGCCGATAGCGGTGTAGCTATTGAGAACAAAACAGAGCTTTTTGAAGCGTTTAAAAGTACCAAAGTCAAAGGCAATGGCTTAGGACTTGTACTCTCCAGACAAATTGCAGAGGCGCACGATGGGAGTGTTGAACTCTTAGAGGGTGAACAAAAATGTTTTGAGATACGACTAGCAAAGTGAGCCTTTGTCGAGCTTTGTTATCCTAATTTAACTACAATAATTTTTTTATAAAAAGGTGACCTATGAAACAACTTCTCTCATTTTTTGACTCCATGAAAACTATGTTGGTTTTGATGGCTATTTTCGCATTTTCGATTGGCTATGCTACATTTGTTGAGAACGATTTTGGTACAGTAACGGCAAAATCAGAGATCTACAATGCACTCTGGTTTGAGACTCTCCTTGGACTTCTAGCACTTAACTTGACACTTAATATTGTAAAATATAAAATGTATACTCTTGAGAAGATGCCTATTTTTCTTTTTCATCTCTCTTTTTTGATCATTTTAGTTGGTGCTACTATTACCCGTTATGTTGGTTTTGAAGGGACTATGCACATTCGTGAGGGTGCTACGGCATCGAGCATGAAGAGTAGTGACACTTTCATAAGTGTCACTGCAACAGAGCAAAATAGTACATCGCAGAGCCATGAAGTGGTTTTTCTCTCCAAACGCAGTACAAACAGCTTCGAGTCAAAACTGAGTGTTGCTGGCAAAGAGGTGGTCGTAAAACTCATAGCTCACACTCCTGATGCCATAGAGCAGCTTGTTGCTGATGAGAGTGGTAAAGGTGTAGCGCAGATGATGGTAACCGCTGGAGCACAGGGTGTACCACTGAGTCTTGAAGAGGGAAGCTTCTATGACGCGGGAGCTTTTGTTATAGACTTTGATTCTAAAGAGCAGTTTGACAAACCTGTGGTTTCTCTCTTTTTGCAAGATAATCTTCTCTTTATGAAGCATGATATGGCACTGAGTTTTTTAAAAATGGATGATAGATCTACTGGAAATATCGAGCCAAATCCTCAAGAACTGCTCCATACAAGAGTGCTTTATACCCTTGCAGAGGGTAGTTTCGTACTACGAAGTTATATGCCGCATGCTTCTAAGAAGATACTCAGTGACCCAAATGCCAAGTCAAATGCCAACGGGCTTGAAGCACTCAAATTTGCAGTGAGTGTGGATGGAGTGACTCAAGATGTGGAGATTTTTGGAAGAAAAGGGGTGGTTGGTCGTGAGTCTCATACACTCATAAATGGTGTAGATATTCATCTCTCATATGGAGCACGCGAACTTCTGCTTCCATTTGCTATTAAACTGCTCGATTTTCAGCTTGAGCGCTATCCTGGTTCTATGAGTCCCTCCTCATACGCATCGGAAGTTGAGCTCATCGACACAGAGCAAAATCTTCACATGCCTTATAGAATTTTTATGAACAACATCTTAGAGCATCGTGGGTATAGGTTTTTTCAAGCCTCTTACGACCAAGATGAGCGAGGGACGATACTCTCTGTCAACTATGACCCAGGAACACTCCCTTCATATCTTGGCTATACACTTTTAGGAGTAGGAATGTTCTGGTCACTCTTCTCGCGCAGACATAGATTTTCAAAACTTGCAAAAAAAGCAAAAGATGCGAGTGAAGCAAAAGCACTCGCTCTCATTGCGGCTTGTTTTATGGCGTTTGGCACTCCAGATACAGAAGCGGCAAATCTTGCAAATGCAACTGATCTTGATCCTGCTATAAAAACCATCTTGGCGTTTGATAAAGCACATGCCCAAAAATTTGGAACACTCGTAGTTCAAGACACCAGAGGGCGTATGAAGCCTATGGATACCCTCTCTACAGAGGTGCTTGCCAAGGTACACAGCAGCTCCACTTTTGATGTTGGAGGTGTAAAACTCACTCCAAACCAAGTGATATTAGGGATGATGATTCGACCTGATGTCTACAAAGAGATTAAGCTCATCAAAACAAAAGATGAGAAAATAAATGAGCTTATAGGTGCTTCGCGCGATGCAAAATATGCCTCATTTTCTCAGTTTTTTGAAGATCCTGTGAGTATGCGCGGTTATAAACTAGCAACACTTGTAGATGCAGCTTCAAGAAAAGAGCCAAAATACAGAGATAAGCTCGATAAAGCAGCGCTCAAAATTGATGAGCAGGTCAATGTTGTTTATATGGTTTTTACGGGAACACTTCTGAGCATTTGGCCAAAAAATGGAGATGAAAACAACAAATGGTTTGCAACCATAGAGGCGTTACAGAGTTTCCCTGAGGAGGAGGCTGATGGGTTAAGAGATCTTGCACTCACCTACTTTAGCTCAGTGGATGCAGCTTTAGAGACACAAAACTGGTCTAAAAGCGACAAGGCTCTCGAACTCATCGCCTCATATCAAAAGCGTGTTGGAGCAGCTGTTTATCCGAGCCAAAACCGTATAAAAGCTGAGACATTTTATAACTATGCAAACATCTTTGAGAGACTCTTCCCGTACTATCTCTTGGTGGGTTTCATACTCTTGGTGCTTAGTTTTACAAACATTATCAAGCCTGCGTTTAAGATGGCGTTTTTTACTAAAGCAGCACTCTATATTCTCATCGCGTTTTTTGTTGCGCACACCTTTGGACTGGCTCTAAGATGGTACATCTCAGGGCATGCTCCGTGGTCTGATGGGTATGAGTCGATGATCTACATTGCGTGGGCGACGGTGCTTGCTGGGTTTATCTTCTCTAAACGCTCGCCAATTACTTTAGCAGCGACATCGATTCTCACGGGACTCATTCTCTTTGTGGCACATCTCAACTGGATGAATCCGCAAGTAACCAACCTTGTACCTGTACTCAACTCTTATTGGCTCAGTATTCATGTTAGTATGATTACTGCTTCGTATGGATTTTTAGGTCTTGGTGCACTTCTTGGGTTTATCGTGCTGCTTCTTTTTGTACTCAAATCGCAAAAAAACGAGAAGCAGATCTCTCTCTCCATTAAAGAGCTAAACGCCATCAATGAGATGAGCATCATGGTAGGACTTGTGCTCCTTACTTTTGGAAACTTTTTAGGTGGCGTTTGGGCAAATGAGTCGTGGGGACGCTACTGGGGTTGGGACCCAAAAGAGACATGGGCACTTGTGACCATCCTTGTTTATGCTATGGTGATTCACCTGCGTTTTATCAAGTCCATCTACAGTGATTATAACTTTGCAGTCATTTCACTTCTGGCGTTTACCTCGGTACTTATGACGTATTTTGGTGTCAACTACTACCTAGCGGGGATGCACTCTTATGCAAAAGGCGATCCCGTGCCGATTCCTGATTTTGTTCCTGTGACGTATGCGATCATCTTTCTCATCGTGGCACTCGCGTTTAGAAATAGAAGAGTGGCGTAAGGGGGTTTTGTGGAGTTTAGCGGCTTTGACAAAAAAGCAGTTGCATTTTTAAAAAGCATTCGACAAAATAACAACAAAGAGTGGTTTGAGGCTCATAAAAAAGAGTATACAGAGCTTATCTTAGAGCCCTCGCGTGCGTTTGTAGTGGAGATGGGTGAGCACCTCCAAGCTCTTGTGCCAACCATAAACGCAGTACCAAAGATGAACCATTCACTCTATAAAATCTACAGAGACACCAGACGCATGGGAGCAAATAAAGCTCCCATCAAAGAGCGTGTAGGATTTATATTTTGGCAGGGAAACACCAAGCGAATGCAGAGTTCTGCGTTTTATCTGCACTTCTCGCCTGAGGAGCTCATGGTGGCTGTTGGTGTGCGGTGGTTTGAGAGACCTATGCTTGAGGCTTTTCGCTCATACATTTTAGACGATGCTAGACGAGAAGCGCTTGCAAACATTCTTACAAACATCGAAGCAAAAGATAGTGCCTACACCCATCTTGAAGGTGGCTTTAAACGCTATCCTCGCGGATTTAGTAAAGATATGCCAAATGCGGATCTGAGTCTCTATAAGGGAATGGCGACATTTGCAAGGCTGAAACCAGAGTTAATTTACGATGGCGAAAAGCTTATAGAGCGACTCTATAAGATATTTGAAGATATGCTACCACTCCAAGAGTTTATGTACGAAGTGAGTTTACGCATACAAGAGGAGTAGAAGAAAGGATGAAAAGAGTATGAGTCACAAAGCAAAAGAGGCAGTAGTTCTCCTCAACATGGGCGGACCAAACAACCTCAGTGAAGTAGAACTTTTTTTAAAAAATATGTTCGCCGATAAAAATATTCTCACCATGAAGAGCGATCTTTTGAGAAAGTTTGTCGGAGGGATGATTGTTTTTACCCGTACAGAATCCTCACAAGAGATATATAGAGAACTTGGCGGAAAATCGCCAATTGTAGGACATACGAAAAATCTTGTCGCGAAACTCCAGCAGCGTTTAGGTGAGGATGTCATGGTCGACTTTGCGATGCGTTATACACCCCCATTTAGCACTGAAGTGATCGAGCGTTGCAACAGTGCAGAAGTAGAGCATATATCTCTTATACCGCTCTACCCACAATACTCCACGACGACGACAAAATCTTCGCTTGAGGATTTCGAAGAGACGTATCATAAAATAGGCGCAAACGCTGTGGTGAGTGAGATAAAACACTTTTTTGAAAACAAAAAGTACAATCAGGCGATTATTGAGCGTATTAAAGAGTGTGTGGGGAGTGATGATTACTATGACTTTGACATCATCTTCTCAGCACACGGTCTTCCTCAAAAGATAGTCGATGCAGGAGATGTCTACCAAAGACATGTAGAGAAACATGTTGCCATTTTAGAGAAGATGATGCAAGAGGAGGGGATGGCGTTTCATGCCTCACATCTAGCATACCAGTCTAAAGTGGGTCCGATGAAGTGGCTAACGCCATCTCTTGAAGAGAAACTCAAAACGGTTCGAAATCGTGGTGTAGTGATTTTTCCTATCGCGTTTACTATAGACAACTCAGAGACAGATTTTGAGCTTGAGATAGAGTACCGCGAAGTAGCGCAGGAGCTTGGCTTTCGTGACTATCGCGTTTGCAGATGCCCAAATGATAGCGATCTCTTTGTAGATGCACTTGTAGAAATTTATGAGAAGATGAGATAAAAATGCAAAAAATTATAATATTTGATATGGATGGAACACTCATAGATTCTAAAAAAGATATCACTATCTCCATCAACCATGTGCGTCAGAAACACTACGGCTTAGAACCACTTAGCGAAGCATTTGTCGTAGAGGCGATCAATATGGAGGTGAGAAACCTCCCAAAACTCTTCTACGAAACAGAGATCTATGAGAAGCAAGATATGCTTGCGTTTGAGGAGCACTACATGGAGCAGTGTGTTGTGAGTCCCTATCTTTACGATGGCGTTTTAGAGACTTTAGATGCCCTCAAAGCGTCTGATGTGAAACTCTCCGTCGCTACCAATGCACCTACAAAGTTTGCACATAGAATGCTAGGCTCCTTGGGAGTTGACACATTTTTTGATCTCATAGTTGGTGCTGATGCAGTAAGCCACTCAAAACCAAACCCTCAGATGCTTTTTAAAATCTTAGATTCATATCGATTTGAAAAGAGCAGAGATAAGGCTTGGATGGTTGGAGACAACTCCAAAGATATGCTTTGTGCGCATAATGCAGGCATAGAGTCTCTTTTTGCGACATGGGGTTTTACACCCCAAGCAGAGCACCACACATTACTGAGTCACCCAAAAGAGATAATTGACATCATCATATAAGCTAATATGATACAATAGTTGTATTTTAAAAAAATGGAGTGTCTATGTTTGAAGCTGATATGCTCTTAGCGTTTATCTTTATGGCGCTGCTTTTTTTACGTCAAGTTGCTATTTTAAAAAAACCAAACAAGATTAATTATGCTCCTTTAATGCTTGGTATTGGTGCTATTAGCAGTGTGATTCATTTTATACTTCTTCCCGATACAAGCGATGTAATTTTGCTACTTCGTGAATCTTTCATCCCTCTTTTAGTCTCTCTTTTACTCTACATCGTCATGAACATTTTGCACCAAACGCAGCTGAGTGAAAATGCAAGAGCGCAAAATGAGTTTTCAAGAGTCTTGGTTGGTGAAATCTCTCAGCTTAAAGAGTTCATTTTAGAGCTTGAAAATAGAATGTATATAGCCCATCAAGAGGAGAGAGGTGCACAAGAGGAGATACGTCAAAAGTTTAAAGACGACATTAAAGCACTCGATGCTATCAAACTCAATCAGGAGAAATTTTTAGAGAAGTTTTTTGAAGTTGAGGAGTGGCACAAGGGGGTTGATCGTGCATTTAGCTACTTTAGTGAAGTGCAGCTGCCAGAGCTTGATGGTGTGGTGCATAAACACATAGACATTTTACGTATCGCAGAGCAAGATCACTACAATAAGCTCTCGCAGCTGCTTCAAAAAGGTTTGCAAAATCGCAGCGAAGTGACTAAAGAGCTCGAAGAGCTCAAAGAGAGTCTCACACAGATGAAGAGACTCTCAAGTGATGTCGCCAAAACAGTTACAGAGGAGACATTGCAGAGACTCTCAAGTGTTACAAAGGCTTTTGAGTTTCAGATGGGTTCACTCAAATCCCATACTGAAGGACTCACTACCTCACTTCAAGAGAGTGAGTCTAGACTCTCCGCTATCCGTTCGCAAAGCGAAATGGTGATGAAACAGATGCTGCTCTCCTCTAAAAAAATGGATGAACTTGAGAAACAAAATCGCGGTTTACACAATGTTTATGCGTCATTAGAGGAGCTAGTAGAGGAGGTCGAGCGTGTAAAAAGTGAGTATCTCTCTGCAAATGTTAACCTTTTAGATACAGCGACAAATCTTGCAAGTGAGCAAACGCAGCATCTTATGGGAGTACAAAAAAGTATTCAAGATCTTGGAGACGCACTTCAAGAAAGAGTCGATGAAGCGCTGCATAAACTCCACAAAGAGATACAAAAACAGCTTCAAGAGGGTGGTGAAGATGTCACGAAAAATGTTCACTTTTTGGCAAAACGTGCACAGTTCCAAAAGGGTTACTCTCAAGAGAGCACAGAGCCGCCAAAAGTTTAGTCTCTTATGGCTCTAAACTCATATCTTCTAAGAGTGCTCTTAGTCTACTGCTTTGCTCTTCAAGCTCATTTTTTATGCTCTTAAGTGCGAAAGGGTCATCATTTTTAAGAGCCTCTATAGCCATAGCGTGGAGTTCATTGTGAACTGCGTTTAGCTTCATAAATGATTCGCTTGGCTCCTCCATGTACTGCTGCAACCATACACCAAAATGGCAAAACTTTGCATCAAGTTCAAGGGCAGAGTGAGTGTTGTGTTCTAGTGCATAGAGCAGCTCTTGGAGCCAAGCATTATGCTCAACCATAGCATGAAGATAGGATATCTTCTCATTTTTGACAGCTTTTGTCTCTAACCACTGCGTTTGAGGAGTATACTCTTTGAGCCATCGCTCTATCATCTCTTCTGGCATCGCTTTAGCTATAGCATACCCCTGTGCATTGTGGCATCCAAGCTTGAGCAGCATCTCTCCATGTGCTATACTCTCGACACCCTCGGCAACTATCTCTCTGCGAAATGCATTGGCTAAGGTGATGACACCCTCTATGATGGCAAGATCATCAGAGTCCCAGAGCATATCGCGTATAAAACTCTGGTCTATCTTGATCTGTGATACGGCAAGCTGTTTGAGGTAGGTAAGTGAAGAGTAACCTGTTCCAAAATCATCTAATGCAAACGCGACTCCCAATTTTTGAGCCTCGTCAATAATGTTTGCTACATAGGCTAAATCTTCAAGTGTACTTGTCTCTAAAATCTCTATAACAAGTTCGCCAGATGCGATTTGAGGGTATTTGTGGAGGAGTTTTTTGAGTCTATGTAAAAAATCACCCTTGAGGAGATGCATGGCGTTTATGTTGGCACTGACTGAGAAGTGATGCCCTTGCTCTTTGAGAGCGACAATCATCTGACACACCTCTTCTAAGACCCATTCTCCGACTTTAATGCTCAAAGGG
>CAZJRG010000021.1:17955-21137 GCA_964548435.1 uncultured Sulfurimonas sp. | reverse complement strand
TTTTGCAAGCTCGCTACACTCTTCTATCTTTTGAGTGTATGAGAGATTGTCTCTAAGCAGTATCTCCACAAATGCACTCCCCACGATGACACCATCGGCACCTTTTACTTTCTCTTTTGCTGTTTTTGCATTGACTCCAAAACCGACATATACTGGTGTTTGTGTGTACTTTTTTATGGAGGCTAAAAATGGCTGTAGGTCTTCGGCAACACCTGAGCCTGTAATGCCTGTGTAGGCAACCATATAGATGAACTTTTTAGCATCGTTTACTACTTTTTCAATGCGTTCTTCACTATCAGTAGGTGCTACAAATGCTATGTTTGCGATGTTGTTTGCATCGAAAAGTGGTTTGTAGATTAGACCCTCTTCATAGGGTACATCTGGAATAATCAGCCCTTTTATACCTATCTCTTTTGCAAGAGGAATAAGTTTTCTTAGGTCTTGCTGGAAAAAACTATTGAAGTAACCCATCCAGAGTGTATCGACTTGAGGTGCCACCGCACGAGATACCTCTAGAAGGTCATTAAACTTAAATCCTAATTCAAGTGCTTTATGATTTGCTTTTTCGATAAGTGGACCATCGGCGACTGGATCCGAGAAGGGAACACCCAGTTCAAGAGTATCAACACCATTTTGTGCGAGCGAGAGAGCAAGATCTATACTGAAAGATTTTTCTGGATAACCAGTTGTGATGTATGCGACTAAATTTTTCAAGACTATTTTTCCATATCGGGGATTTTAAGTAGAGAGTATTTTATTTTGGTGAGTTCTCTGTCCATTTTGATATCTTCTTGCCACGCACTAAACATATCACTAATCGCAAGCAACCAGCTCGTTGTCTCTTCGCTAATAGGAGGTTCAAGATTGCGTAGCACTTCAAGCTCATCTTCGACAAACGCAGCAAGCTTTGACATAGAGGTGAGTTTGAGATAAGAGGAGGCTGACTTTATGTTGTGAAAAACCCTAAAAAGCTCATTAATACTGCGTTTATACATATTTGGCTTGGTAAGGTCAATAATCATCACCTCCATACTGTCTACCATCATGGAGTAGTGATCTAAAAACTCATCAACAATTTCGAAGTCAAAATTTGCATCAAGATCACTTCTTACACCCATAAAAAATTCTCCTTAATTAACAAAAGTATAGCAATATTTCGTTAAAATGCCCGCATTAAGAATGAAAAGAGTATTGAATGAGTAAAAAATTAACTATATCTTCTATTGGGGCGAGCAAAGGCGTAAAGCCTTTAGTAATGATCACTGCCTATGATGCCCTTTTTGCACGTTTGCTAGCATCTAGTGCAGATATACTGCTTGTTGGAGATAGTCTCAACATGAGTTTCGCAGGTAAAAAAGATACGATTAGTACCACTTTAGAGCAGATGATCTATCACACAAACGCAGTATGCCAAGGTGCACCTGAGAGTTTTGTCATTTGCGATATGCCTTTTGGGACATACATCACAAAAGAGAAGGCACTTCAAAACGCTATTAGTGTATTTCAGCAAACGCCATGTGATGCTGTAAAAATAGAGGGTGGAGAGGAGAAAGCTGAAGTTGTGAAGTATCTTTGTGACAACGGTATCGCAGTTTGTGGTCACATCGGTCTTTTGCCGCAGTCTGTTCGTAGTGAGGGCGGTTACAAAGTAAAAGGCAAAACAAATGCACAACAGCTGCAGCTCATTAAAGATGCTGAAGCTATTGAGGCGGCTGGTGCGTTTTGTTTGGTCATCGAGGGTGTGAAGGCTGAAGTTGCTGCGGCTGTTGCAAAAGCGGTAAAAATTCCAGTTATAGGAATCGGTGCGGGTGTGCATGTAGATGGTCAGGTGTTGGTGTTTTCAGATATGTTAGGATTTTTTGAGGCTTTCACTCCTAAGTTTGTCAAGAAGTATCTCGACGGTGCCACACTTGTTAAAGAGGCCGTGGCATGCTATGCCGAGGAAGTAGTGACACATCAGTTTCCAAAAGAGGAACATACCTACTAATGCAAGAGCGACTCGTAGAGATTGAGCGTTTTAGTTTAGATGAAGAGAGTAGTGAGGCTACACTTCGACCTGATGCTTGGAGCGAGTATATCGGTCAAGAGCAGGTTAAGAAAAATCTTGGTGTCTTTATTGAAGCTTCTAAAAAACGCAGTGAAGCCCTCGATCATGTGCTTTTTTACGGTCCTCCTGGACTTGGAAAGACAACATTGGCACTCATAATAGCAAATGAAATGGGTGCAAATATCAAAGTTACCGCTGCACCTATGATAGAAAAAAGCGGTGATTTGGCAGCTATTTTGACGAACCTTGAAGAGGGTGATATTTTATTTATTGATGAGATTCACCGCCTCTCTCCAGCGGTTGAAGAGATTTTATACTCCTCAATGGAGGATTATCGCATAGACATCATCATCGGGAGTGGACCAGCTGCACAGACGGTCAAGATTGATCTGGCTCGTTTTACACTCATAGGTGCTACGACAAGGGCGGGTATGCTCTCAAACCCGCTTCGTGATAGATTTGGCATGAGCTTTCGAATGCAGTTTTATACTCCTGATGAACTCTCTTCAATAATCATACAAGCAGCGAAAAAACTCAAAAGAGAGATTCAAAAAGATGCTGCGTTAGAGATAGCCAAACGCAGTCGTGGAACGCCTCGTATAGCTTTGCGTTTACTCCGTCGCGTACGTGACTTTGCTGAGGTCGCAGAAGAGAGTGCTATAGGATTTCAACGAACGCAGTACGCACTTAATGAACTTGGTATCAACTCACATGGTTTTGATGAGATGGACCTGCGTTTGCTCTCACTCTTGGTTGGTGCAAGAGGCAAAGCAATGGGGCTGAGTTCTATCGCAGCATCTTTAAGCGAAGACGAGGGAACTGTAGAGGATGTCTTAGAGCCTTATCTCATAGCAAATGGCTACATAGAACGTACAGCAAAAGGAAGGCGCGCAACTCGTGCAACGTATGATGTTTTGAATATGGAGTATGTAAATGCAGATGGCACTCTGTTTTAAATTTTTGCTGATAACAATTCACTTCCTTGTCAAAGGAGACAAATAATATGGATTTCTCACCGCAAGGTGTAGCTTTAGTGAGGGGAATTTCAAAAGGAATTCACTTCTTTTTGAAAGGAGACAGATAATATGGATTTCTCACCGCAAGGTGTAGCTTTAGTGAGGGGAATTTCAAAAGG
>CAZJRG010000021.1:4279-17855 GCA_964548435.1 uncultured Sulfurimonas sp. | reverse complement strand
ATAATATGGATTTCTCACCGCAAGGTGTAGCTTTAGTGAGGGGAATTTCAAAAGGAATTCACTTCTTTTTGAAAGGAGACAAATAATATGAAACCACAATACTTCATAGCTATTCTTTTTGGTGTTTCGCTCTACTGGATGTACCTGCTATATGCGCCTTTTTTACTCGTTATCACCATAGCTGCACTTCTGGCTATCTCCACTTCAAATATTCAAGACTATTTTGAAGAGCATTTAGGCTCAAAATTTCTCGCTGCTTTGGCTTCGAGTTTTCTTTTGGCAGTGCTCTTTTTTGCACCTTTGGGTTATTTTTTAGCAAGTTTGACTCTTAAGCTAAACTCTCTTGAAGCGGACTTCTTCCACAATCTGCAGATGCGTTTAGACGCTCTGATTTACAACCCGCCTCCTTACTTACAAAGCTTTCAGCCCTATATTCAAGATGCGTTGGTTGATGTCAATGTCAAAACGCTTACATCTAATGCACTCTCTCTGACAGGTACAATAGGAAAAGTAAGTGCTGGATTTTTGAAAAATGCTTTTTTAGTCATTATCTTCTACTTCTTTGCTCAGTACAATGGTGCAGTTATTGTTGAGTTTTTAAAACGAGTTGTGCAGATGTCTGTGGATGAAGGAGCACAACTTGCTCAAGAGCTCTCCTCTGTTATGAGTGTAGTTTTTTACTCCATCATCGTAAACGCAATGCTTCAAGGTGCTCTCTTTGGTATTGCTATCTCTTTTATGGGCTACAACGGTTTACTCTTTGGAATTATGTATGCATTTGCATCCCTTATTCCTGTTATTGGGGGGATTATTATGTGGCTTCCATTTGCGATCTTCGAGCTCTCGGTTGGCAACACTTCAAACGCACTTTTTATAGCACTCTACTCCGTCATAGCGATCTCTATTGTCGCAGATACATTCATTAAGCCACTCGTAATTAAAGAGATAAACAAAAAGCTGCTCAAAGAGGATGATGCCAAACTCAATGAGCTGGTGATCTTTTTTGCTATCATCGCGGGACTTAGCACTTTTGGATTTTGGGGGATGATACTTGGTCCTGCGATTACTGCGTTTTTCTTGACAATATTAACACTCTTTGAGGCACGTATTAAAGAGTGTGAGATGAAAAACTCTTAGTTCTTATATATCTCTGGGTGGTCGTTTTTCCACCGTTTATGAAGCCAAAACCAAAATTTTGGCTCCTCTTTTATAAGTGTTTCAAGCCAAGAAGCTTGTGCTTGAGTCGCTTTTTGAATATCTGCTGCCTCATCTTCACTATGCTCAACTACAATTTCGTCATAAACTTTTATGGTGTAGTGTTTTTCATCATCAGTTCGTATGGCTATGGGAATGATCGCTGCGTTAAACTTTCTGGCTAGGTATGCAGGAGTGGAGGTTTGGCGTAGGGGCTTTGCAAAAAAATCAACCATAACGCCATCTTTTTGATTTATATTTGTATCGATAAGAATAGCCGAATCTTTTCCCTCTTTTATAAGGCGAATGAGGGGTTTGATGACATTTGATTTTTCTAAATTTGTGTTTCCAAAACGCGACCTGCCCTCTAAGAGCCAGGTCTCGTAACTACTGTTTTGCATCTTTTTATAAACGCAGGCCACAGGAGAGCACAAAAGACCAAGTGCTACACCTCCAAGCTCCCATGAGCTATAGTGAGGTGTGGCATAGACTATAGCTCTTCCTTGGCGTTTAATCTCTTGAATCTTCTCAATCCCCTCTATGCTCACGCGGCTAAGTAGCTCTTCTTGAGAGATGTTGCGAATCTCTAAAATATGCAAAAAGTTATACAAGAGATTTTTAAAACTGTACTTTGCAATCGCGTCTATTTGTGATCTGTTCATACTGTTGTCAAAAGCGAAGTTGAGATTTTGTCGGACGACATTTCTGTATTTTTTTGAGAAACGGTATGCTAAAGATGCCAATATATCAAAAAATGCAACACGAATGCCTCTAGGGAGTCTCATCAGTATCTTTTCTAAAAGAAGTAGCAGTTTAAATCCCATCTATGAGCTCCTTTGCTCTAGCTATAATCTCCTGGGGTGCAATCTCTTGAATCGAGAAATCATTTTTGTTAATCTTAAAAATATTTACATCTGAGGGAGATTTGAGGGCAATGTTTATTGGTGTTTGTTGGATCATTCTCTCTGTAGTAGGACCAAAAAGTGTGATGGATGGAATGTTTTGTGCCCAAGCGATGTGCGTTGGTCCAGTGTCGTTACCGATGAGCAGATCCATCTGGGATATGAAAGATATAAGCTCTTCTAGTGAGAGTTCTGGAGCAAGGGTGGCGTTTGGTGTTTGTGATGCTATCCAAGAGGCTCTCTCAAACTCGCTTGGACTTCCCCAGATGATATGACATGAGGCATTGATGTTCTTGCACACCTCTAAAACAAGCTCTGCTGGATATATCTTTGAGTCCCACGAGGCACCAATAACAAACGCGACATTTTTCTGCTCATGCGACACCAAAGGTCTGTCGTGTGTTTTAAAAATAGGGTGTTTGTGAAGAATCATCGCTTCGGTTATAGTGAAATGAAGTGCATCAGAGATTACAGTCGCATTGCGTTTGACAACCCCCTCTTCATAACTAATGGTGCTAGCTTGTTTGTAGAAGAGTGCCGACAGAGATTCACGTGAGGAGTTTTTGTCAAAACCGTGTGTCTTTTTGCCTATGACTCTTGCCACGAGTGCTGATTTGATCAGCCCTTGCATGTCGATAATGAGATCATACTCTCCCAAAGATCGAAGCTTTTTAAGAGTTGTTTTGAGGAGTGAGAGACTTTTTGTTTTTTTAATTGCTTTGAGGTTTATGGTGTGAACATTGTCGATGCCACTACACTCTTTGAGGAGTGGTGCATAAGTCTCTTCGCAAATCCACTCAAGTGTGATATCTGGATAAAGCTCTTTGATAAATTGTACTACAACCGCACTGTTGACAATATCACCTAGGGCTGAGAGTCGCACTATGAGGACTTTTTGTATCTCTTTTTTCATCGGCTAATTATACCCAAGCCTCCTCTTGTTAAAGTTTAATGTTAAGAGAATTTCGTTACACTTTTGCCACTTTTTTTTAAAATGAAGGAGCGCTATTGCAAGTAGCCGACATACAAAACTTTTCTGACGGTCGTACAAAAGCTAGAGCCTACTTTTGTTATCTTTTTTCAAAAAACATTCCCAACCGCCTTCCATCTTTAAGTCAAGAGATGATCATGCCGCGTTTGCTCAAGATCAAAGCGGACTTGACAAACTGTGAAGGTGTCTATCTTCTTGACCCAAAAGGGGTGCAGGTAAGTCCTACATATACACAAACAAAACAACTCGATGGAGATATAGGCAAGATTCGAGCAGATCGTGCATACTATTATCGTGCTGTACGTGAGGGTCGTTGTACCATTACAGACCCATATCCCTCGCTCATCACAGGAGATCTCACAGTTACCGCTTCGGCACCTGTCTATGATGAACATGGAGCTTTAAAGTTTATCGTATGTTTAGATATGCCACTCGATGAAGTGATCAAGGTATCGCGTTTAAAGCTTATAGACACTCTCTATGCAAAACTTTTTAAATACTCTTATGCGATCTTTGCGTTTGCGCTTATGGGTATTGCACTTTTGCTTTTTGTGCATGGTATTGAGAGCTTTTTTGTCAAAGAGATCTCATTTAAACACATTGCGATCGAGGAGATGTTTAAAGCAACCATCTTGCTCACACTCTCGCTTGCCATCTTTGATCTTGCTAAAACACTCATAGAAGAGGAAGTTATAGGGCAGCATCGTGAGCACAACATTAGCGAGCCGCACAAGACCATGGTGAAGTTTTTGGGTTCCATCATTATCGCTCTCTCCATTGAAGCATTGATGCTCGTGTTTAAGTTTGCTATCACTGACCCAAATAAACTGCTCTACTCTTTTTATATCATAGGTGGTGTTGCACTACTTACGGTGAGTCTTGCTATTTACATAAAATTTACAAAAATCAAAACCATAAGAGAGTAGGGATGATAGGAATTGTAGACTACAATATGGGAAATTTGGCAAGTGTGCAAAATGCCTTAACGAAGCTTGGGGCCTCCAGTGTTGTAGAGAGTGATCCAAGCAAATTTGCTTCATATGAAAGACTTATTTTACCTGGTGTAGGTGCGTTTGGCGATGCAATGGCACACCTTAGAGAGCGTGAAATGATAAACGCCATTAAAGATTTCGCCAAATCAAAAAAACCCCTTTTTGGAATTTGTCTTGGAATGCAGTTGCTTTTTGAATCGAGTGAAGAGTTTGGTGAACATGAGGGACTTGGACTCATAAAAGGGAGTGTAAAAGCATTTGACACATCTCGTTTTAGCACTCCACTCAAAGTACCACACATGGGATGGAACAGAATGTTTACAAAAGAGCATCCACTCTTCTTGGGTCTTGATGAGATGCACTATCTCTACTTTGTGCATAGTTATCATGTGGTCTGCGCAAATGCTGAAGATAGTATTGGAGAGAGTGAATATGGATACAGATTTACTTCGGCTGTAGCAAGAGAAAATGTAATGGGTATTCAGCCACACCCAGAAAAAAGCCATGCAAATGGACTAAAAATCTTAGAAAATTTTATAAAACTATCAATGCAGGAAAAACAATGACACTATACCCCGCAATAGATCTCAAAGATGGAAAAGCTGTAAGACTCACCAAAGGGCTTATGGAGAGTGCGAAAATCTACTCCGATGAGCCTTATGAGCTTGTCAAAAAGTTTGAAGCTATGGGCGCTGAGTGGGTACATCTCGTTGATCTTAATGGTGCATTTGCAGGTGAGCCGAAAAATCTTGATTCTATTATGAAAATTAGACAAAATTGTAATGTCAAGTTGGAGCTTGGTGGCGGAATTCGCGATGAAGCAACAATTCAAAAGATGCTTGAAATAGGGATTGACAGAGTTATTTTGGGTTCAATAGCGGTTAAAAACCCTACATTTGTTAAAGAGATGGCTGCAAAGTATCCAATAGCTGTAGGCATAGATGCCATTGATGGGTATGTGGCCGTAGAGGGGTGGGGTGAGGTTTCAAATATGAAAGCAACCGATCTTGCACGTGAGTTTGCAAACGCAGGTGTTGAGGCGATTATCTGTACTGATGTAGGTAAAGATGGTACTCTCTCCGGAGTCAATGTCGCATTTACACTTGATATCGCTCGTGCAAGTGGAGTGAGTACGATTGCGAGTGGTGGCGTGAAAGATGCTAGTGATATCGAAGCACTGATGGCGACTCAAGAGGTCGATGGCGTTATTATCGGAAAAGCCTACTACGAGGGCACACTTGACCTTCCTGAGATGTTTAAACAGCTCTCTTAATGGTAAAACAAACAAAATTTTGCTATTATTTTTGCTATAAATTTTAAAATTTTATAAAAAAGGATTTCAATTGAAATTACTTGTAGTTGATGATAGCTCTACTATGCGTAGAATTATAAAAAATACACTTGCACGTTTAGGCTATAAAGATATTTTAGAGGGTGCTGATGGTGTAGAGGGATGGGCACAGATGGATGCAAATCCTGACATCGATATGCTTATCACTGACTGGAATATGCCTGAGATGAACGGTCTCGAGCTTGTCAAAAAAGTGCGTGCAGATGCGCGTTTTGCTGATACACCTATTATTATGGTTACTACTGAAGGTGGAAAAGCGGAAGTTATTACAGCACTCAAAGCGGGTGTAAATAACTACATCGTAAAACCTTTCACACCACAAGTCCTCAAAGAAAAACTCAGTGCAGTTATGGGTGTGTCTGAGTAATGGAGTCTCACTACTATGAATTAGTAGTGAAGGTCTCTTCTTACCACTCACTTTTTTCAGATTTTTTGTCAGACACCTTGCCTTATGGCTTTGAAGAGCTCGATGATGGCTTTATTATTAGAAGCGAAGAGGAGCTTGAGACCATTGCTTGGGGATTGGAGCAGTTTGCTGAAGCACTTCAAAAAGCACTTGGTAAACCTGTTGAGCTAGAGTGTACCCACTCTAAACTCCAAAACAGTGACTGGATCGAGATGTATCAAAAAAGTATCGAACCGCTTGAGATAGGAAAGTTTTACATTCATCCGACTTGGGATCCACCACACGACTCACTCGTAAACATCGAGATCGATCCAGCACTTGCATTTGGTACTGGACATCATCCAACCACGGCATCTTGTCTTTTAGCTATTTCAAATTATGTAAACGCAGGAGATAGCCTCTTGGATGTCGGCTGCGGGAGTGGAATTTTGGGCATTGGTGCTATGAAACTTGGTGCAACCGTAGATGCTTGTGATACAGATCCAATCTCTGTTGCAAACGCAAAAGAGAATGCTACCTTAAACAGACTTGAGTTTAAAGAGATATGGGAAGGATCTTCATCTTTGAGCGAAAAAAAATATGATATAGTCGTTGCTAATATTGTCGCAGATGTTTTGACATTTATAGTAAAAGATCTCAAAAGTGCACTCAAGAGTGAGGGTATTTTAATACTTTCAGGAATTCTTGATAAGTATGAAACAAAAGTGCTGGGCTACTATAAAGATTGTCAAATAATCGAAACAATACGAAAAGAGGAGTGGGTAACACTCGTCCTAAAAAAATAACATAAAGAGTAACCAAAATGTCTAACAAAGAGAATAAGAATAACCCTAACAATTTTTTCAACCAAAATCCACTCATTACATTTGCAATATTTTCAGTTGTTGTGATTATTGCGTTTAAGTTTTTGGTTGGTGATGGAGCATCATCAAATGCAGGCTCAGCTTTGGGTGCAACAAAGCGTGTAGAGCAGATCAGCTACTCAGAGCTCAAGTCTTTAGCATCATCTAAGAGTATCGAGCGAGTTGAGATTGGGCAGACGTACATAAAAGCGTTTTCTTCGGATGGAATGCAAGTTTATACAACACGAGTTGTGCATGGAGACAACAAGCTCATAGAGTTGCTTGACAAAAATGAGATAGAGTACCAAGGTTTTAGCGAAACAAACTGGTTTACAGAGATGTTTGGCTGGCTCTTTCCGTTTTTGATTATCATAGCCATTTGGATGTTTTTTGCTGGGCGTATGCAAAAGAGTATGGGTGGCGGTATTTTAGGTATGGGCCAATCCAAAAAAATGGTAAATTCTGAAAAACCAAAAACAAAGTTTGATGATGTCGCTGGTGTAGAAGAGGCAAAAGAAGAGGTTCAAGAGATTGTTGACTTTTTAAAATACCCTGGGCGTTATGTAGAGATTGGTGCCAAGATTCCAAAAGGGGTTTTGCTTGTTGGATCCCCAGGAACAGGAAAAACACTCCTTGCTAAAGCTGTTGCAGGTGAGGCAGAAGTACCATTTTTCTCAGTAAGCGGATCTAGCTTTATTGAGATGTTTGTCGGTGTTGGAGCAGCACGTGTACGTGATCTTTTTGAACAGGCAAAAAAAGATGCACCGAGTATTATATTTATTGATGAGATTGATGCTATTGGAAAGAGTCGTGCAGCGGGTGGCGTTATGGGCGGAAATGATGAGCGTGAACAGACGCTCAATCAACTGCTTGCAGAGATGGATGGTTTTGGAACAGATACTCCTGTTATTGTCTTAGCAGCGACAAATAGACCTGAGATCTTAGATGCTGCACTTATGAGACCAGGGCGTTTTGACAGACAGGTGCTTGTTGATAAGCCAGACTTTGAAGGGCGTGTCAAGATTTTAAAAGTACATATGAAAAATGTCAAAATGGATGCAGATGTTGAGATAGAAGAGGTAGCGCGCCTTACAGCTGGTTTGGCTGGAGCCGATTTAGCCAATGTCGTCAATGAAGCAGCACTCCTAGCAGGACGCAAAAGTCAAAAAACGGTACGACAAAAAGATCTCTTTGAGTCGGTAGAGCGTGCTATCGCAGGACTAGCTAAAAAATCACGCCGTATAAATCCAAAAGAGAAAAAAATAGTTGCATATCACGAGAGTGGACATGCACTTTTGGCAGAGACTACAGTGGGTGCCAAAAAGGTATCTAAGGTCTCCATTGTACCGCGTGGTCTTGCAGCACTTGGGTATACGCTTAACAAGCCTGAAGAGGATAAGTTTATGATGCAGCGTCATGAGCTCTGGGCTGAGGTTGATGTACTTCTAGGTGGACGAGCTGCGGAGCAAGTCTTCATAGGTGAAATCTCTACTGGAGCAGGCAATGATCTAGAGCGTGCTACTGATATTATCAAGTCTATGGTTCAGACCTATGGTATGAGTGATATCGCAGGGCTTATGGTACTTGAGAAATCACGTCACTCATTTTTGGGTGGCGGACAGCACTCTTCGCGTGAATATAGTGACAAGATGGCACAGGATATGGATGAGTTTATAAAAAGTTCACTTCAAGAGCGCTACGAAGCTGTTGTCTCTCGGTTAGAGGAGTATAGAGAAGCTATAGAAGATATGGTCGCTCTACTCTACAAAAAAGAGAATATTACAGGTGAAGAGGTAAGAGATCTTATCATTGCGTTTGAAGAGAGAAACAACATGCCATCAAAAGTAGTAGTTGTGCCAGAGAGATTAGAAGATGAACTCAAAGATGATGCGAGTATGACACACAATGAAAAATAATCTTTTTATAATAGCGCAGAGCGGTTGGAGTTATGTAGGTGCAGCATTTATTGCTTTTTTGCTATTTGGTCTCGTTGGATGGGGCTTTATGGCTCTGCTTGCATTTGCTATGATGCTTCTTTTTGCATATCTTTTTAGAAACCCTGAGAGAGAGTCACTCCATTTTGAACCTCATGCTATTGTCTCTCCTGTTGATGGTGAGGTTATTTCAATCAGTGAGTTAGATACAGAGAACGAATACGCTTACAGAGTAGATATCTTGAGCAGTTATAAAGATCTTGCAATTTTACGTTCCCCTATAGATGCCAAACACCTCAATATTAAATCGATAAAAGGTGCAAGGCTCTCCCCAAATTCACCAAGTTTTGAGGCACTTTCAGAGTTCTCTGAGCTTGTTTTTGAAGGTGAGTTTGTCAAAGTGAAAGTGGTGCATCGACTTACACAAAGTTTTGCCCCACTTACTTTAGATATTAAAAAAGATGAGAAGATCTATCAAGGTATGCGTTATGGTGCAATGCAGTGTGGAGTAACCTCTATCTATTTTCCTTCAAATGTTCGTCTTGATCTAGCGGTTCATCAGCAGCTTGAGGCTTCACTCTCTCTTCTTGGTTTTGCTTCTTAGGGTTGAGCTTCTCGAAGAGTAGCTTGTCCGTGTCGATAGAGAAGTCAAAATAACGCGATCTAAAACTATCTTTATTTATGTTTTGGAGTTGAATTGTTGCTCCATCGTTGTTTTGGATCTCAAGATAGAGCAGTGCTAACGCAAGACGGCTCTCATAGAAATTTTTATTTTTCATTTTAGAGAGTTCCAAAAGCGCTATGGCGTTTTCGTGATGGGACGCTGCTGTAGCGGCAACTGCACCTAGAAAAAGAGTCTGTGCATCACGAATTTTTAGCTCATCTATGAGATGACTGTAGAGCGAGTACGACTCCTCAAACTCCCTATCAAAAAGAGAAGCCATTGCCAGGGCGCTCTCTATCTCAATAGTATTGGTATCTGAACTGTCGAGCATACTTTTAAGTTGTTGGCGTAGAAAGTAGAGTTTGCCCGTAAGCAAGCTGAGTTGCGTGTAGAGATAGCGTGTGATATAGGGTCCGTAGTAGAGGTCACTATAGTTAAAATGCTGTTTGTTGAAATAGTGCAAAACTTGTGCGGCATACTCTTGTGCACCAAGATCATTGTAGTGTGTATCAATATAAAAAATATGCGGCAAAATATCATTTGGCAAGAGATGTGTGAGCGCTATAGCTGCTTTTTGAGCTGCTTTTTTCTTGTTGGTTTTGAGTGCAATAAGAACACTCATTGTAAGGTACAGAGGTCGCTCCTGATAAGAGTTGTCTAGCCAGTCAATAGCTGAAATGTAGTTATTGTCGATGATGTGTAAAAGAGTGTTATGAAAATCACTCTCCTCATTAAACTCTTCAGCTGTTATGGTCTCTTTGAGAATTGAGTGGAGTTTTTGGACATCTTTATCGATGAGCTGTGCGGTCATTACGGCATAGATACCTGAGAGATAGTTTTTTGCATCAAGGTAGTAAGAGCGTAAAAAGTGTTCATGTGCTTTTGCCATGTCACCAAGTTGTGCATATGTGAGCCCAAGATTGTACTGCAAAATAGAGTGTTTAGGTTGTATTTCCACTAGCTTTTGTAGATCTTCGTTTGCTTCTCGTATTTTTAAATCGAGCGCTTTTTGAATAGCATGCGTAATGCCTAAATTGACATTGGAGGAGGCAAGACTTTTTTTGAGATACTTTTGCGCAGATTGTACATTGTCTATGTAGATGTTGGCAGTTCCCTTGCGTATGTAGCTGATGGTCTGGTCTGCATTGTAGATCTTGTAAGGGGAGAAGTAAAAGATCTTCTGATAGGAAGTATCTTTGGAGAAAAGTATCTCTTCTTTGTAGACTTCATGCGCTTTTTGTGGATCAAAGAGGGACTCTTTGAGAGTAACACGGATTGGATACTCTTTGTATACGGTCTCTGGGAACATATCTGTAACATTCTTAATCTCTTTTGCCGCGCTCTTTACATCGCCAGCTTTGAGTTTGACAAGCCCTAATGCCATCTGTGCCTTAGCTGGTTCTATGTTTTTGAGAATGCTCTCACTAAAATGCGAAGCTGCTAAAGTGTAATCACCCACCCGTGCATAGAGCAGACCAATGCTTAAATCATCACTCTCTTCAAAATCTTTCTCAAGTGCTTCGATGGCATCATAGTTGTTTTCATAGAGTGCGTTTATTCTCGCGGAGAGGTTTTTTTGGACATCTGGATACTCTTGTGAACTGGCATTTTTGAGCGAGTTGAGTGCTGCGAGATAGTTTTGGTTATAGTAGTTGATGAGTGTGTGATAGTAGGAGTAGAGTGGTGAATTTATCTCATTTGGGAGATATGCGTATGCGAGGTCTATGTAGTAGCGAAAACTCTTCTCATCATCTAAATGCAATGCACAGACTGCTGCGTTTATTGCACTTACACATCTTTTTTCGTCATTTTCAATGGCTTTTGCAAAGGTCTCAAGAGCCAGTTTATACTGTTTCTCTTTAAGCTGTGCGACACCTAAGTTGTACTCTGAAATCGCCTCACTATAGTGTGCGATTTTTTCATAGAGTGCAAGCGCATCGGCTTTTGAGCCAGACGTGTAGAGGTAGTTTGCTTTTGCGATCATGTTTTCTAGCTTGCTAGGCTCTATCTTCTCTACGATCTGCGCATCGAGTTTCTCGTCAACCTCTTTGCTCAAAGAGAGCTCTTTTGGCTCCTCTTTGGAGCCAAGCAGAAAAAAGAGCGCGGCTCCAGCGATGAGTAATCCACCAAACGCGGCGACTCCAATGATAATGAGTTTTTTCTTTTTGGAGTTTGAGGGAGGCTCTTCTTGACTCTCCTCCTCGCCCTGTTGCGCAAGTGCCGCGTCGCTGTCTTCTATGATGATAATATCTTCAAGCTCTTCAGCCATAACGTCCCTTCTCTCGCGTTTTTCTAGATTTTTTTAGTAGCAATAAAAGTGCCATCATAAAAGAGTCGTGCGGTTTCTACCACTGCTTTTTGACTCATACAGAGCGATGTCGGCGCGTTTGATGCTTTCATTGATCGTTTCATCCTTGCCAAGGAGCGTCGCTCCTATGCTTACGGTGATATGATTGACCACCTCAAACGCGGTGGCGTTTATCTTGGCTTGAAGGTTTTCTAAAATCGATTGAAGGTTTTGTTCGTTTTTTACGGGGAGTAGAAGCAAAAACTCTTCGCCGCCCCAACGCACCAGCAGATCGCTCTCTCGTAGCGAGCTTTGGACGAGTGAGACTAAAGACTTCAACACCATGTCGCCTACGTCGTGTCCATAAGTGTCATTGACTGATTTGAAGTGGTCTATGTCAATGATGGCGATGGCACTTTGGCGTTTGAGCTTTAGGTGAGTATTGAGTATGCCGTAAACATTCTCTTCAAAGTGGGTACGGTTAAAGGCCTGCGTGAGCGCATCGTGATGGCTTTTGTATTCAAGCTCGCGTTGTTTGCTTATGGTCGCACTTATGTCGGTAAAGCTGAGCAGAAAATTTTTGCTCTCTCCATAATATTCGATATTGATCTTAAAGGTCTTCTCTTTGGATTCTCGAGTGGAGTACATGGTGACGATCTGCTTTTGCGGCTCTAAAGAGCGTATCTCCTCTATCCATGCGGCTCCCTTGGTTGATTTTTTTGGAAAATAGGAGAAATCTGTTCTAATAAAAGCATCACTAATACAATGAAAACGCAGCTGCATCTCTTCGATGGAGTGCATGTCAAAAAACTCTAAAACCGCTCTGTTGGCGTATTTGAGTTGGTTTCCATCGGCTAAGAGCGCCATATGTGACTGAGAAGCCATGAGCAGTTTTAAAAATGCCTTTTGCTCCTCTTGAGCGGTGATGTCTATGCCGATGGTTGCGATATAGTCCATGCTTCCATCACTTTTTTTGACAAGAGTGTTGGACCACTCAAACATTCGCTCTTCGCCGCTTTTGGAGATCCATGCGTTTTGATAGCTGCGCGTTATGACTCCCTTTTTGGCTTTTTCGACGATGCTAGTGACTTTTTCCCTTATCTCTGGGGGCAAAAGAACTTTCCATTGGTACGGCTCTTCGCTTAGCTCCTTTTGCATATAGCCGCTAAATGCTAAAGCGTACTTGTTGAGTTTTATCATGCGACCCTCGTCGTCTATGACGGCGATGATGGCGTTTGCGCTCTCGATGAGGGTCTCTATGAAGTTTTTTTCGTACAAGATACTCTCTTGAAGCGCTCTCATCTGTGTAATGTCACGAACTGAACTGTATATGAACTCCTCTCCATCGATCTGCATAAGAACGGCGGTCATGGAGACGGGATAGATAGTGCCGTCTTTGCGTTTATGGAGGGTTTCAAAGGTGGTGATCTCTTTGGAGAGTTTTGCGATTAAATCATCGAGTTTCTCTGAGGTAAACATGACATCAAAATCACTAATGTGAAGCATGAGCATCTCAAAATCGCTATAACCCAACATCTCTTTAGCAACGCGAGAGTAGTCTACTACTCGCTGGTGTTTGTTGATAATAAAGATGCCATCAGAGGCATTGTCCATGAAGGCTTTAAAGCGTCTGCGTTCGCTTCGTATGGCGGCATCAAGCATGGTGAATTCAGTGATGTCTTGAACTGTCCCGCGCGAAAGTATGGGAGAGCCATCGACATCAAAGTCGGTACTGCACTGCTCAAGCACATACTTTACGCGACCATCTTTCATCTGAAGTCTATGGGTGAGCTCATAGGGTTTTTGTGTCTTGAGGGAGTTAAGGTAGGCGCTCTGAAGCTCTTCTCTGTCTTCAGGATGCACGAAATTCAAAAATGCTTCATAAGACGCGGAAAAATCCTCTTTGTCGACTTCAAAAATATCATAAACAACATCCGACCAGACAAGCTTTCCGCTCAGATGATAAAGCTCCCAAATCCCTATTTTGGCGATCTTTTGCGCCTCTTGAAGCTG
>CAZJRG010000021.1:0-4179 GCA_964548435.1 uncultured Sulfurimonas sp. | reverse complement strand
GCCTTCCAGTGGTGAGAGAAAAAGACCTCGTTGCTTACAAAATCCCAATCCCAGATCCCATCGTGTGTACTCTCAACCGCTAACGCGACTCTCTGTGCGAGTAGCTCGTTTTGCTCTTTGAGCTCTACTGTTTTGGTGATGTCGCTGATGTAGCCGATGTAACTGAGAATCTCTGCGTTTTCATCTCGTTCGATGAGAGTTTGATCGAGTATCCACTTCTCTTTGCCATCTTTTGTGATGATCTTGTATGGTTTGTGTTCAAAAAACTCTTCACCACTTCTAGAGGCTGCGTTTACCTCCATCTCAACATCTTTTAAAAATTGAGGATGGATAGTCTGCACATAGCTAATTTTTCCTTCTAAAAACTCCTCTTGTGAGTAGCCTAGAAGGGTCTCAACATTTTTGGAGACATACTCTATGCTCCACTGGGCATCGTTTTTCCATCGAAAAAGAACTGAACTCCCTTTGTCAAAGAGTTTGTGTATGCTCTGTTGCAAAATGAGGTTTTCGTTCATGCCTCTCCAAATTTTAAAAAATATAAGAGATTATAGCTTGGTGAGGATTAAAACTCTCTATGAAAAGCTAAACTTTGCTAAAGCAAAACGCAGTATAGTCACACCCAAAAAAGTATCTGGAGCAGTAGATGTATAGAGTCATAATGCAAGAGGAGTGTAGCTGTTTTTTAAAGAGCGAATACTCTAGAGAGAAGGAGTTTGCAACCCAAAAGGAGGCATACGAATACTCAAAGGTTCTCGCAGAGCTGATGAATGAAGAGTTTTGTAAACGCCACCTGTTTTACTCACAAATTGCCAAGGGAAATAACTTTGTCATTCGAGTAGATAGAAACGCCACTTTTGTCTCAGGCTGCTCTACGGGTGTCACATGTGATGTGGGGTGTGGCTCAACCGATGACTGGACACTCGAGGCAACGGCGAGTGAAAATGAGAGTTGTGGGAGTGGATGCGGCTGCGTTTAGGTAAACGCAGGAGTTACACAGGGCTTATTTATAGCCCAAGATAGGGTTTGAGCACCTCAGGAATAGTGATGCTTCCATCTGCTTGCTGGTTGTTCTCCATAATGGCTACAAGTGTGCGACCCACTGCTAGTGAGCTTCCATTTAGGGTGTGTACCATTTTGTTCTCTTTGCCATCTTTGAAGCGGATTTTGGCACGTCTGGCTTGAAACTCGCGTGTGTTACTCACCGAAGAGATCTCACGGTAGCAGTTTTGTCCTGGTAGCCACACCTCTATGTCGGTGGTATAAGCCGCACCAAAGCCCAGATCTCCACTACAGAGCTGCACAAGTCTGTGCGGGAGTTCTAACGCAGTGAGAATATCAGAGGCGCACGAGACCATCTCATCAAAGACCGCTTCACTCTGCTCAGGGTGTGTTATGGCTACGAGTTCGACTTTATGAAACTGGTGTTGACGTATCATACCGCGAGTATCTCGACCTGCCGCACCCGCCTCTTTTCTGAAACAAGATGTATATGCTGTCATCTTTAAAGGGAGTGATTGAGCCGGTAAAATCTCATCTTGGTAGAGATTGGTCACAGGAACTTCAGCGGTTGGAATGAGAAAAAGCTCTTGCGAGTCAATTTTGTAGAGATCCTCTTCAAACTTTGGCAGTTGACCTGTTCCTTCTAGCGCAGCCCGATTGACAAGAGCTGGAACACTCACCTCTTCAAAGCCACGACTACGGTTAAAATCAAGCATAAAGTTGATGAGTGCGCGCTCAAGTCTTGCACCCATTCCAAAGCTTACACTAAAACGCGATGTGGCAAGTTTCACACCGCGCTCGAAATCTATCCAGCCGTTTTGTTCAGCAAGTTCCCAGTGCTCTTTTGGAGTAAATGAGAAACTCTTTGGAGTGAGTATGCGTTTGAGTTCGATATTCTCATTTTCATCAGCTCCATCAGGGACTGAATCATCGGGAATATTTGGTATCTTCATAGCAAGAGCCTCGAGAGCTTCTGTTGCTTCTCTTTGGACTTCAAGGGCTGCATCTACTTTAAGGTTGTTTGCCTCAATGCGCTCTTTGAGCTCTTCGACATCTCTGCCTTCGCGTTTATAGATACCAAACTCTTTACTCATGGCGTTTCTGTTGGCTTGAAGCTCTTCAAATACAACTTTTGCATGCTTGAGTGTCTCGTTTTTCTCTTTGAGCTCCTCTAAAAGATCAGCACTGACACCTTTTCGCATCAGTTTTATTTTGGTTGTTTCAAAATCTTTTTGAAGTAGTTTTAGGTCTATCATTTTATATTTTCCTTGAGATTATATGAGTATGTCACGGGCGAGTTCAAACTGATTTGCACTCATGAGATGAATTTTTGGATGGAGTTTTAAGAGATCATTGAAGAGTGTTTTACTCAGCTCAAATCCGACTTTATACTCCTCTTCGGCACCGCCGTTTGCACTCGCTATACGTAGTGCTTCTATCCAGTTGTCAGGGACATTTATACCTGGAACATGGGCAGACAAAAACTGAGCTGTACGGAGTTTTGTGATGGGAAAAATGCCAAGAATGAGCTCTGAGCGCTTGTGCTCAGGACAGCAGTCTGCGTTTGCAGCTTCGATGAGCTCAAGGAGCATGTTTGCATTTTCAACATCATAAACGGGCTGTGTTATGATCCCGCGTGCTCCATGTTTGATCTTTTTTTGCATCTTCTTCTGAAGTGTTTTTGGATTTTTAGCATAGGAGTTGACCACTGCAAAGGGAAAAATCTCTTTTGGAGTAGTAGCAAAAGGTTTTCCCGCATAGTTCATACCTGAGTTAAACGCAGAGATGATGTCAAGAAGTAAAGAGCTATCCCCCTCAAATACACCTTTGGCATGGGGTTGGTCCGAGATATTTGCAGGATCTCCTGTGAGAGCCAAAATAGCCCTTACATCTATCTCATTTGCTCCTAAGAGGTCTGATTGGAGTGCTATTTTGTTTCTGTCTCGCATGCTCATAGTGGCTAACGCAGGCTTACCAAATCTCTCTTGAAGCATTTTTGCGGCGAAGAGAGCATTGTATTTTAGTTTTGCAAGAGGATTGTCTGTGGTTGAGAAACCATCAACGAGTTTATCAAGTCCAAGTTGTGCGATTTTTTCTACTGTAGGGGCGAACTGCGCTGAGTGTCCAGGCGTGGTCTCTAGAGTGATATAGCGACCGTTTTGTAGTTTATCTAAGAGTGTTTCAAACAAAAAAAGTCCTATTTGGATATAATTTCGCAATTATAACTAAAGAGAGAAAATTTATGCTAAAACTTGCTGTTTTTGACTTTGATTCCACCCTAATGGATGGCGAAACTATCGACTTTTTTGCACAAGAGTTGGGGATCGGAGCAGAGGTGAGTGCCATCACTGAAGAGGCTATGAGTGGTAGACTTGACTTTTTTGAGTCACTGCAGCGAAGAGTCAAACTACTTGAAGGACTTGAGTGGAGTGTCGTGGAGAAGATAAGCCACAATCTTCCATATATGAATGGCGCGCAAGAGACCATCGCGGAGCTCAAACGCAGGGGTCTGAAGGTGGTCTGTTTTTCAGGTGGCTTTAGAAGTGCCACAGGGTATGCAAAAGATATTCTTGGCTATGATGCGGACTTTTCAAACATCTTGCATGCAAAAGATGGCAGACTCACTGGGCTTGTGGGTGGAGATATGATGTTCTCCTCTTCAAAGGGCGATATGCTCCAGCGTTTGCAAAATATTTTAGGTGTAACGCCAGATGAGACACTGGTGTGTGGTGATGGTGCAAATGACTTGAGTATGTTTGCACATGCAGGAACAAGAGTGGCGTTTTGCGCTAGGGAGATACTCCAAAAAGAGGCAAACATCATCATACAAGAGAAAGATCTTCGCCTTATTTTAGAACATTTATAAAAAGGGATACACTATGCTAGAGAGAACAGTTTGGAGACAATATAATGATGAAAATAGCTTTAGAGAGAAGATTGCCGAGTTTAGCTTTTTAGATCCGCTTGATCTTATTGAGGATGATAAAGAGCTCTATGCAGCACTCAAGGCCAAACTTACAAAAAAAGAGCTCAAGCTCTTTGCTATGGAGAGTGCTAAAGTAAGCGATGAGGTGATGCAACAGGAGTTTTCTCTTGATGCAGAGTCACTTGCACATGCAAAATTTAAGCTCTATAAAAAGCTCAAACAAGACAAAACGCGACTCGGTTTTAAAGAGCAGT
>CAZJRG010000020.1:0-22401 GCA_964548435.1 uncultured Sulfurimonas sp. | reverse complement strand
ATCGAAGAGGTGGCGAAAAAACTTAACATAAAAGTGGTGCTTGAGGGGTACGAGCCACCGCATGATCTACGACTAGACCGCATAAAAGTGACGCCAGACCCAGGAGTCATCGAGGTAAACATCCAACCAGCCTCCTCTTGGGGCGAGCTTACGCATAACCTCTCCACTCTCTACGAGGATGCAAGAGTCTCGCGTTTGGGGACGCAGAAGTTCATGCTCGATGGCAAACATACGGGTACAGGCGGGGGAAATCACGTCACCATTGGTGCTATGAAACCAGAAGACTCTGCGCTGCTTCGCCGACCTGAGCTACTGCGAAGTCTTATCACCTTTTGGCAGCATCACCCAGGACTCTCTTACCTTTTTTCAGGAGCGTTTATCGGGCCGACTTCACAAGCGCCTCGTGTGGATGAGGGGAGGCTTGAAAATCTTTATGAGCTTGAAATCGCATTTTCGCAGATTCCAGAGAGTGGCGAAGTGCCATTTTGGCTCACCGATAGACTCTTTCGTCATATGCTCACTGACATCACGGGCAACACTCATAGAAGCGAGTTTTGTATAGACAAACTCTACTCGCCAGACTCCAGCACGGGACGCCTTGGCATCTTGGAGCTGCGCGCGTTTGATATGCCGCCACACAAAGAGATGGCGCTGCTTCAGATGCTCTTGGTGCGTACTTTGGTGAGCTGTTTTTGGAAAAAACCCTACAAACATAAACTTGTGCGTTGGGGAACGCAGCTTCATGACAAGTTTTTGCTCAAACACTATGTGCAAGAGGACATAAAAGATGTCGTGGAGTTTTTGAACAACGAAGGGTATGCGTTTGAGCTTGATTGGTTCGCGCCGTTTTTTGAGTTTCGTTTCCCTCTTTATGGCATGGCAAACGTGGAGAACTTTCACATCGAGATCTCTGCTGCTATCGAGCCGTGGCACGTTTTGGGAGAGGAGAGCGGTTCGCAAGGTACGGCAAGATATGTCGACTCTTCACTTGAGCGTGTACAGGTAAAAGTAAACAACTTCACCCCAGAACGCTACGTGCTCACCTGCAACGGTGTCGTCGTGCCTCTAAACGCCACGGGAGTAGAGGGGGAGTTTGTCGCGGGTGTGAAGTACAAGGCTTGGCAGCCTTGGTCGGCACTACACCCTACCATAGGCGTAGACACGCCGCTGGTGTTTGATGTGGTAGATAAGTGGAACCAGCACTCCATAGGGGGACTTACATATCATGTCTCGCATCCAGGGGGTAGAACATACGATACTTTCCCAGTCAATAGCTTTGAAGCGGAGTCTCGAAGAAGTAACCGTTTTTGGGATTTCAACCATTCCCAAGGAGAAGTTGAGTATATTTCCTCCTCAGTTGTGCAGCAGAGCTTAGTAGATGTAGGCGGCGCTTCTCGTGCGGTGATCACTAAAGCCAAAAGCAAAGAGAGTAAACGCTTCTACTTCCAAGAAGTTGCACGAAGTTTGGAGTATCCAAACACCTTAGATTTAAGAAGAAAGTGGGCTAAACAGTAGATGAATATCTTTGAGCATTATAGAACTCTTACATCCTTTGATGAGATATATGATGCGCAGGGAGATATAAAACCACACTGGCTTCCAATTATTAAGAGCATAGAGGAGTCTGGCGAGTCGCTTTTGAAACTCAAACAAGAGGACATCGAGTGGCACATGGAGTCCAACGGCGTTACCTTCAACACCTATGAAGGGAGTAAAAAGAGCACCAAACGCTACTGGAGTATGGACACCATCCCTTTTGTGCTTCAAGAGGAGGAGTTTCTTGAACTCCAAAAAGGGCTACAGCAAAGAGCAAAACTGCTCTCCATGCTCCTAAAAGACATCTACTCCACGCAGAGTGCCATCAAAGCTAACATTTTGCCTGCCGAAGTTATCTTTGGGCACAAAGGCTATCTGCATCAAGTCCACGATCTTGGTACTTTAGAGAGCTTTGATCTTCACTTTTATGCCACCGACATCGCTCGTGCTCCAGA
This sequence comes from uncultured Sulfurimonas sp., assembly GCA_964548435.1. Lineage (GTDB taxonomy): Bacteria > Campylobacterota > Campylobacteria > Campylobacterales > Sulfurimonadaceae > Sulfurimonas. The sequence continues at coordinate 20,410 of CAZJRG010000020.1, read as the reverse complement.
TGGAAGATTTTGGGTCATAAGTGATAAAACGCAAGCCCCCTCGGGTCTAGGCTATGCCATAGAAAATCGACTCACCATGAACGCCATCTCCAAAGAGATCTACCCAGAGATAGAGATAAAAAAACTCTATCCGTTTATAGAGAGCTACAAAAAACATCTCAAAAAGCTCAGTGGAGGCGATCTCTCAAAAGCGGCGATTTTAACGCCTGGGGTTCACAATCAGACATATTTTGAGCACGCGTATCTGAGTGCGCACTTGGAGGTTCGACTTGTGCAAGGTGATGATCTGCTTACAAAAAACGGCTCTTTATGGCTCAAAAGTTTAAGCGGACTCAAAGAGATTAACACACTTATTCGCCGTATAGATGATGACTATTTTGATCCTCTTGAGCTCAAAAGCACTTCAGCACTCGGTGTAGCAGGTGGTGTGAGTGCACTACGTAGCGGAAATCTTCATATGCTCAATCCCGTAGGAAGTGCCATATTAGAAAACGCGGGTCTCAACCCATTTATGGAGCAGTTATGCGAGTTTTTTTTAGGCGAGAAACTCCTTTTGCCTCAGATCGCGACTTGGTGGTGTGGACAGCCTACGGAGCTCTCTTTTGTAGTTGAAAACATCAAAACGCTCATCATAAAAAAGATAGACAGAACCCAAAGTGTCGAGATCTATTTTGGCTCAAAACTGAGTGAGTCAGAGTGCGAAGAGCTCATAGTAGCCCTCAAAGCCGCACCCTATAAATATGTCGCCCAAGAGCAGATGCACTTCTCAACAACACCCTACTACAAAGATGGCGTTTTAGAGCCTCGTGATGCTGTTATTCGGACATTTTGTGTTAAAGATGCAGAGGATTACAGTGTCATGCAAGGTGGACTAGTTCGTGTCTCTGCAAGTAAAGAGAAGCTTCTCATCTCAAGTGCGCAGGGCGGAACAAGTAAAGATTTGTGGGTACTCAGCTCCAAAAAAGAGCAGAGTTATAACTACGACTTGAAGTTTTCAGGCTATGTTGAGACATCTATACAAAATATTCCTACTCAAAAAGCGGAAAATCTCTTCTGGTTTGGACGTTACCTCGCACGCTCTCTCACTACCGCTAGACTCATCTCCCATCTCATTAAACGTATCACAAACTTCTACCGCTACGAGCTTGAGACCTCCAAAGAGTCTCAGGAGATTTTGCAAAAAGCATTGACACATATGACGATGACCTATCCTGGATTTTTGAGTGAGATAAACAAGGAGGCGATGGAGCGTTTTCCTATGAGCGAGATTCGCTCTGTCATCAAAGATAGCTCGCGTGTTGGGTCACTCTCCTTTAGTATCTCTATGCTAAAAAATACCCATACCAATCTCAAAGATATTCTCACTCTAGAGTCTTCGCGGCTTTTTGAGCGTCTTGAGGCGAGCTGGCAGACATTTTTACTCCAAAAAAAAGATTCAACACTGAGTATTGCGAGGGATGTGGAGCAGTTTCTCATCTACATCATGGCCTACAAGGAGCTTGTGCGCGAAAGTATTTTTAAGGAGCAGGGACTCACACTCTACTCAATAGGCTACAAGATAGAGTATGCACTGCTGTTGCTCTCCATGATGCGTTCTGTGCTTTGTGTCAAGAGTGACAAGTATGCAACATACGATCTCTTAGAGAGCCTTTTAAAAACGCAAGAGAGTTTTAATGCGTATAGATCCTACTACAAAAGCTCACTCACACTTGAAAATGTGCTGGCGTTTTTGCTGCTGCATGAGCAGTTTTCAAAGTCTATATTTTTCATAGTGAATGAGCTTTTGCGAGAGTTCAAGGAGCTTCCTAAGGCTACAGAGCAGCTTACAGCTTACGAGCAAGTGATGGTTGAGGCACGAGAGATGCTTCAAGGTGTCAAGATAGAGTCACTGCTGCAAACTAAAGAGGAGGATGGAATCTATCTTCTTCTTGATGGACTTTTAGAGGATCTCTCAAAGTGCTTTTTAGAGTGCTCTGATGCATTTTCAAACAGATATTTTTCCCACTATGATGAGTAAACGATGATCTATAAAATCTACCATAAAACAGCATTCTCTTATCAAGATATGGTGAGTTTTAGTCACAATCTTGCAAGACTGCAGCCCATAAATACACAAACACAGCGACTCTTGGAGTTTGATCTTCAAATTGAGCCAACACCATTTGAGTCGAGTGATTTCTTAGATAGTTATGCAAATCACAACAGACACATTCTTATTCGAGAGCCGCACAAAGAGCTCTCGCTTATGGCGGTATCTAGAGTGGAGATATCTGCACTCAAAAGAGAGGAGTGCATAGCCACTCTAAAGGCAAAAAGCATCACTTTTGGTGCAGCCAGAGAGCGTCTTTGGGAGTTTCATGCAGAAGATATCGCTGCAAAACAGTTTCTTTTTGAGTCGGAGTATATACGCACTGCTTCAGAGGAGATTAAGAGCTATGCCCTTGAGTCCTTTCATCCTAAACGCGATCTCTATGAAGCTGCGTTTGAGTTGATGCAAAGAGTCTTTAGTGAGTTTACTTTTGTCTCAGGCTTTAGTGATATCACTACCCCTGTGGAGGATATTTTTCGTGCTAAAAAAGGAGTGTGTCAGGACTTTGCACAGTTTTGCATTGCCGCTTTGAGAAGCATCGGTTTGTGTGCAAAATATGTGAGCGGGTATATTGAGACACTGCCGCCTAAGGGAGAAGAGAAGCTCTTTGGAGTGGATGCTTCGCATGCTTGGTTTGCACTCTACATTCCAGGTGCGGGATGGGCAGAGTTTGACCCCACAAACAACATGGTACCGCACCATCAACACATCACGCTTGGGAGTGGAAGAGACTACTACGACATCTCACCACTCAAAGGTGTGCTTCGTAGCAGTGGTGCGAGTAGACTAAGCGTCATGGTTGATGTGAGACGCGAAGATCCTAAACCACTCCAAACGCAAGAGAACTCCTCTTCTACAGAGGTACAAACGCAGCTACAGGTACAAACGCAGTTATAAGAACTTTTTATATTTTTTGAGACACAACTGCAACATTTTAGTGCTACACTTTTTTTTGCCACTCCAAAAAAAGGGAAAAAAAGATGAAGTACATCGAGACTCTAAGCATCAGACAGAAGATGCGAGGGATGATTTTGAGCATTACTGTGGCGGTGACACTCGCTTCGGTTTTTGTGTTTTATGCGTTTAGCCTTATAGAGGCAAACTACAACAAACTTCAAAATGAGGCGACAAAAGCATCATTTTTAACACTTCAAATAGAAAAAGAGCTCAATTTTGTAAGTCGTTTGAGTCGTGATATCATGCTCGCAAATAATTATGAAAAAAATATGCAGCTTCTTGGAAAAAGTATTGAAAAAATAGAGAAAAATTTCAAAGAGCTTGAGTCGATCTCACAAGGCGAAGCAGACATACTTGTGCAAAAAGCAAAAAAGAGTACAACACTCTTTTTGGAGCAATCCTATGCAATGATGCGCAGACTTGATGCTGCTACAATCGCACAAAACACCTTTGTCATCTATGGTGAGTACAAAGAGCGTCTGACTCCTTATGCACAGGCTTCAAGAGAGGAGTTTGAGAAGGTTATAGAGACTAAAAACAAGAGTTATAAAAACTCCATAGAGAGTATTCATAATCAGATTTTGTTTTTTAAGTTTTCTGTACTTATCTGTGGTCTGGGTGTCGCTGTACTTATTTTCATCTTTGCTTCGCTTATTCAGAGATCTATCACCACGGCGTTAAAACGTTTTACAGAGGTAATCCAAAGAAGTGCTGAGGGAATCTTTCAAGAAAACAGCATGGAGATTGTGCCAAACACTGAGCTTGGAGTGATGGGTATAGCACTGCAAAAACTCTTAGAGCAGCTCAAGCAGTTTATCGATGAGATCAATAGCTCTATAAGTAGCGCTTCCAAAGGGGATTTTTCAAGAGCCATAAACGCAAATGGTCTGCATGGAGAGTTTGTGGATGCCATAGAGCTTATTGAGAAGAGTATTTTTGTGATGCAAGAGCAGGATGCCAAAAAGCAGAGAGATCAGTTCAACTCTAGTCTAAGTGTGCTCTCCATAGGTGTCAACGAGAGTCTGCATCTCATCAAAGATGATCTAGCCAACAATATAGAAAATCTCAAAAATGTGACTCAGACTACAAAAGATGCCGCAGGACTCTCAAATGACTCACGCAGAAGCATAGAAGAGATCATAGAAGACTTGAGTGGTTTGACTGTGAGTGTGGCGGAAAATAACGATGCTATTAGTAATATGGCACAGAGAACAAATGATATCAATCAGATCATAGAGCTCATCACCGACATCGCTGATCAGACAAATCTACTAGCACTCAATGCTGCCATAGAAGCCGCACGCGCTGGTGAACATGGACGAGGTTTTGCCGTGGTCGCTGATGAGGTGCGAAAACTCGCAGAGAGAACACACAAAGCTACAAGTGAAATCTCTATCTCCATACACTCGCTTAAACAAGACATGAGCAATATGGAAGAGAGTGCCGAGAAAATGAACAGCGTCGTGAATCTCTCAAGCCAAAAGATAAATAGCTTTGAAGAGACACTCGTCGAGCTCAATGAGCGCTCTTTGGGCATTGTAGACTCCTCGTACATATGGAAAACAGCCTCTTCATAGTGCTTGCAAAAATAGACCACATTCTTTACAAATCGGGTGCTTATGATAGTCTCATGCGTTGTGAGCCGCGTTTGGACGTGATGAGCACAAGCCAGTGTAGTATAGGAAAATGGTATGAGAGTGAAGGTAAACGCCGCTTCGCTAAGTCTAAAAACTTCCCACTCATGCAAGAGCCACACAAAAAAGTGCATGAGTTTGCAAACAAAAACCTTCGCTTCGTAGAAGAGCACCACCCAGAACACTGCACCCAAAATGCTCAAACCATCCTAGATAACTTCCAAGAGATGGAAAAAGCAAGTGCAGAGCTCTTTGCTTACATGGATGCACTTTTAAAAGAGAAGTGGTAAAGAGAGCTTTAGAGTGTTTTAGCCACTCTAAACGCTAACGCATTTTCAAAGATGAGTGAGTTTTTGTAAACGCAGGTGATGACTCCTTCGCATGGGGAGAAGATGCGGTGAATGACATCTCCTTCAAGGGAGTGGATCACCTTGCCTATCATCTCATCTTTACTTACCGATGAACCTACCTTTTTTGTAGGGACGAAGATGCCACTCTTTGGCGTTTTGATGATCTCTATATCTGCGTCTGTGAGAATGTTTGAGTCGTATCCCAGTAGCACTTTATGCTCTAAAATTTTAGTAGCACTTAAAAATCGCACCAAACCTTCAAAGACTCGCTTTGCATTGTTGGGATTGATGGTCTCATCGCTTGGTGTGATGATGGAGAAGGCTTTTGTTCCCCAGAGTTGCCAGTTGTACTGTAGCGACACACTTTGGGTCGGTTTCATCTCCTTGTGGTGTATGATGCGAAAACCGCACATTTTAGCACTCTCAATGCTCTCATACCCTGAACGCAGCAGCGAGATGTAAGGGATGCAAGTTGAGAGGTCTGCGCGTGATTCAAGCGAGATGCCGTAAGTGTAGTTTTTGAGCACCTCGAAGAGTCTGTGTGCGATGCGCTGTGTAGTCTCACCCTCGCCATACCCTGGAAACATCATGTTAAGATCAGTTTTGTCAAGAGGCCAAAAACGCTCACTAAGGTTGAGTGCGTAGTGGTTTATGGAGGGAATGATGAGGATGTCGCCCTTGATTTTTGTAGCATCATCTATCTCATGACGAAGAAACTCTACAAGTCTTGAAGCGCTGTAGAGTGGAAGGATGGTTTTACCCTCAAGAGCACCGACGATGGCAACACTTGGTGCATCGGCATCACTTCCTTCAAAGAGATAGCCATTGACGATGAGTGGTTCACGACTGAGTGAGTCGAGCTTAAAAATTTCTATCTTTTTCATGCCATTGGACTCCCAAATATTCTTGCAATGAGCGAGCCCTCATAGACGACAGGGTACTCTCTGAGTGTAAACATTATTCCCGCACTTGGAGCAAAGAGCTCTTCTAAAAGCTCACCTGTTAATGGACTTACGATTTCGCCTACTTTGTCCCCTTTTTTTATGGTGGCACAGTGGTCGAGTGATGCAACGAAGAGCCCGCTTGTTGGAGAGTTTATGTAGTAAACATCGCCCACTTCGGAGCTAAATGGCTCACGTTGTTCAAATCTCTGTGTGGTCTCTATGATGCCCTCTGATTTGAGAAGATTTAAGATGCCATCGAGAAGCTGCTCGCCATACTCTTTTGTAAGACGCATCCCTACACCCATCTCCACCACGAGCGTTTTTGTGCCAAGTTTATTCATAGTGTGTGAAAAGGTCGCCTCTAAAACCGTTACCGCATCGTGTATCCAGATGAAGTCACAGTTGAGTTTTTTAGCGAGTGGAAGTGTGGCTGGTGAGAACTCTTTGTTGATTCTTATCTGAGGAATCTCTCGCAAAAAGATATTTGAAGAGTGGATGTCGATGGCGATGTCACTCCCCTCTACGTCTTTTGCAAGGGCATTTACAAGCTGTCCTGGCAAAAAGTCGCTCTCGTCTCCTGGAAAAACACGGTTGAGGTCCACCTCATAGACTGGAAAACCTCTTGTGATGGAGTCTATGCCAAGTGCATTGACACTTGGATAGAGATCTACGATGCCGCGCAGAGTATTTGGGTTTTTGGCAAGCCATGCACAGAGGAGATAGATAACATACTGACCTTCGAGCTCATCTCCGTGAATACCGCTTATAATGCTTATGCGTTTAAGAGATTCATTTGGCTCATGAGGCATATAGCGAGTTCTTTTGATGGTGAGGCGCTCCCCTACAGGAAGCTCTGAGGCAAATATCTCCGTAGTGGAGATACTAATGGATGATGAGTGCTTGGACATGTGCGTGCATACTCTCTACGATATCTATAGTGTTGTATTCGTGGCGTTTGGACTCAAAAAGCTCTGGATGCTCTAAAAATGCCAGAGTGGAGTGAATCTGCTCGGTGATGTTTGAGGCATGTTCATCATCATCCCAAAAACGCAGGTGAAAATCGAGTCGCTCTATGAGACGACCGAGCTTTAAGAAGTGGTCACTTGCATGGCTCTTTGAGATCTTGGAGATCTCACCCCAGATCTCACTAATGAGCGAGAGGGCATTGTCAAGAAGTTTGTAGTCTATCTCTGAGTGACTTTTTGCCGCGCTACAAAGCATAGCGTGCAGCTCAATGATCTCTCCAAATGCTTGTGTGTTGATGTAGTTGCGACAGATGATGGCGTTTTCTCTGACGTAACCCGCGAGCATGCAGAGGTTTGAGGCGTGATCTCCAAACATCGCTTCGCGCAAAAACTGGTGTGCGTTGGCGTACTCAAGTGAGATGGCGAAGTTATCATAGAGCTCCTTGCCCGCGTTTATGTTGATGTCTATACTTTTGTCGTAAGCGGGAATGATGTAGGTAAGGAGTCCGCTGATGCGCTCCACATATCTCCCCATCCAGTAGAGGTTTGTAGCCGAGTTTGCTGTTAGTAGTTGTCCCATGGTTAAAGCTCCATCACCCAAGTATCTTTAAAGCCGCCACCTTGAGAGGAGTTTACAAGGTAGTTGCCTGCTTCTAGTGCATAGCGTGTAAGCCCGCACTGCCACACTTTTATATCTTCACCCATCACGACATAGGCACGAAAATCGGCTTTTCTGTCTTGGAGTTCACCGTTTAGGTAGCACTTCTCATCATAAAACTCTATGAGCTCTTGCGCGATGAAGCGTCTTGGATGTGCTTCGATGAGTGCTTTTAAATCTTCAAGCTGCAGCTTGCTCATGGTATGACCAAACAAAACGCCATACCCTCCAGCCTCTGCCACATCTTTGATGACAAGTTTTTCGATGTTGTTAAAGATGTACTCTTTATCCTCTTTAAAGTAAGGCAGATAGGTCGGTGCGTTTTTGAGTATTGGCGTTTCGCCTAAATAATACTCTATCATCTTTGGAACAAAGTAGTAAATCCCTTTGTCATCGGCTACTCCGTTTCCTACCGCGTTCATGAGTGCTACATTACCAGCGAGATATGCCTCGATGAGTCCTGGAACACCTATGAGACTCTCAGGGTTAAAAAACTTCGGATCTAAAAAGTCATCATCAAGTCTTCTGTAAACCGCACCAACGCGGATGAGCTTGCCGTTGTAGTTTTTGTAGTAGAGTTTTTTATCTTCTACCACCAGTTCATGAGCACGCACGAGTTGTGCTCCCACCTCTTGTGCTAAGTAGCTGTGTTCATAGTAGGCTGAGTTGTAACGTCCTGGCGTGAGGACGACATTTATGCCGCCTGTGTTTACATAGTTCATAGCGCTCTCTATGTAGCTTGGATAGGCTTTTATGGGCTCTATCTTAAAGGTCTCAAAAAACTCTGGATAGATTTTTCTGTAGGTATCGCGAATAGAGAGTGGGTAGCTTGAACCACTTGGGACTCTGAGGTTGTCTTCGAGTATGATCCACTCATCATTTGCCGAGTTTTTGACAAGGTCTATGCCGTTGATGTGTGTTCGTATCTGCTTGGATGGAGAGAAACCTTTAAATGCTTCAAGATAGCCACTGGCTTGTTTGACAAACTCTTCGGGAACAACTCCCTCTTTTACTATCTTGGCATCGGTGTAGAGATCTTCTAAGAAGAGGTTGAGGGCATGCACACGCTGTTTTAGCCCCCTTTCTATTGTCTCGAACTCGCTTTTTGCGATGATACGAGGAATGACGTCAAAAGGCAGAGACTGCTCTATGAAGTTACCATCTTTGTAGAGGTTGAAGTTAATAGCAAACTTATCCATGTACTTTTTGAAGTCATTGACTTTGGCCTTGTCTAGTTTGGAAAATATCTCCCAAAATGTTTTGTGTAACTGCGTTTGTTGCTCTAGCACGTTGTGCTCCTCTTGTTTAACTACGTTCTCTATTATGGCTTAATTTTAGATTTTTTGTGCTTATTTGATTGCCTTTATTTTCATCATTTGCTAAGAGAGGGCGTAAAATGGTGAGACTTAAAGGGGCAAGTGTGAGTGTGATGGAGTCGGCGTAGTTGTGTCTTGGCTCTTTTTTGCTCAGAAGTTTTGTAGTGTTGCACCTGTTTTTGCCTCCATAAATCTCTGCATCAGAGTTAAAGATCTCCTCATAAACACCACTTCCTTCTACACCGAGTACAAAGTGTTCTTTTGGAGCATTGGCGAAGTTGGCGATGATGTAGAGGTTTTGTAGAGGATTGTCGCACTTGCGTATAAAACTGAGTGTATTTCCCTCATAGTCAGCGTTATCTATCCACAAAAAGCCTTTGTGTTTGTCATCATAGAGGTGGAGTGCAGGATGGGTTTTGTAGAGGAGATTGAGATCACTAACAACTCTTTGGAGCCCTTTGTGTAGAGGGTTTTGCAGTAGCTCCCACTCAAGCGCTCCCTCATAAGCCCACTCTTTAAAAACACCAAATTCACTCCCCATAAAGAGAAGTTTTTTGCCAGGATGGGTGAACATATAGGCGTAGAGTAGGCGAAGGTTGGCGCACTTAGTCTCAAAGTCTCCTGGCATCTTACCCATGAGTGAGCCCTTCATGTGCACCACTTCATCGTGACTCAGCGGAAGCATAAAAGATTCGTCAAACGCATACCAGAGACTAAAAGTGAGCTGATGGTGATGGTGTGCGCGGTAGATGGGGTCAAGGCTCATATACTTGAGCGTGTCGTGCATCCAGCCCATGTTCCACTTAAACGTAAACCCCAAACCTCCCACTTCGCTTCTTCTAGTCACCATAGGCCAAGCGGTGGACTCTTCGGCGATCATCATCACGTCATCAAAGGCGTCAAAGACGCTCTCGTTGAGCTTTTTAAGAAACGCCACGGCTTCGAGGTTTTCATTGCCTCCGTAGATGTTTGGTGTCCACTCTGTCTCTTTTCTAGCGTAGTCAAGATGGAGCATAGAGGCGACCGCATCAACCCGTATGCCATCAACATGGTAGCGTTCAAGCCAAAAAAGCGCAGAGCTTATCAAAAAGGAGCGCACCTCCCCGCGACCGTAGTCAAAGATCATACTTCCCCATTCGGGATGAAAACCTCTTTGCTTGTCTGCATGTTCATAGAGCGGCGTGCCATCGAAGTTTACTAGTGCATGCATATCGACTGCAAAGTGCGAAGGGACCCAATCAAGTATGACCCCGATGCCGTTTTGATGGAGTCTGTCTATGAGTTGCATCAGCTCATAAGGCGAGCCAAAACGCGATGTGGCACTAAAGTATCCGCTCACCTGATACCCCCATGAGCCAAAATAGGGGTACTCAGTGAGGGGCATAAACTCCACATGTGTAAAACCCATCTCTTTGATGTAGGGCACAAGGGAGTCGGCAAGCTCTGTGTAGCTGTAAAACGCTCCATCATCATGTCGCCTCCAAGAACCTACATGCATCTCGTAGATACTCACAGGCGCATCAGGCGCATTATGCTTTTTTCTTTTGTGTATCCACTGGGCATCGCCCCAAGTATAATCCAAAAGATCACAGATGCGAGAAGCTGATTTTGGAGCTACTTCACTATAAAATGCGAAGGGATCACTCTTCTCTTGGGAAGTACCATCTTTGGCGGATACGATGGAGTATTTGTAAGTGGTGAGAGCATCAACATTGGGTATAAAACCCTCCCAGATACCTGAGTCGTCCTCTCTAAGCATAAGAGGATCTCTTGTCGGAGTGTAGTCGTTAAAGTCTCCTATGACTGCCACACTCGCTGCGTTTGGTGCCCAAACACGAAAGTGCATCCCCTCTATGCCACTTTTTTGCATGGGGTGTGCACCAAATTTTTCATACATCTTCACATATGAGCCCTCTTTGAAAAGGTAAACCTCTTCAGGTGTGAGCGCTAGAGAGCTCATGGTTTGCGTCCCTCGATGATGCGTTCGTAGAGCGTTTGGTACTCAAGTGCTGACTCTTTCCAGGAGAAGCGCTTGCTCATGGCGTTTTGTATGAGTTTTGCAAAACCCTCTTTGTCGTTTGTATAGGTATCGACCGCCCAGCGAAGTGTTCCAATCAGAGCCTTCTGCGATGCTTCATAAAACTTAAATCCTGTGCCGCTCTTTTGTGCTGCATCGTAGTTCTCAATGGTGTCATCAAGACCTCCAGTAGCACGAACAAGAGGTATGGTTCCATAACGCAGGGAGTAGATCTGATTGAGTCCGCAAGGTTCAAATAGCGAGGGCATTAAAAAGATGTCGCTTCCTGCTTCTATCTTATGGGCGAGGGTGTTGTCATAGCCTATGTGGCATCCAAATTGCCCTTGGTATTGAGCAGCTTTTTGTCTGAAAAACTTCTCATGCGACCCCTCTCCTGTGCCTAAAAGTACAAACTGTATCTCTAGAGACATCATCTCTTCAAACGCAGAGCGAATCAGGGAGATCCCTTTTTGCTCTACGAGTCTGCCTACAAAACCTACCAGTGCCACATCTTCGCGCACCTCAAGTCCAAAGCTGCGTTGTAGATCTGCCTTAGAGAGTTTTTTGCCATCAAGTGAGTCGGCATCAAAGGGTGCTGCTATGAGGACATCATCTTTTGGAGACCACTCTGTGTAGTCTACTCCGTTGAGTATGCCACTGAGTTTGTACTCATAGCGTTTGATAACTCCATCAAGCCCAAATCCAAACGCAGCGGTGGTGATCTCATGAGCATACTTTTTACTCACTGCGTTTATGGCATCTGCATGGACAATGCCACCTTTTAAGAGATTGACTCCATCGTACTCCTCAAGCTCATCGGAGACGAAGTGCTCCCAGCCTATGCCTAAAATATCCATAGTCTTTTTATGAAACTTCCCTTGGTGTTCGAGGTTGTGTAGGGTAAGGAGTGAGCCTGTGTAAGCAAAGTGAGGGTCAAACGCATAGGTAGTGTTGAGCAGCATAGAGGCCGAAGCGCTATGCCAGTCGTGTGCATGAATGACATCTGGATGAAAATCGAGCCGTTTTGCAAGCTCCATCGCCGCCTTGCTCAAAAGAATAAAGCGCTCTGCGTTATCTTCGTAAGCGATGCCATTTTCATCATAGAGCCCTTTGCGCTCAAAAAAATCATCATACTCTATGAAGTAGATGGATACCTTGCTTTTTGGAATCTTGGCTTTGTAGATCTCCACACAGAGTTTGCCAAGTGGACCCATGTTGATGCAGAGTGCGCCTTCATGAGCTTTGAGGTCATACTTCTTTTTGTCCACATCGTAGTAACGCGGCATTACTACCCGCACATCGTGTCCAAGCTTTTGGAGTGCTTTTGGGAGTGCTCCAGCGACATCAGCAAGCCCGCCGCTTTTAGCAAAAGGGGCAACTTCGGATGCTATGAAGAGTATGTTCATTCTGAACTCCTTAGAAGTTTTGTATAGAGTGTAGAGTATTTTACACTACTTTTGCGCCAAGAGAAGTCGCATGCCATGTTGTGTTTGCGTATTTTTGCAAACTTTTTTCTCTCTTTGTAGAGATTTAGAGCCTCTTGGATCGCTTCATGAAACGCAGCAGCGCTTGGATGGGTAAAGAGTAGACCATACCCTTTTGGAGTTTTGGGATCAAAATCTTTAATCGCTTGAACGCTCTCTTTGAGTCCGCCTACACTATGTACTATGGGAATAGCACCATAACGCATGGCGATGAGCTGGTTGAGTCCGCAGGGTTCAAAGAGCGAGGGCATAAGCAAAAAGTCTGCACTCGCATAGAGAGTGTGAGAGTGTAGCTCGTTGTACTCAAAGTGCAGACGAATGTTTGTATGATTTTTCGCCACTTCAAGCAGTGGCGTTTGAAAGCTTGCATCGCCATCGCCAAGTATGACGATATTGCAAGCCTCTTGTGCCAAAGAGGGGAGTATCTGTGTGAGAAGATTTAGCCCCTTTTGATGGGTGAAGCGTCCTATGAAGATGAAGAGGGGTGTACGCATTCCTTTGAGATTTGCAGCTTGAAGGTAGGCTCTTTTGTTGGCTGCTTTTTGTGTGGCGTTTGCAAAGGGGTGAGTGATGAGTCTGTCGTGGAGTGGATGAAAATCTCTCTCATCGAGACCATTGATGATGCCGCTGAGTTTACCCTTGTGGTGTTCTAAAAATCCCTCAAGTCCGCACCCAAACGCAGGTGTGAGTATCTCCTGTGCATAGACTTCGCTTACTGTGGTGAGCCAGTCACAAAAGGCGATTCCCCCTTTTAAGAAGTTGAGGCTCCCATAAAACTCTAAAGCATCCATGTGAAAGTGGCGTTTATCTATGCCGATGCTCTCTAATGTCGCACACTCAAAGATGCCCTGATAGGCGAGGTTGTGGATGGTGAGAAGGGTTTTTGTGGGACTTTTTTTCTCTTTGAGTAGGAGTGCGACCAGAGCGCTTTGCCAGTCGTTGAGGTGGGCAATGTCGTAGTGTGACTCCCCAAGGAGTGCAGTGATAGCATGGCAAAATATGCCAAAACGCAAAGCATTGTCCGCGTAGCCCGCATTTGGTGCTCCATAGAGAAACTCACGATCACAAAGCAGTGGCTCATAGACAAAGATGTGTCTCACCTCTTCGTAGACGCACTCATACAGAGTGACGCAAAAGAGTCTTTGACCCAGCGTTAAATGCAGCTCTTTGTGGAGTGGGACAATGCTAAACGCAGCTCTGTCGATACTCTGATAAAGCGGCATAATCAGATCCACAGACTCAGTGGCACTGAGTGCTTTTGGCAAGGCATGTGCCACATCGCCAAGCCCACCTGTTTTTGCAAAAGGATACGCTTCACTCGTGCAAAAAAGTATCCGTCTTTTGCTCAATCTATGGCTCCTCTGAGTAGTTTTGCTGCCATCTCAGGCGAGAGTGGATTTATAAAGATATCACTACTGAGCTCAAAACCAGCTTGTGTGTAGATGCGCGGCATGATACGGATGTAAAACTGCTCTGCTTCTTTGAGTGAGTCAAGCAGGTTTGGTGTGGAGAGTGTAAGGTTAAAATCAAGTACATGGAGCTGTTTTTTGAGTGATGTAAAGAGTTGGCGTAGTAGTTTTGCTATGGCTGTTTTATGAGTATCGCCCAGATCTTCAAGGCTTGCAAGAGGGAGTTTTGCCGTGAGTATCACCTCAAACGCAAAGCTGCTCGCATAGGGACAAAAAGCTACAAACATTTCGTTTTGCGCGACGATTCTGCTTGGCTGCGCTTGCAACTCTGCATCGACCATACTGAGCAAGAGGGCTCTGTTGTGCTCTTTATAGAACTCATAGAGCGCTTCAAAGTGTCTTCGTTTTTGACGCGAAAGCATAGGAAGTGCGATGATTTGCGTGTGGGAGTGGGGCTGTGTGGCGCCTGCTTGGATACCTTCGTTTTTAAAGATAGCTATCTCGTGCAGTCGAGTGTCTCGGCGCAGATCCGCTAAACGTAGCTGGAGTGTTGTGAGCCAGTTGATGAGATTTGCATCGCTCCATTGGCTCATGGAGGTGGTGTGGTTGGGTGTGTCGATGAGCACTTCATGCGCGCCAAAGCCCTCGATGTACTCAAAAATTCCGTAGTGATGGGTGTTTGGGGACTCTATTTGAAGTGCTTTGTAGAGGTTTGGTACCACTCGCGTCTGCCAAAGAGGCTCGTCTTTGAAGCTGCTCTCATCGCGAATGGCGAAGATTTCACTTGGAGTGAGGTGTTCGTTGCCTTCACAAAAAGGGCAGACGCGACTCTCTTGGCGGCGATCTGTTTGGGGATGAAAATCATTAGGGCGTTTGAGCCGCTCTGGAGCGATGATGACATCTCTTTGGTGGAGCCGATCGTAGCGAATCTCAGACATTTTTTATCTCCAGCGTGCCACTGATGTGGAGATTTTTGTGCAGTCTAAATACCAAAGCCAGACTCACCCCTTGTGGACTTAGATCAAAGCCCTCTTCACTTTGGGAGAGGGTACTTAGCACAAAGGCGTGCAGTGTGGCGTTTTGGTCGAGAGTGAGTCTGATTTTTTTGCCAAAGGTGTTGTCAAAGAGCTCTATTTTGCTTACATCTTTGAGTGTCTGTATCTCCTCAAGAGGGAGGGTGTTGAGCGTTAACTTCTCATATTTTGCAAAGTGAAAGTTCATCTCAAGAGCATAGAGGTACTCAAACTCAGAGCTGCTCGTTAGATCTATGGTAAACGCGACACCATCAGACAAAGGTGTAAAGTTTTTGCTAAGTGTTGTCTCGTGATACTCTTTTGCAAGCGCTCTGCCATCATAGATGCCCCCATGGCGTTCAAAGCTGAGAGACTCTTTTTTATTTGTGAGTGTGAACGCTTGATTTGCAAAATCTCCATACTCTCTAAAGTCTGCATATTTGAAATTTTGTGCGTTAAACGCCATATCGCTGATATGATCGATGAAAGAGTTTTTTTGGTGCCAGTCGTAGATGAGGGCGTTTTTAAGCTCCTCACTCACCTCTATGTGGGCATGGTGGATGGTCTCTATGCGATCTTGGCTGTCGTGATCTGCCTCCGTTTGGCTCTGAGCTTGAGGGTTGCGGATGAGCTCATGGTAAGCTTCTGGGCGGTGCATGAGCGTGTTTTGGTAGTTGAAACATACGTCGCGTGCGTCAAACTCCACTAGCTGCCCACCATAAGCGGAGTCAAAACGCAAGATGGTGTTTGGAGTGATCATTTTAGCTTTTGCATACCCATCGAGTTCGTTGTTGTCTAAGGTTATGAGCTCTTTGTTAGCATAGCGGATATTTTCAGCCTCGATGATGTAGGTGTAGACGTTGTCACGAAGATTGCCAAGATAGAGCCCTCCAAAGACACCATGCCAGAGCGAGTCGTTGGCTTGGGCTTTGTAAAGTGCGGTTTTGAAGCTCTTTTTGTTCACACTTGATGCTGCATTTGAGAGCTCAAGGGTGCGTTTGTGTATGCGGTTACTCTCTGAATACTTGATGAGAAAGTTTTTCCAGATGCCGCCTCTGAGATGCTCTTGCGAGACCTCATTTTTAAGCGCTTGAAGGGCGAGATTTTGATGGCTTGCAAGACTCCACTCGCCCATCTCGTAGTAAGAGACATTTGGCAAGTAGGCGATACCGCGAGGGAGCGTGGCGGCTTTGTAAGCACTAAAGTGTATGGTCTCGATGGCTTCATCTGCTAAAACCGCCTCGACAAAACGTCTCAGCCACTCCTTTTCGTAAACCCACTCGTGCGTCTTTGGCCACATCCCAAACTTCTCGGCATCATCGAACAAAATAGCCGCGGAGTCATCTTTGGCATCAAACATTTTGATAGCGTTTATGGCGGCGTTTACATTTAAAAAAGGAATGGCGTAACGCAGGGCTTTGTTGATGGGAAAGAGGGCGATCTCTTTGCCACTCTCTTCGCTCATAAAGTAGCCATCGAGCTGTGACGCTTCAAAGCCTGCAGACTCAAAGTGGTAGTCATCCATGAGTGTGTACTCAATACCGCAAGAGGCAAGATCAGGGATGATAGTGCTCTCCCAAACTCTCTCTGTAAGCCACAAACCCTTTGGCGTTTGCTTGAAATCTTTGGAGATGCTTTTTGAGAGCAGATCGATCTGAGCGACTCTGTCTTGGCTTGGAATGGCACTTAAAATCGGTTCATAATACCCCGCACTCAAAAACTCTATACTTCCGCGTTTTGTGAGATACTTTATGTCGTTGTAGAGATCTTTGTAGTGCATTTTGATCTGCTCCATAAGCCAGCCGCTACAGTGCACGCTAAACTTAAACTCTGGGTAGGCGCGCATGGTGGCAAAAAAAGGCGCATAGCAGAGATTTACCGCTTTTTCTATGACCCAGTCGAAGTTGTCGATGGGCTGGTGCATGTGGATGCCAAAGAGAAATTTTGTCGTTTTTTTCATGGTCGCTTTCCTTTTTTTATTATACAAACCAGTTGGCACTGTAGCTCTCATCTAAATCAAACGCCAATGCCCCAAACGCAGGCATGTTTTGGATGATTTTTGTCTCGTTTTGGAGTTCAAAACGCAGATGTATGCTAGGGAGTCCATCAAAGAGTGACTTCTCTAGACGCAGCTCCATACGCTCATCAAACGCTGTTTGGATTTGCTGCGTTTGCAAACACTCGCGTAGTAAAAAAGTGTAGCTTTTAAGAGACTCTTCGACAGTGATGATAAGCTTCGTGCCCATCTTCTCAAGCTCTGCAGCATCACCCTCAAACGCCAGATATATAGCGTGCGCGTCTTGCCCAAAATAGATCTTCTCAATGGGTCCGCGACGTGCCTCCATAGTAGAGTAGAGTCTGCTCTCATCTATAACCCCTGCACCCAACCCCTCAAAAAAGGAGCAGAGTTTGCCCCTAATGTTAGGGGAGATGGGAAACTCTGGTCTTTGCATAAATGTCGCTTTTTCTTTGTGTGAGTGAATAGGCAGATGTAGCGGCGGCGGGGCATCAATGGCTAAGAGATGGTAGATATGGAGTAGATGCGACCTAAAAAGAGTATCAAACTCAGCACTAAATTCGGTACTGTGATCATCTCCATACCACCAAAACCAGTCGCTGCACTCTGCAGCAAGAAAGTGAAAATCAGCCTCATCTTTTCTCTCTTGTGAGAGTCTCTTTTCATGTTGGATGTAGTCGCGTTTGGTCTGGTAGATGAGCTCCCAAGCACGATTTTTCTCAGCATGACCCGACCATGTGTCAAAGTTGCCATGAATCCAGCTTCCAGCAAAGAGTTTTTGAAGTGAACTCTTTTTTTGCTGCGTTATGGCGTCCATGGTTATGGTTTTGATCCAAGCTGTTTGACTCAGTCGCTCATAGAGCTCCAAGAAAAACTCATGCGCGTCATTGGCAAAAAACTCCCAAGCATTCTCTCCATCGAGAATGACAAAAAGAGTAGCATCCTCTTTTTGCTCTGCTATGCGTGTGAGTAAAGCTAAGAAGTGATCGCTTGCACTCTTAGGCGATTTGTATCTGTATGTAAATCCTATGAGGTCACTAAGCTCTCTATCACGAAAGCCTATGCTCATCCCTTTAAAGTCATAGGCTTCATAGAGCAGATCTCGCGAACTCTCATCACACGATGCAAACAAGATAGCCTCATCGGTGGCTACCCACTCGATGCCTCGCTCTTTGTAGAGCATGAGACTCTCCTCACACACTGCTCCCTCAGCAGGCCAGAAGCCTTTTGGAGCCACACCAAAAGAGTCTTTGTATAGAGCGATGGAACGCTCTATCTGCAAGATGGCATCGCTTTTGAGCGAGAGTGGGTTTTGGGGGAGTGTTGTGTGAGGATTGGCTCGTTTTGCATTTTGCATATCTAGCAGCAGCGGCAAGATAGGGTGGTTGTAGGGAGTGGTCGATACTGCGATGACTCCTTGGTTTTGAAGCTGCGCATAGAGTGGCAAGATGGTCTGCGTAAACGCGGCAAGTGTGCTGAGTAGTTCAGATTTGTCTGTTTGTGTGTAGCCCTCTTGTTTGGCTATGAGTCTTAGGAGTGTTGCATTTTGACTCTTAAGAGTGTAGCTGCACCAAGAGAGTTCAAGGTCGATAAATTCGCCTTGAGTGAGATGCTCTTTGGTAAAAAGATGTGCAAAGTAGGGGTTTGGAACGACCATTGTCTCATACTGCATGGAGCGAATCGTCTTTAAGATAGACTCCTTTTGACTCTGGCTAAGCTCGCTTGGTTCTTTGTGCCAGAGCATAAAAAAAGCATCATAACGCAGCGGCTCTTTACATAAACGCAACTGCTCAATGAGTGGAGCGGTGAGATTGAAACTCGCTTTGAGATTTTTAAATGCTCTGAGGCGCTCAAGCATCTCTTTGTAGTCTTTAATAGCATGCAAAAAGACCCACGGCATCTGCATGACACCTGTTGCATCGCGGTAGTCAGGCTGATGCATATGCCAAAAGAAACAGAGGTTGAGGCGGTGTGTTTGCATCACATCACAGACCACTCAGAGATTTTTTTGCTGTAGTGCGTCAAAATCTCCTCCCCTCGTGCATCATCTTTGGCTTGAATGTAGATGTTGAGGTTGTCGCTGTACTGATCTGGAATCATGAGTATCCACTCGTCCTCGTCAAGCCAGATTTTCACCCCATCGAGTGTAGATGATTTTTTATCTTTGGCATCCTCTAGGAACATACGCATCATTTTTCCCTTGAGGGACTGCACACACTCTATCTGTGTAGAGTTATAGTAGAAGTGCGGCATTGCTTCTACGAGTGTGGAGATCTTCACATCAAGCGACAAGATCATACCCAAGACTTTGAGTGCCGCATACATGGAGTCGCGGTGTGTTGCAAACTCTCTAAAGGTGAAGTTCCCCTCTCCTGTAGCGATGAGATCGTACTTGCAAAGCTGCTCTTTTGTAAAGTTGGCATAGTTACCGCGTTTTATCTCAAGGGCATCAAAGTAGATGATGTCAGCCGCCCATGTAGGCAAAAAGACGTGTTTTGTGGTTCCCTCTTTTTTGGCTTGCATATTTAAAAGTGTGAGAACAAGGTAGAGTGAACCCTGTTTACCAAGTAGCAGACCCGTGTCGCTCATGATGTCAAGACGCTGCCCGTAAGGGTAGAGCATAAAGCCAACGTCCAGACCAAGGGTGCGCACCACGCCGCTCATATCTTCACTGGAGCGTTTGACTAAAGAGTTCATATTTGAGAGTCTTGCCTCGTCAGGATGCGCGTTAAAGATGATGTTATGGACGCCAAGTTCATTGAGAAGGCTAGGGAAGATGTCAAACGCCGTGCCATGCATCATATCTACGGCGATGCGGCGTTTACTTGTTTTGAAGTCGCAGGCTTTTAGAAGCTCTTTGATGCTTGATTTGTAAAGAGCATACTCTTTGTCATGCTCATACTCGCTAATCTCACCTATCTCAGAGTATGCTACCCGACGAAAGGCCTCTTTGAAAAATGCCTTTTCTATCTTTTTAGAGATCTCGTTGTTGATTCGCAGCGCATCGGCATTGTAGAAGGTGATGGAGGTGCTTGTAGGATCATCGAGCTGCTGGTTAAAGTAGACACCGCCATCATAACGCGAGTTGTTCGCCAAGGAGTGACGCAGTACCGATGAGGGGATGTCACGGTAGTCGATGACATTGATGCCTGCGGAGAGTAGACCTCCTAAAAATGCGCGTTTGAGCATGCGGGAGTTTTTATGATAGTCGCGTGACATAATGATGGTAGAACCCAAAGGGAGCTGTGCACCAAACGCCTCTGCAAGTTTTGTCGCCATTTCGCAGGAGAGTTCGACATTGCTTCTTCCTACTACTCGTCCATGTTCGAAGATGGAGTTTTTGTAGCGGCTACCAAGGATAAGCGAACTGCTCACGATTGAGGCATCCTCTATCACTTTGTCTGGCCAGATAGTGACGTCTTTTTCCACACTCACAAGCTCGCCTATCTCGCACCCTTGTGCTAGGATGAGACCAGATTTTACGCTTACATTTTTGCCGATGATGTTTTTGTCACAGATGACACAAGCGTCGAGCTGCGCGCCTTTGCCGATGGTGA